>CALYZQ010000012.1 GCA_945609985.1 uncultured Lachnospiraceae bacterium | reverse complement strand
TGCATAAGGTCGAACATTCTTGAGAATAAAGTGTAAACCAATATTGACAATATCAAAAAGTTATTGAAAGTTGTTAAAGGTTGCAGTAAACTTGCCTTGTAACAATCCATACTTATAAAAAGTCAAGTTTAGGGTTTTTGTAGTTTTGAGTTCTTAAAAAAGTCAATCAATAGTCAATCTAAAGCGGCAGCAGGGGCATAAAAAAAGAGAGAATAGATTTCTCTATCCTCTCCTTAAATATCCTTTAAAATCAAGGGATTTCGGCTTAGCCAAAGTATCTCTTCAGCAGACCTTCAAATGCTTTTCCGTGTCTAGCCTCATCTCTGGCCATTTCATGAACGGTGTCATGGATAGCGTCAAGGTTAAGCTCCTTCGCTCTCTTAGCGAGGTCGAACTTACCTGCGGTTGCGCCGTTCTCAGCGTCAACGCGAAGCTCAAGGTTCTTCTTGGTGGAATCGGTTACAACTTCGCCCAAAAGCTCAGCAAACTTAGCTGCATGCTCAGCCTCTTCCCAAGCTGCCTTCTCCCAGTAGAGACCGATTTCAGGATAGCCTTCTCTGTGAGCTACTCTTGCCATAGCAAGGTACATACCAACCTCAGAGCACTCGCCCTCGAAGTTTGCTCTTAAATCTGCAATGATATCTTCTCTTGCGCCCTGTGCAACACCTACAACGTGCTCCGCAGCCCAGGTCTTCTCAGCGCTCTGCTCGGTAAACTTCTCTGCGGGAACTCCACAGATAGGGCACTTCTCAGGTGCAGAATCTCCTTCATGAACATAACCACATACTTGACATACATACTTCATAATCTTATTCTCCTTTTCGTTTAAATGTTTAATGTTACGCCTCTTAGAGGCTGATTAAGGGGTGATTCCCCATCGTTTCATAAATATATTCCGGTTACTGTGCGTTAAGCACCTTGCAACAGGCACCGCATGTGCCGTAAAAGTAAGTGACGTGACCGGTAATCCTGCCGTTAAAGTATTTCCCGGCGGTTTCTGTAATCTGCTCGACACTCTCCATCTCCAAATCAATAACGCTACCACATTCGGTACAAATAAAATGGTAATGAGGGGAAGTATCTGCATCGAAATGGTCCACACCGTCACCAAGTCGCAGCCTTTGGATTTCTCCAATGTCGGCCAGCAGAGTCAGGTTCCGATAAACGGTACCAAGACTGATGTTAGGGTTCTCTTGTCTCACATTCATGTAGACAACATCGGCAGTGGGGTGATCCTTCCTTCCCATAAGAAAGGCTTTAATCATATCTCTCTGCCTGCTATGCTTCAGTGCCATATTACCTCCCTTCTTTTTAAAAACAGTAATCGTTACTAATATCATTATACATCACTATAGGGATTTGTCAACACCTTTTAAAAACTTTTTTCAAAAAAATTTTTATTTTTTTTTAATGATAAAGTATGATTGTTTTTACACATTCAGTAACTGAGTGTGGTATAATCTGTATAGTAATATAGGAAACAACCGATACAAGGGAGAAAGATATGAAGCTTAAGACACGGTTGAAGGTAACCTTTATCAGTTTTATAGTGCTGCCTCTGCTTTTGACAACCATCGCCTTCCTTATCATAGGAATCTGTCTGTTGAATGTGCAGAAGGGTTATGGATTTGGTGAGCTTGATTATTCTTTGATGTCAGAAAATATGCAGGAGTTTGTAAGTACTACTGACCGTACATATTATGTACTGCAGGAGCAGCTTGAAAAGGATCCGGCTAAATTAGAAGACAAGGAATATCTGGAGGATGTCAATTCAAGAATAGCAAGAAAATCTACTTATCTTATCGTGAGAAAGGGCGAAGAGCTTTATTATGCAGGTAAGGAGGAGGGGGCAAAGAAGCTTTTTCCCAGACTGCCGCATTACGGAGACACTGATCTGTCCGAGGATGCCGGATACTACTTTGATGATTTGGAAAAATATGTAAAGCAGTTGGATTTTACTTTTTCTGATGGCAGTGATGGTAGCGTGTTTGTGGTGACCAGGGTAGGATCCCTGATTTCCAGAGAACTGCTTATCGGTATGTTCGTGGCAAATGCCCTGATACTTTTGTTTACCAGCTGGATGCTGACACAGTGGATACGAAAGAGCGTATTTACTCCTATAGATGAACTGAACGTAGCCATGCGCAAGATAAAGAACGGTGATTTTGACTACGCACTGCAGACGGAAGGCAAGGGCGAGCTGGGAGATTTATACCGCAATTATGAAGACATGCGCTTGCGCCTGAAGGAGTCCACGGAGGAGAATATCCAGCAGCGTCAGCAGAACAAGGAGCTTGTCAGCAATATTTCCCACGATTTGAAGACGCCGATTACAGCCATCAAGGGTTATGTAGAGGGTATTATGGATGGTGTTGCGGACACGCCTGAGAAGATGGACAAATACATCAAGACCATATATAGCAAGGCAAATGATATGGATAAGCTGATTAACGAGCTTACGGTATATTCCGGAATCGACAATAACCGGATTCCCTATAACTTCCATCGAATTAATGTGGCAGATTATTTCGGTGACTGTGTGGAGGAGGTTGGTCTGGATTTGGATTCCAGAGGAATCGAGCTGAATTATTCCAACTATGTGGAGCCGGATACCATTGTCATTGCGGACCCGGAGCAGATGAAGAAAGTCATTAACAACATTATCAGCAACAGTGTGAAATACATGGATAAGTCTCACGGAGAAATCGACATCCGTATTTTGGACGAGGTAGACTCCATCCGGGTAGAGATAGAGGATAACGGAAAGGGTATAGCCCAAAAGGATTTACAAAAGATTTTTGACCGGTTTTATCGGACGGATGCTTCCCGCAATTCTGCACAGGGCGGAAGCGGTATCGGATTATCTATTGTGAAAAAGATTATTGAGGACCACGGCGGATATATCTGGGCTACAAGTAAAGAGGGTGAAGGCACTTGCATTCACTTTGTTATCAGAAAATATATCGAGCTGCAGTCAGAAGAATAGAGCAGGAAAACGGAGGAAGATATGAGTAAAATTTTAATTATTGAAGACGAAGAAGTAATTGCAGATTTGGAGAAGGATTATCTGGAGCTAAGTGATTTTGAGGTGGACATTTGCAACACCGGAGACAAGGGTTTAGAGGCTGCCCTTGCCGGAAACTATGATTTAATTATCCTGGATTTGATGCTTCCCGGCATGGATGGTTTTGAAGTGTGCAAGCGCATCCGCGAGGAGAAAAACATTCCCATTCTCATGGTATCTGCCAAGAAGGATGACATTGACAAAATCAGAGGTCTTGGACTGGGCGCAGACGATTATATGACAAAGCCCTTCAGCCCCAGCGAGCTGGTTGCAAGAGTAAAGGCACATATGGCGCGTTATGAGCGTCTGGTGGGCACCAATCAGAAGCCTCAGAATGACATTGTGGAAATCCGTGGCATCCGCATCGACAAAACCGCCCGCAGAGTGTATGTGGACGGTGAGGAGAGAACCTTTACCACCAAGGAATTCGACCTTTTGACCTTCCTTGCAGAGAATCCCAACCACGTATTTACCAAGGATGAGCTCTTTAGGGAAATCTGGGACATGGATTCCATCGGTGACATCGCCACCGTAACCGTGCACATCAAAAAGATTCGTGAGAAGATTGAGAAGGACACCGCAAAGCCTCAGTATATCGAGACGATTTGGGGCGTGGGGTATCGGTTTAAGGTGTAGAGCAAGGGCGGTTACTTTTTTGTGTCTTGGATATACGCAATCAAAATCGATACAACTATGGCAAGAACCATGAGTACGATTGACAGGAGAGCGACTGTATGAAAGTATTCTTATGTGGCGGTGGAGCAGACATTCAGACAATCGAAGCAAACAAAAGACTGAATGAAGTCATTGACCATTCGAAGCCTTGTCTGTATATTCCGCTTGCAATGGAACATCAAATGTATGACAGCTGTTACGAGTGGATAACCGGAGAATTAAGTGCTGTTGAGATTCCCGGTATTGAAATGGTGCGAAGTGCTGAGGAAATACTGTCAAAGAATTTGAAGGATTACAGCGTGCTATTCATTGGAGGAGGCAACACCTTTAAACTGTTAAGGGATTTGAAAGTAAGCGGAGCCTTTGAAAAAATCAAGGAATATTTGGATAACGGTGGAGTTGTCTTTGGCGGAAGTGCAGGTGCGATTATCTTTGGCAGGGATTTGGAGGCATGCCGGCTTGATGATACAAATGAGGTGAATCTGACTGATATAGATGGCTTTGATGTATTAAACGGAATATCCATATTGTGTCATTATACCAACAGAATGGCCGAAAAGGATGAACAAAGCAAGCAGTTTCTGTTAGAGCTGTCAAAGCGTAGAAAAGCGGTAGCTCTGCCGGAGGAAGTTACACTGTTTGTAAATGATGAGAGCGTAGAGGTTATCGGAAACAGACCATATTATTTTTTTGAAGATGGTATGATGGAGACCGTATATCATGAATGAATACATAAAGAATTTAAATCGCATTGAGTTTGTTGTAACCATGGCGTGTACCGGAAAGTGTAAGCACTGTTCTGAAGGCGAGCATATCGGTTGTACAGGTCATATTGATGCGGACATTGCCGTAGCGTCAATCCGTGAGGTGTGTGAGCACTACAAAATTGAGTCTCTGATGACCTTTGGCGGAGAGCCCCTGCTTTATCCGGAAGTGGTGTGTGCCATTCACCGCACTGCAAAGGAGCTGGGAATCCCCTAGAGAGATTTGATTACAAACGGTTTCTTTACCAAGGATACGGACAGAATTGCGGAAGTGGTGAAACAGCTGGAAGAGAGTGGTGTCTGTCAAATCTTATTGTCTGTTGATGCCTTTCATCAGGAGACCATTCCTCTTGAGCCGGTGAAGTATTTTGCCCGGTGCGTAGCAAATTCAAAGATAAATATCAAATTAAGCCCTGCCTGGCTTGTAAGCAAAGAGGACAACAATCCCTACAATGTAAAGACAAGAGAGGTTTTAAAAGCATTTGAGGATTTGAAGATTCCGGAAGGGTCAGGAAATGTGATTTTCCCCAGTGGAAATGCCCTGAAATATCTGGGAGAGTATTTTGATGAAAATATGGAGTACTCAAGTCCCTACGAAGAAGATCCGAAGGATATCAGAGCCATTGGCTTTTCACCGGACGGAGAGGTTCTCAATGGTAATGTTTATCAGAAAGGGATTCTGGATATTTTGAGGGATTATCAACCGTAAAGGTATACAGTGAAAAGTATTGACAGAAATGAAAACAGAATGTATCATAAAAGTATAAAAAGGGTGTTGCCGATAGACGGCTAGTCCTTAGTAAATGGTTTACAAAAAGTAACCGTTACCTTGGCTTGGGCGGTTACTTTTTTGTGTCTTGGATATACGCTAACAAAATCGTTACAACGATGGTAAGAACCATGAGCACGATTGAAAGGATTTCAAAATCACTCATAAGTCAGCCCTCCCTTTCGTAAGATTTCCCTGTAAAGCAAGGGATTTCTATGTAAACAGAGGGTCACAGTCCCTCTGTTGGAAGGACTAACCGCTACCGTTATGGCAACACCCGTGCAAATAATATACCAAAGAAGATAACAATTTGCAACAAGAAAAGAAAACGAAATACCGATAATTGCAAAAGTGAAGATATTCGATATAATTAATGTAAAGAGAAGAAAAAGATAGGCGTTGGCACTGCTTAATGCATAATGCAACCCAAAGTTTACAAAAAGAACGATGAAAATGCTGGGTTGCCACAGCGTTCTACGCTATGATTTGCTCATAACAAAACACGAAAAGGAGTAACGTTATGACAACAGGAGAAAAAATTGCAAAGCAGAGAAAAGAATTGAATTACACACAGGAGCAGCTGGGTGAAATCTTAGGAGTGTCCCGCCAGTCCATCAGCAAGTGGGAGTCAGACATTGCCTATCCCGAAACGGATAAGCTGGTTAAGATGGGAAAGCTGTTTGACTGTTCCATGGATTATCTTCTGAATGATGAGATTACGGACAAAACAGGAGTGCAGACCAAGGAAGCGGTTTCGGTTGTAGAGCAGATACGCAATGCCTTTAAGAAGCAGTGTAGAGAACGAAAGAGTGAAAAAATGCTGTGCGGTATGCCGCTGTATCACTTCGGGCGCGATGCCAGAGGATTTTTTGCCATCGGTGTTAAGGCAAAGGGTGTCTTTGCCATTGGGTTTCGGGCAACCGGCGTGGTATCATTAGGTTTGCTTTCCATAGGTATCTTATCTATTGGTTTGTTGTCCTTAGGACTTATTGCGCTGGGTACGCTGGCGCTTGGTGTGGTGGTAGCGGGCAGTATTGCGCTGGGGCTTTTGGCAGCAGGTGCCATCAGTATCGGTATCGTTTCCTTCGGGGCTCTTTCCGTCGGACAGTTTTCTGCAGGTGCGTTGGCACTGGGTAACTATGTAGCGGTGGGTGACAACGCAAGGGCCATGATTGCCATTGGAGACACAGAGGCTGTGGGAAGCGTGTATCAGCATTTGGGAGATTTGGCTACCGCAGACAAAGCTTTTGTGCGTAGCTGGCTGGATGCCAATGTGCCCGCATGGCTGTCCTGGGCAAAGGCGATATTTAAGCTTTTTATAGGGTAAATGCTATTGACAGACAACTGCGATTATGATAATGTTTTGCAAAACAATTAAAGGCTGTGAAAAGAAAAGTAGATAGTAAGATATGTTACAGAGAGCCGACGGCAGGTGAGAGTTGGCACAGAAGATACTATTGAAAATCATCTTGGAGCTGCGTACCGAATGCATGTATGCATAGGCTACGACGGGAGTGCCCGTTACAGCATCAGAGTATCGAATGTTCATTCCGTACTTGCAGAGGTTTGCATTGTGAGATGCAGATGAATTAAGGTGGTATCACGAAGCGTAAGCTATCGTCCTTGAAATAAACGCAAGGAGGGTAGCTTTTTTTGTAAATTAAATATAGGAGTGGCGCAGAATGAGTCGCATCAATTTATAGTGAATATTGAAAGGAGCGATATGCGATGGAAGAATGCATCAACTGGTGTACCGCTCACGGCATCACACAGATAGAGTTGGACGTTGTGAAGGATAACGAAAGAGCCCTGAAAATGTATCAGAGCTTCGGCTTTGAAATTGTGGGTACTCAGCCCAAGGCACTGCGCTATCCCGACGGAACCTACGCAGATGAATATATGATGGTGAAAATGTTGTAAGGAGGTAAAAACATGATAACAGATACATTTGATAATTTAACTGAGGAAATCATAAAAGTGCCCGAAAATGAAGAAGCAAAAAAGGTAGATGCATGTATACTCACTTTTTCTCATGTGATTTTGAAACATGTATTAGAGAATTATGAATGTCATAAAATAGGTGATTTATATTCCTCCAACGGAGCGAATCCTGTTTATGGCTTTGAGTATGAAGGAAAAAATTTTGCAGTCTATATGTCCTATGTGGGAGCACCGGCATGTGTTGCAGATATAGAAGACACATTATCGCTTATAAATACGGATAAGTATGTAGTGTTTGGTGGGGCCGGTTGCTTAAATAAAGAAATTGCACGCGGAAAAGTCATGGTTCCAACTGCCGCATACAGAGATGAAGGAACATCCTACCATTATGCATCTGCTTCCGATTACATAACAGTAAAAAATGCAGAGGTAGTAGCGTCCTTTATGGAGTCGGCAGGTTTGCCTTTTGTGAAGGGAAAAACCTGGACCACTGACGCTGTTCACAGAGAGACCAGAGGCAATTTCGAGAAACGTAAGAAGGAAGGTTGCATTTCAGTGGAAATGGAATGTGCTGCAGTTCAGGCAATGTGTGATTTCAGATATTTAAATGCTTACTTTTTTTTAACCGGTGGCGACTTGTTGGATGCTCCCGAGTGGGATGCCCGAATGAAGAAAAAGCAGGTGAAGAATACGCAGCATGACGCAGGACATTTTGATATCGCCCTTGAGCTGGCCCGGTATATCGCAGAGTAGCAACCTTAAATGATAAAGGAGCGGATGACTATGAAAAGGATAGATGGAAACAGCCGTATTTTTGAATCGGATGCGTACAAAAAGGATAGAAGTCAATTTCATATTATAGAATTGAATCTGGCGTCTAAGGATTTGCTGCTCTACAGTGATGAGGAAACCTACATTATTTGCCGAGGGGCGGTTGGCTACCCTACTTGGATATGGACCATTGACGGAATTGATCAAGACAAAATGAAGGAGGCAGCTAATCTCATTACAGAGTTTTACTTGACGGATGATTCAAAAAATAAGTGTACTGCCAAAAGAGATTTTTATGCTTTTTTAAAGCAGTCAGGATATCCTTATCTGAATGAAGAGGATTATTTTGAAATGGGAGCATTGGAATGCCGTGAAGTAAGACAACCAAAACAATGTGACGGATATATGCAGAAGGCAGTTATGGAGGATATTGATACTCTTGCACAGTACTGGTATAGCGATAATCAGGAAATGAATAGCTCCGCTCCTATTACGTTGCAACAGGCTTATGAGGATATGAAAGGGCTGATTGCTTCAGAAACTATTTTTGTTTGGCGAAATGTATCAGATAAAATGGTTTGTATGGTTTATTACAAAATCGTTGGGAATCAAGTGAGACTGTCCCATGTGTATACCCCCAAGGAGGAGCGCAAAAAGGGATATGCAGCCAATTTGATACACAATGTCACGAAATTACTGCTTGAATTGCACTTAGAGCCGCTGTTGTATACGGACTATAATTATGCCGCGTCAAATAAAGCGTATAAAAATGCAGGATATGAAGAGACAGGCGTGTTAATAAACTTTTCCTGCAGTAAGGGATGAGTGGGAGAAGTTGATAAATTCTAGTTTTGTAGAATTTTTGGATAAAACACTCTGCGGAAGGTTCCACCTGATATATTTTCCCTATATAAGTTGGCTCATGGGCACCACGAGACCTGTTTCTCTCCCCAGACCCCGCATTTTTCCAAAACGAGGGTCTGGGGAGTCTTTTTCTTTGCAGAGACCCAAAAGGCATGATTTTCGCCCCATTTTAAGGCAAAAATCGCCGGTCTGTGGGTCTGGGAAAACAATTTTTCTGTATAGGCCCACACGCAAAACAGACTGTGTATTGCAGGCATCCGTCTTACGAAAGGAGGCGATGTTTGCAAGAGGTCTCTCACCCAAAAAGAGAAAAATTTCAATTCCCTCTTGATGTTAATTAATTTATACTAGTGATAGGATGTCTTCAGGAGGTAGATAAAATGCTGTCGTTGAATCTTTATGAGCTAAGAAAAGCGAAAGGAATTACCCAAAGCCATTTGGCAGAAATTCTGGGAGTTTCCTTTCAGACCATAAGTAAATGGGAGACAGGTGCTGCTATGCCGGATGTAAAATACATCATAGAGATAGCCAGGTTTTTCGAAGTCTCTACAGATCAGGTTCTTGGATTAAAGCCTATAGAGAGCGAGTATTATTCCAGAAGGACGGAAGGTGCACAATATTGGGACAATAAGCTGTCCTACATATATAGTTCAAGAGTAGATTTATGGAATACGGATTATATGGAGTTTTTGATTAAGCAGGTCTGGAAGCTTCAGAAGGCAGCTGATATTCTGGATTTTGGTTGTGGAAACGGATATCTGGCAGAAATTATGATGCCACTTATGCCGAAAGGAAGCACCTATACGGGAATTGACATTAGTAGGACTATGATTGAGGACGGTAAGAGTCGCTTTCGGGAAAAAGAGTTTAAGACCACCTTTGAATGTAGAGACGGCTATGAATACGGAGCAAAGGGAAAATATGATGTTGTGGTTTGCCAGGCATTTTTGAGGGAACTTTCTGATCCGAAGAAGATGTTAAAAAATATGCTTGCAGCGTTGAAGCCGGGAGGTCTCATCATTTGTATTGAGGTAAACAGGGAATTGGATAATGCAGGAATTTACATTGACGGACTGGATTACGCATCTATTCTTGCAACGGATTTGCAGAGAACCTATTGGAAGACAGAGTATGAAAAAAGAGATAGGGACTATGCAATCGGTATGCGTCTTCCATTTTTGCTTAAGAGTTTGGGAGTGCGCGATATTGAGGTTCGTTTGCAGGATAAAGTAAAGTTTGCAAATCCCGATGAATCCGTAAATTATCACAAACTGCAAACAGCATATTTAAAGGAAAAGGGCTGGGAAGCGGATGATACGGAAAGCGAAGAGCTTGCAAGAAAGACGTTAATGAACCGAGGCTTGACCAAGGAAGAGGCACAGCAAGTTATTCACATCTGGAGTCAGGAAAAAGAAAAAATACGGGAAGGAAAAGCATTTTTGAAGACGACGGGCTTTGTAATTACCTTTGGATGGAAAGGAGCGGAAAATCAATGAACATTCTAGTCTTAGGCGGAACAAGATATTTTGGAATTCCCATGGTGGAGGAGCTTTTGCGTCAGGGTCATGAGGTGACGCTTGCTACCAGGCAGATAACGCAGGACAAATTCGGTGATGCGGTAAAGCGCATACAGGTGGAGCGGACGGACCAGGCATCCATGAAAGAGGCATTTCAAGGAAAATATTATGATGTGGTGTACGATAAAATAGCCTATTGCTCCAATGACATCAAGTATGCCATGGATGCTGTAGAGTGCGGAAAATATATCTTTATGTCCAGCACATCTGTGTATCTGTCCAAGCAAAAGGAGGTAAAGGAAGAGGATTTTGACGGAGTAAACGGTGAACTGGTTTGGTGCTCCCGATTTGATTTTCCTTATGCTCAGATAAAGCGGCAGGCAGAGTATGCGCTGTGGCAGGAGTACAAGGATAAAAAGTGGTTGGCAGTCCGCTATCCCTTTGTAATCGGGCAGGATGACTACACAGAGAGATTACTTTTCTATGTGCAGCATACCATGAAGGGGCTTCCCATGCAGATTGACAACTTAGATGCACAGATGGGCTTTATGGGTTCTGAGGAAGCAGGAAGATTTTTGGCATTTCTGGCAGATAAGGATATCACCGGTGCCATAAACGGCAGCAGTAACGGCACCATTTCCTTAAGAGAAATTATCGGCTATGTGGAAGAGAAGACCGGCAAAAAGGCAATCATCAGTGCGGATGGAGAAGAGGCTCCTTATAACGGAGAGCCGGAGTATAGTATCTGCACAGAAAAAGCCAAAGCATTGGGCTTTGACTTCTCTGACTTGAAGGAATGGATATTTGATTTACTGGATTATTATATTGCGCTTGTGAAAGCTACGCAGCAATAAGTTGGATTTGATATCATCCTCCTTTCATGGTAGAATTTAATAAACAATCTTAGGAGGTATGATATGGCAAACACGAAAATATTAGATCATTTATTGGAGAATTTTATCCGGCACGGATTGCCGGGCTGTGGCTTGCAGATTTGCAAAAACGGAGAGACGATATACGAGGGTTATGCCGGCTATTCCGATATTGAGAAGAAAATTCCGGTTACGGCAACAAGCTTATTCAGACAGGCATCCATGTCCAAGCTTCCACTTTATACAACCATGATGATGCTGTATGAGAGAGGATACTTTTTGCTTTCGGACCCCATTTCCAACTTCTTTCCGGAGTGGAAGCATTCTAAGAAATACATACGCCATGAAAACGGTTATTTGGATGCAGTACCCACTGACAGACCGGTTACGGTGGCAGATACCCTGTCCATGAAGTGTGGACTGCCCTACTGCAACGGACCGGGAAAGACGGACAACCCTACTCTGCAGGCGATGCAGGAGGCCATGAAGCCTCTTTGGGAAAAGGGACATTTTACCATCAGAGAGCAGGTTGCGGCGATGGCAGAGGTA
The DNA here is from genome assembly GCA_945609985.1 of uncultured Lachnospiraceae bacterium. GTDB lineage: Bacteria > Bacillota > Clostridia > Lachnospirales > Lachnospiraceae > Acetatifactor. The sequence continues at coordinate 27,808 of CALYZQ010000012.1, read as the reverse complement.
CCCCAGCAGTTTGAGCCGGGAAGTCATTGGCTGTATGGTTTTTCCAGTGAGCTGGCAGCAGGCATTATTGAAGAGGTTTGCCAGAAGTCCATTGATGATGTATTTGAGGAGCTGTTGTTTGAGCCCTTGGAGATGCATGATACCCGTTCCCACTATTTTGAGGGGGCAAAGGAACGTATGGTAACTCTGTATGGTAAGTCTCCCGACAATAAGCTGACACCGATTAATTCTCCTTTGGATGACAAGCATCTGCCCGGAGAGGAGCATCAGTGCGGTTGGGCAAGACTGTTTGCCACGGTAAATGATTATTCCAAGCTCATGCAGATGCTGGCTTGCGGCGGTATGTACAAGGGTAAGCAGATTATGGGCAGAAAGACCATCGACCTGATGCGTACCAATACCCTGACACCGGAAATGCAGAAGGATATCGAGGATACCTACAACGGCGGCTATGGCTACGGCTACGGTGTGCGCACCCTGATTGCACCTGAGAGAGGACATCATAATGGTTCGCTGGGTGCCTTCGGCTGGACGGGCGGTTTTGGTACCTGGTGCGAATCTGACCCCAAGGAGGGCGTATCCATTGTGTACATGCACAACATGATGCCCAATGATGAGCAGTACTATCATCTGCGCGTGAGAAATGCAGCGTACGGATGTCTTGAGTAAGAGGTGTGGAATAGGCATAATAGCATATGGTATTTCAACACATAAATTGTGGAAAGGCTGGCGGGAAAATGAAAATCATTTCGTTGGTTGAAAATACTGCATCCAAGGATACCTTGGGTGCGGAACACGGGCTGTCACTGTACATAGAGACGGATCGACATAAAATATTGTTTGATATGGGACAGAGCAATCTGTTTGAGGAGAATGCGGCGAAGCTTGGCGTGAACCTTGCTGAAGTAGATATCGCCGTGCTTTCCCACGGACATTATGACCACGGCGGCGGACTGAAGAGATTTTTGGAAATCAATGGGAAGGCACCGGTTTATATCAGCCGGTATGCCTTTGAGCCCCATTACAACGGAACTGAAAAATATATTGGATTGGATACATCCCTTGTGCAGAGCAATCGCCTGATTTTTACGGAGGATATCACGGAGATAGAAAAAGGACTTACTCTTTTTTCCTGCAATGACCGGAAGAAGAACTATGACCTCGGAAGCTTTGGACTTACCATGTTGCAGGAGGTCGAATTTCTTCCCGATGATTTTCGCCATGAGCAGTACCTTCTTATCGAAGAAGCGGGCAAAAGGGTTCTCATCAGTGGCTGTTCCCACAAGGGAATCATGGACATTACAGAATGGTTTCAGCCTGATATTTTGGTGGGAGGCTTCCATTTTTCCAAACTGCCCTTAGATGATACCTTGGCAGGATATGCAAGGAGATTGAATGAATACGCTACGAAGTTTTATACCTGCCACTGTACCGGAACGGAGCAGTATGCGTTTATGAAGGACTATATGGATAGGCTTAATTACTTGGCAACAGGACAGCGGATTGAGGTATAGTAGTAGAAAGGAGATCAAAGATGAACATAGCAGTAACTTATGAAAAAGGACAGGTTTTTCAGCATTTCGGACACACCGAACAATTTAAGGTGTATCACATTGAGGAAGGAAAAATTGTTTCCTCAGAGGTAGTTGACACCAACGGCAGCGGGCATGGTGCCCTTGCAGGATTTCTTTTAGAAAGGGATATTGATGTACTGATTTGCGGTGGCATCGGTGATGGCGCGCAGATGGCCTTGGCACAGGCAGGCATTCAGTTGTTTGGCGGTGTACAGGGAGATGCGGACAAGGCTGTAGAGAGCTTTGTGCAGGGAAGTCTTGCTTACAATCCTGATGTAAGATGTGACCATCATCATCACGAAGGCGATCATAACTGTGGGGAGCACAGTTGCGGAAATCATACCTGTGGAAATCACTGATAATAAATTAAAAGAATAGAGTAACAAGGGTTGTGAAAAATTTTCATAGCCCTTGTTTTTTAACATTTCTTTAACATTTCTCAAAAATCTCACAAACAATCTCAAGCTACAATCAAACCATAAAATCAAGAAAAGGAGATAATTACAATGTCAAAATTCGTAGAAGCAAATGAAAAGATTGCAGAGGCTGTAGTAGAGGGTTACAAGAAAATTGAGAATGGTGTAGTGGAAGGCTACAAGAAAATCGAAAAGGGAGCTGTTGATGGTTTTAATAAGGTATCGGACAAGTGTGTGGAAAAGCTCTTTACCAAAGAAGGCAAATCAGTTGAAGATGCTAAGAAAAGACTCTCTCGAGAAAAGTAAGAAGTGTTTGGAGTAGGAATATGAATCAGGAAAATACATTCAGTTACAAATATTCAGAAAAAGAAGCAAAAGAGATACAGGAAATCCGAAAGAAATATCTGCCCCAGGGTGAGAGCAAATTAGATGAACTCAAGCGGCTTGACCGGGTAGTTCAAAACTCCGGAATGGTGGAATCACTCTGTATAGGTATCGGTAGTCTTTTGATATTCGGTTTGGGAATGTGTCTTGCCATGCAGGTAGTTGGAAGCGGAGCATGGATTATAGCTCTTGGCATACTGCTGGGTATGATAGGAATGGCAGGTATGGCGGTCAGCTACCCCATATACCGTGCGATATACCGTAAAACCAAAGAAAAGCATGCACCGAGAATATTGGAACTTGCAGAAGAGCTTTCCAAAGAAATGTAACTTACATTTTAACAAAATAGAAACAATTTATAAAACATATTAAAACAATGAAATTGTACCATGTGATTAAAACAGAAAGAAAGAGGTAAAGACAATGAACAAAAACGATCAGGAATTTCTCGTACAAAAAATCCGTACACAGTACACAGAAAAGGAACACACTCAGTTGGATGAATTGAAGGAATTGGATGCGAAGGTAAAGCGTCCGGTAAATGTATTTGCTTATGTATTTGGCAGCATCAGCGCAATTATTATGGGAAGCGGCATGAGTCTTGTAATGACGGATATCGGTTCCACCATTGGTGTTGATAATCCAATGGTTCCAGGCATTATCATCGGAGTTGTGGGAATGGTGATGACAATCGCTAATTATCCCATATATAAGAAATATCTTAGTGTTCGCAGAATGAAATATGCGGATCAAATCATGGAACTCAGTGATAAAATCATGAGTACATAAAAAAATGTTGCAATCCTCTATTTTATGTGCTATATTCCTAATTATCAAATTAACGAGGATAAAAGTATGAACACATTTTTTATGAACAGATTAAGACGCAGAGAAAGAAGACGTAAGCTCTTGTAATCATTGTTTTCCGCATGGTTACAAGGGTGTACGTCCTGTTTCTATGCGGTTACTGTTTATAAATGTTGTAGATACAGAACCGTAATAGTTTTAGCACAAGCTAATTCCATTGCGGTTCTTTTTTTATCCGATTCCAAATAATTCGAAATCAATGGAGGTTACTATGAAAAAGAAGATTTGTCAGTATTTATCAGAGGTATTAGAGAATGTGTCGGAGGAGGAGCTGCTTAAAACAATGGAGATTCCGCCGGAGGAAACAATGGGTGACCTGGCATTGCCCTGTTTTGTGATGGCAAAGAAAATGCGTAAGAATCCGGCTTTGATTGCATCAGAACTTGTGGATAAGCTGAAGGAACAGAAGGATGTGCTGGGGATTGAAAAGGCGGAGAATGTAGGAGCGTATTGCAATATCTACCTGAAGCGGGATGTATTTGTAAAGAAGTGTTTTGAGATGCTGCAGAAGGAGCATTATGGAGTGACACAAAGCGGTGTGGGGAAAACGGTATGTATGGATTACTCTTCTCCCAATATTGCCAAAAACTTTCATGTTGGGCACCTGCGTACCACGGTTATCGGAAATTCCCTGTATAAGATTTATGAGAAATTAGGCTATAAAGTGGTTCGAATCAATCACTTAGGCGACTGGGGGACTCAGTTTGGCAAATTGATTGTGGCATATAAATTATGGAGCAGTGAGGAGCAGGTAAAGGAAAAGGGCATAGAAGAATTACTGCGTATTTATGTGAAATTTAATGATGAGGCAAAGAACAATGAAAACCTAATCGTAGAGGCTCGGGAATGGTTTGTGAAGATGGAGCAGAATGATCCGGAGGCACTTAAGATTTGGAACTGGTTTAAGGAAATCAGTATGGTTGAATTTGAGCGCGTCTATGATTTGCTGGGGATATCCTTTGATTCCTACCTTGGAGAGAGTTTCTATCGTGACAAGGTGCCTGCGCTGGTAGAGCAACTGAAGGAAAAGAATCTGTTGGTGGAAAGTCAGGGTGCGCAGGTAATAGATTTGGAAAAATATAATATGCCGCCCTGTCTGATTATCAAAAGTGGCGGTGGCTCCATTTATCATTCCCGTGATATCGCCGCAATTTTATACCGTAAGGAACAATATAACTTTGACAAATGCTTATATGTAACTGGATTGGAGCAGTCACTACACTTTAAGCAGATTTTTACAGCCATTGAAGTGATGGGATACGATTGGAGTGACGGTCTGGTTCATATTCCTTACGGTTTGGTAAGCTTTGCAGGAGAAAAGCTCTCTACACGTAACGGAAATATCATCTATGCAGAGGATATTCTGAAGGAGGCAATAGAGCGTGCGTACAATGCCATCATAGAAAAAAATCCCTCCCTGACCCATAAGGACGCAATCGCAAAGAAGGTTGGCGTGGGAGCCATTATTTTCCATGATTTGTTTAACCAGCGAATTAAAAATGTGGAGTTCTCCTGGAAGGAGGTTCTGAATTTTGAAGGTACAACCGGCCCTTATGCACAGTATACCTATGCCCGTGCCAAGAGTGTGTTGCGCAAGTTCGGAAAACAGATTGAGGCTGGTGAAATAAATTACACTGCTCTGACGGATGATGCATCCTACAATTTGATAAAGGTGTTGGCAGGATATGAGGATGCGGTGATGAGTGCGGCAGAAAAATATGAACCGTCCATCGTGGCGCGGTACGTGATTGCATTGGCAACTGCCTTTAACAAATTCTACCATGATTGCAGTATTTTGCAGGCAGAGGATACAGAGAAAATGGCACGATTGCTCTTGACAGATATTGTTCAAAAGGTATTATGTGAGGCGTGCGGACTATTGGGCATGGAATGTCCGGAAGAGATGTGATGGGTAAACATAAAACGTTAACAAAACTTTAACATTTCCATGTTATACTAAAACCAATACTATGACATTCGGAGGTTTTGACATGAAGGATGGGAAGGCAATCGGCAAAAAACTCTTATTTCCGCCGCTGTGGCTGATTATTATACTGACGGTTTTTAGTGCAGTGGCACTTGTGGCTGTTTTTGTAAAGGGTTGGGAGACTCACCCAGTAGCATATGTTATTTATGCGTTTCCTGCTGGTTCGTTATGCAAGGAGAAATCCCATTGGAAAACAGCGTCTGGCTGAGCTTAAGCTTGCCCGTCGCTGTGCTTACATACTGATGACGGTGAATCTTGCTCTGTCAGGCGCTGTCCTTATGATGGTCTATCATAACCGGGGCTTTGCATATCAGGGAATCTTAATTTATGTGATGGCATTATATACCTTCTACATTACCACCACAGCCATAGTCGAGATGGTGAAATACCGTAAGTATAAAAGCCCTCTTATGTCCATCTCCAAAATTATTAAGCTGGCGGCTGCCCTGTTCTCCATGCTGTTTCTGGAAACTGCCATGTTTGCGCAGTTTGGAGGAGATATGTCTCCTAAGAATCAGCAGATTATGATTATGGCAACCGGCGGCGGAATCAGTGTGATTGTTGTCACGCTGGCGGTGTATATGATAGTTTGTTGTACGAAGGAAATTAGCGATTTTTCATAGCGTGGCAAGGGGCGGAAGCGGCCCTGTCATGCAATGAAAAAGCCCGTAGAACTAAGTTCCACAGGCTTTCACATAACTATATTACATTACAGAGCCCACTCCAAAAATCTGTCAATCATAGTATCCCAAACAATCCACTCATGCTGTCCGGGCATTTCTTCGTAGTGCACTTCTACGCCCTGCTCCTTGCAGTATTTCAGATAATCCTGAGAGAGCTTGTAGCTGTAATCCTCGGTGCCGATAGCAGCGAAAAGCTTGGGCAGTTTGATACCCTCTCTTACGGAGCGGTCAATCCATTCCTTGGAATCACTCATGCTTCCCTGAAGCTCTTCTAAGCTGCCCCAATCAAGTGCCACAACGCCGCACTTGTCATTCACGCTCTTGGCAGCAAAGCCTTCCCCACTAAAGATATCCATAATAAAGGAAATTCCGGATAAGTTTGCGGCCGCGCTAAAGAAATCAGGACAGTTAAATGCCCACTTGAAAGCGCCGTAGCCACCCATGGAAAGACCGGCAACCAGTCTCTTGTCAGCAGTTTTGTTTACAGGGAGAAGTCCTTCTGCAACCGCTACTACCTCGTCCTTTAAGTATGTAAAGTAGTCATAGCCGTGTTTCATATCTGCATAGAAGCAGCTTCCGTCCACCTCGGGCATAACCACTGCAATATTGTGCTTGTCTGCATAGCGCTCAATAGCGGTATAGCGGATCCAATCCAGTCCATTTCCTCCGCCGCCGTGCAAAAGATACAGGGTGGCAGCAGGCTCCTTGCCCTCATGAGTACAAGCGGGCAGAATAAAGTAAATATTGGTGTGATAACCTAAAATCTGTGATAAATAGTCAAAATGAAGCATTCCCATCGTCCTAGTCCTCCTTCAGCATGTGATCCAACATAATCGGAAGCCACTTGTCCCAGAAGCTCCATGTGTGTCCGCCTTCGCCCTCTTCAAAGAGAATAGGCACGCCCTTAGCCTTTGCATCCTCAGCAAATTTCTTGGCACCCGGGTAGAAGCTGTCCTCGGTACCGCAGCATGCATAAAGTCTGGGCATTTTGGTACCCTCTGCAAGATGCTTGTTGTAGAGGTACTTAAAGTCGTTGTAGCTGCCCCTGTACTCTTCCAGAGTACCGAAGGAATTAATTACGCGGTCGGGCATACGGTCATAGAAGCCCAGCTCCTCCAAATCGCCTGCGCCGGACATACCTACGGCTGCAGCAAAGAAGTCGGGTCTGTTCAGTGCCCACTTAAAGGAACCGTGAGAGCCCATGGAATTACCCAGTACATAGCGGTCCTCGCTCTTGGTAGATACGGGGAACAGGTTTTCCACAATCTTGGGAAGCTCCTCGGTAAGGTAGGTGAAGTAATTCTTACCATGCACCATGTTGCCGTAAAAGCTGTTGCGCACCTCGGGGAAAATAACGACAAGGTCTCTCTCGTAAGCATATTCCTCGATGCAGGTTCTGCGCAGGTAAAGGGTACTGTCATCAGAACCGCCGTGCAGCAGGTACAGTGTTTTTTTCTTTTCGTAATTGCCGTAAAATTTCTTGCAACCCTCTGTGTGTCTCCAAGGCTCGTAGGTAGGAACGATGGCCATGATATTGGTCTGCTCGCCCAGAGCCTGTGAGTAAAATGTGTATCTTACTACTCCCATTTGAATCCTCCTTCAATTTCTTTTTTATACATAATAAATGGTACTAGGAATGGGGCAGAAAGTCAAATGATTTTACTATACAATCACTATCCTATTTTGGTATAATAAAGGCAGTGTGGATACTGCCTTGAAAGTAATTCAAAGAATGTTGGAGGTAGTAATGAAAACAGGTTTCGGAGGTATGCAGGATGAATAACATGCAGCAGGTTGCAAAATATGATGTGTTTGAGGTTACTCTTACCGGAAAGACGGAGGGCAACCCTTTTGTGGATTATACTATTACCGGTGTGTTTACCGGAGAGAGGGAGGAGGTAAAAGCGGAGGGCTTTTATGACGGTGAAGGCGTATACAAGGTGCGCTTTATGCCATCCTATGAGGGCAGCTACCGATATTCCATAACCGGAAGCTATCGCGATGATGCGGAGCCCGTGACAGGAGAATTTACAGTACTTTCCGCAAAGGAAGGAAATCACGGTCCCGTGCAGGTGGCGGACACCTATCATTTCCGGTATGCAGACAAAACTCCCTATTATTCCGTGGGAACCACCTGCTATGTGTGGGAGCTTGAAAACGACGAGCGCATTGCTGAGACGTTAAAGAGTCTTGCAAATACAGGCTTCAATAAAATCCGCTTTTGTATTTTCCCCAAGCACTACGATTACAATTTCAAGGAGCCCCGCTCCTACCCTTACGTGGGTACGCCCATGGATAACTCCGTGCTGACGGAGGATAATTTCTGGGATTATACCAAGAATCCCCTTGAGAACAATACATGGGATTTCACTTGCTTTAACCCGGCGCATTTCAGACATATTGAGTGGTGTATTGCGGAACTTTCGAAGTTAGGAATTCAGGCAGATTTGATTATGTTCCACCCTTACGACAGATGGGGCTTTTCCGTGATGAGTAAGGAACAGGATGATTTATATGTAAAGTATATTGTGGCACGTTTTTCTGCCTTTCATAATATCTGGTGGTCCCTTGCAAACGAGTATGACCTGCTTCAGAAAAAGGAAGAGGACTGGGACCGCTTCGGCAATATTTTGTGTGAGAAGGACCCTTACGGACACCTTCGCTCCATCCACAACTGTATTCCTTTTTATGATTATACCCGCCCTTGGATTACCCACTGCTCCATTCAGCGTCAGGACATTTACAAGACGGCGGAGCTTACCAACGAATGGCGCGATACTTACAAAAAGCCGGTGGTGATTGACGAGATGGCATACGAGGGAGATATCCCTCATTTCTGGGGAAATATTACCGGACAGGAGATGGTGAGACGTTTCTGGGAGTGTGCGATGCGCGGCGGTTATCCCGGACACGGTGAAACCTATGAGAGCGAGGACAGGGTACTTTGGTGGTCCCATGGCGGAAAGCTTAAGGGAGAGAGCTGGAAACGTTTCCGGTTCCTTTATGACATTCTCTGCGAGACCCCGGGTCTGGGACTGACCTCTGATGCAAAGTTTGACTACAACGGTGTTATTGCCATGCCCCAGGATGAAACCGAGCGGGCAAACAAGACCTACTTTATTTATTACTACAGCTTTATGCAGCCCTCCTACAAGAAATTTGAATTTGAGGATGTATACGAGGTTGAGGTGATTGACACCTGGAATATGACCATCGAAAAGCGTGGTGTGTTCCAAGGAAAGTTTAGGATTGATTTACCGGGACGCCCCTACATGGCAATCCGCTTTAAAAAGGTGAAGTAAGTGACGTTGACTTTCGGTACAAAAGAACGTAAAATGAAGACGTGAAAGCAAGTGAGTCTTTTGCACTCAATAAATATAGAAGCAAACGGAGGAAAAAGATGTTAAAACAGGTATCAATATATGCAGAAAACAAAAAAGGAACCATGCGTAAGGTGACCGGAATCCTTTTGGACCAGGGCATCAATATTTTGGGCTCTGTCACCAACGACAGTGCAGAATACGGTATTGTGCGTATGGTAGTATCCGATGCCAAAAAGGCGTGCGAGGCATTGGAGCAGGCAGGCTATCTTTGCCGCTTGACAGATGTTATCGGTGTGGAGGTAGAAGATAAGGTTGGTAATCTGCACAGCCTGTTGTCCGATTTGGCAAATACTAATATCAGCGTGGATTATCTGTATCTGTCCTTTAACAGAGAGTCCGGGAAACCGATTATGGTATTTCACTGTGATGATGTTGCAGAGGTGGCAGCCAGCCTTTCTTCAAAGGGCTACAGCGTGCTGTAACAGTAGGCGGATAACAAAAGAGAGGGTTACAAAATGTACGAATGTCCGAATTGTAATGGCAATCTGAAATTTGACATTGCCACACAGTATTTGGTCTGTGGGCACTGTGATTCCCGATTTTCTCCCTATGAGAGAAAGAAGGACACGGATACCACGGAGTATTATGAAGCAAACAGATTTATATGCCCCCAATGCGGGGGAGAAATGATTAGCGGTGACAATGATGCCACTGCTTTTTGTAGTTATTGCGGTTCTGCCAATATTCTTTCAACACGTATCAGTAAGGAGAAGGCGCCTTCCCATATCATACCCTTCAAAATTACGAAGGAGTATTGCAAGAAGGCATATGCAAGAAAGATGCGAAAAGCCTTCTTTGCACCGAAGGAATACAAGAGTCCTGAATTTATCGATGGCTTCAGAGGGATTTATATGCCCTATCACAGCTACTGCTTTAACCAAAAGGGACCCGTTAATCTGGCAGGAAAGACCTCCAAGAGAAAAGGGGATTACATATATACTGACCACTATGATTTGACAGGAGATCTGGATGCCTATTACAGAGGTTTCTATTATGATGCGTCCACCAGCTTTTATGACAGTATCAGTGAGTCTGTTGCCCCCTTTAATGCGGAGGATATTGTGCCCTTTACCCCTTCCTTCTTAAGTGGTTTTTATGCGGATGTGGAAGATGTAAAGAGAGGTACGTATTTGGAGGAGGCTACAAAGCGTGCCAACAACAATACCTATGATGCTCTCTGTAAGGAAAAGGCGTTTAAAAAGTATTCGGTGAAGTCCTCGGCAAATGAAAGAAATCTCAATACAAAGCTTCACACAGAGTACGAAGGATCACAAAATATGATGTATCCGGTATGGTTTATGTCCTACCGAAATGGTGATAAGGTGGCTTACGCTACCGTGAACGGACAGACCGGCAAGGTAGTTGCGGATATGCCGGTGGATATCAAAAAGTACACCATAGGTTCATTGCTTCTGGCACTGCCTATTTTCTTTCTGCTGAATTTGCTCTTTACCTTCAGACCGGTGATTGTCTTGGGTATTTGTATGTTGCTTGCTACGATTGTGGCAGGTATTTACAAATGGGAGCTGGGAGCCATCCATAGAAAAGAGACCTATGCGGATGACAAGGCTCTGTTTTTGAAGCACAACAAAGGCGGCGGATACAATCCCAAAAAGAAGACAGCGGCCATTACATTGGCATCGGTTCTGGGATTAATTCCCTTTATTGTTATGGCATTGATGTTTTCGGCGCAGATGCCGGTGTTGCTTCCGGCGTTGTTGTATTTAGGCTCTATGATTGCTACCATTGTAATCTGCGTAAAGGGCAGAAAATGGAAAAGGGAGTGTGGCAATATCAAAGGCGGAAAGGGCTATGTGCTGACTGCAATCTGTCAGGGAATTTGTTCTGTCATAGCATTGTTAAACCCGGTGCACGATTACTGGTATTACGGTGGTGTTGTATTGCTACTACTGACGATTTTGTGGATTATTACGGATATCTTAAGAAACTACAACAGGCTGGCAATGAGACCTTTGCCTCAGTTTGAAAAAAGGGGAGGTGATGACAATGCGTAAGTTTTTGTGCAGTCTTTTGCTGTGTGTGATGATGGTGGGAGGATTTACCCTCAATGTGTCTGCATACAACGGATACGATGTCATCATTGAGGATGATGCGGATTTACTGACAAGTGTTGAAGAGAATCGTCTTTATGAGGTTATGGAGCCTATAACAGCTTATGGAAATGTGGCGTTTGTAACCATTTATGAGAATGACCGCAGTACGGAGAGCTTCTGCAGGAATTATTATAGGGAGCAATTTGGTACAGCCAGCGGTACGTTGTTTGTGATTGATATGGATAACCGATATATTTGGATTCACAGCGACGGAGCCATCTATAAGGTGATTACTAAAGGCTATGCGGATACCATCACCGACAATTCCTACAGCTATGCGTCTGATGAAGAATATTATGCTTGTGCGGAAAAAGCGTTTTCCCAGATTCTGGCAAGGCTGGAGGGGCACAAAATTGCCCAGCCCATGAAGTATATCAGTAATGCCCTGTTAGCTGTTATTTTGGGACTTTTGCTCAATTTCGGAGTGGTGAAGCTTATGAGCAGAACCTCCAAGCCGGGCGAGAAGGAGTTACTGATTGGTACCAGATATTGCTATAGGTTGGATAATCCACAAGTAACGTATAAAAATACCACCAAGAAATATTCACCTCAGAGCTCCGGAAGCAGCGGAGGCGGGCGTAGCGGTGGTGGCGGAGGCGGTCGCAGCGGCGGAGGCGGCGGACACCGGTTCTAGCCTGATTTTAAGGAGGAAACAGTATGTTACCGGAGCTTTTCCTTAAGAGAATGCAGGAGATGCTGGGAGATGAATACCCAGCCTTTTTGGAGAGCTATGACAAGGATAGATATCAGGCACTGCGCCTGAATGCACTGAAAATCCGGAAGGATGGCAGGAGCGCGGCGGATGGACAGGCAGAGCATGGCAGTGAAGCCGACAGAGAGGTATGTGCAGGCTTGCCTTGGAGTCTCACAATGGTGCCTTGGGCAGAAAACGGCTATTACTATGATAAAGAGGACCAGCCCGGCAAGCACCCTTATCACGAGGCCGGTGTTTATTATATTCAGGAGCCCAGTGCAATGGCACCTGTGGGAATGCTAAAGGTGTGTCCCGGTGAGAAGGTGCTTGATTTGTGCGCAGCTCCCGGCGGCAAGAGTACCCAGATTGCGGCTGCGCTGAAAGGGCAGGGATTGCTTGTATGTAATGAAATCCATCCTGCAAGGGCAAAGATTTTATCCGAAAATATAGAGCGCATGGGTGTGCGCAACGCCTGTGTTACAAACGAGACACCGGCTCATCTTGCAGAGGTGTTCCCGGAATACTTTGACAGAATTTTAGTAGATGCCCCCTGCTCGGGAGAAGGGATGTTTCGCAAAAATGATGAGGCATGTGACCAGTGGAGTCCTGAGAATGTAAAGCTCTGCGCCGAGAGACAGCAGGAGATTCTGGACTGCGCAGCAGTGATGCTTCGTCCCGGCGGAAGGCTGGTGTACTCCACCTGTACCTTTGCACCCGAGGAAAACGAGGAGGGTATGGAGCGGTTTCTTCAAAGACACAGTGAGTTTCAGTTGTTGGAAACCACAAGGCTCTGGCCCCACAAGATACAGGGTGAAGGACATTTTGCAGCGGTGCTTACAAAAAACGGTTCTGTGCCGGAGGATTTTGAGAGCATCAGTGCGGGCGGTATCCAGAAGGGACTTCCCGATAAGGAGTTGCAGGAGTGGAAAGCCTTTTGCAAAGAATTTCTGGCGGATGATTGGTTTGCAAAGCATGCAGGAAGCTATATAAAGTTTGGTGAAAATTTATATCTTATACCGGAGAATATGCCGAATTTAAAGGGACTTAAGGTACTGCGCCCCGGTTTACAGGTGGGAGAGATAAAAAAGGATCGTTTTGAACCCTCCCATGCATTGGCATTGGCGCTTTCCCCTGAAGAGGTAAAGCAGGTATATGACCTTTCCTCTACGGACAGACTATCCAGAGCATTTATTAATGGTGAAACCTTCCCCGCAGAAGGGGGCAAGGGCTGGCATTTAGTTTGTGTGGACGGCTTTAGCTTAGGCTGGGGAAAGCTTGCGGGCAACATTATGAAAAATCATTATCCCAAAGGTCTTAGGAAGAATTTATAAGGAAGGTGACTGTCTGTGAGGACAGAAATTTTATATGAGGACAAGCATATCATCGTGGCGGCGAAGCCTTCGGGTCTTGCTACCCAGAGCAGCAAAATAGGGCAGCCGGATATGGTCAGTGAGTTAAAAAAGCATCTGGCAAGACAGACTCCCGGTAAGGCACCGTACCTGGGAGTGGTTCATCGTTTGGACCAGCCGGTGGAGGGACTATTGGTGTTTGCCAAGGACAGTAAAACGGCGGCGGCATTTACCAAACAATTGTCGGCTGGCTCCCTTCACAAGACTTATTATGCGGTGCTTTGTGGACAACCGGACAGGAAAGAGGATTGCCTTGTGGATTATCTGATAAAAACGCAGGACAATGCCGCAAGGGTGGTGGAGGAGTCCCATCCTGATGGCAAAAAAGCGGTGCTTCGTTATCAGGTATTGCAAACCATAGACATGCCCTGTGCACTTGCCGAAATTCATATTGAGACAGGACGTTTTCATCAGATTCGCGTGCAGATGTCTCATGCGGGATATCCGTTACTTGGAGATGTAAAATACGGCACCGAAGAAACAGTGGCAATAAGCCGAAGTTTGGGCATTTCCGTGGTGGGCTTATGTGCCTGTTCTTTGGAATTTATGCATCCTGCAACCAAAGAAAAGATGCATTTTGAGGTAAAGCCGCAGGGCAAGGCATTTGCGCTTTTTTTGCAGTAAGGCGGTGCATAGATAAATAAATAATATCCATACTAACTACTATTGAAGAATTGCAGACAAAGTGCAAGGACAGTGGGGAACGAACCGGGTCCGGGAGGTATGGATATGATGGAAAAAGTGAAAAACAGTAAATTTGGGATACTGCTTCTGTTGACGGGAGCAGTATATTTTTTTCTCCGCTATCTATCTCCGCTGGTGGCACCGGTACTGGTAGCCATGCTCTTTGTCACCATGTTCGGCTCCACCTTAAAAAAGCTGCAGGGAAAGCTCCATATTCACAGACAGGTGGGTGCCATTATATTGCTTCTTCTCGCGAGCGTTATCTTTGCAGTCCTTTTGTGGACGCTCTTTTCCTGGATAGTGGGTAGTTTTCCGGGAATTATCGGCAAGCTGGAGGTCTGGGAGGAGGACATTACACAGATTGTGCAGAATGTGTGCGGCAGTATCGGTGGAACCATTGGTGTGGACAGCGAGTATCTGGAAGAGACCATCTTACAGGGTGTATATGAAGCAGTTGATTATATACAGCTCAAGGTGGTTCCGGGAGTACTTTCTTACTCCTTGCAGTACGCCAAGGGACTAATTACCGTGGGCGGATTTCTGGTAACCTTTATTATTGCCACAATTTTGCTGGCTAAGGACTATGATAAAATCATGAACAATCTGCTGGACAGAGAGGAATGCCACGTGCTCTTGGAGGTTATTTGCGGTATCATCCGCTATATTGCCACCTTTGTAAGGGCGCAGCTGATTATCATGTCTGTTATTGCCGGACTTTGCGCACTTACACTTGGAATTGCAGGAATCAGGCATGGGGTACTCTGGGGGATTGTAACAGGATTCTTGGATGTGTTTCCATTTGTGGGAACCGGTATCGTGTTGATACCCATGGCCTTGACGCAGGTGTTTTACGGATACTACGGAAGAGCTGTGGCTTGTGTCATTTTGTATGTGGTGTGCATCTTTGTCAGGGAATTCTTGGAACCCCGACTGATTGGAAAAAAGGTGGGGGTTCCCGCCATTGCAGTGCTCGTGTCCCTATATGCGGGAATTCAGTTGTTCGGAGTATGGGGAATCATCAAGGGACCCTTAGGTTTTATCATTATTTATGAGACTTATCTGAGTCTGCAGAAGAGGAAATAATTGACGAAAAATATTCCTTAGATTATCATAGATGTGTAAGGGTTAATTTCGGGAAACCGGTGGGAGGATACAGATGAGGAAAACATCTAAGGCGAAAAATAATATGGAGTCCGTTGCAGAATCCTTTTATTCTTTTTTTCATGTTCTGCTCAGCGGACTTCTTTTGGTATATATGTTTTTGATTCTGGCGGTAATGCCCTTTTATTTTACAAACGGGTATGCTTCCATCGGTACGGACAAGGCAAATTTTTTCAGACAGATAAGTATTAAAATCGGTATCTTGCTGGTGCCGGTGTTTGTCATATTCGGAGTCTTTTATATTATTGTAACTATTCAGAAGAAGCGTGCGGGAGGACTCAAAAACCGAAAACTGTGGGATGTGGTTAGAAGTCAGTTCTCCGTAACAGATGCCTTTGTGCTCCTGTTTATGGTCACCCTGCTTTTGTCTTATGCACTTTCGGATTATAAGAAACAGGCATTGTGGGGTGCCCAGGGGTGGTACATCGGACTGTTACCTCAATTGTTTGTCTGTCTTTTGTATTTTCTGGTTTCGCGGTTTTGGAATCCGGGAAAATGGATGGTGTATCTGATTTTGCCGGTGTCGGCAGTAGTTTTTGCATTGGGCTATTTAAACCGTTTTGAAATCCGTCCCCTAGAGATGACAGCGCACAACCCCGGCTTTATTTCCACCATCGGAAATATTAACTGGTATTGTGGCTATCTGGTCACGGTATTTTTTGGCGGTGTGCTGCTTTTGTGGCAGGGTGAGTGGAAAAATATGTGGCAGAAGTTTTTGTTATCTTTGTATGTTGGCATCGGTTATGCATCCCTGCTGACTCAGGGAAGTGTGAGTGGTCTCTTTGCAATGGTTGTCATGTTCCTTGTGATGTTTTGTCTTTCGGCATCGGACGGCAGAAGAATGCAGAGCTTTTGCGGAGTGGTGTTTATTTTTTCGCTGGCGTGTCTGGTAACCCGGATTATCCGTCATATGTATCCGGACAAAATCAGTTTTCACGACAGCTTTATGGATTTGTTTACAGATAGCAGTTTTGCAGTGGTTGTGACAGCTGTGTCGTTTTTGGCATGGAGAGTAATAAGCTATTTTGTTATCATGAATAAGTATCCGGTAAAGGTGTTTGTGATAACAGCGCGGATAGTAGCAGGAGTTGCACTTGGTGCACTCGCAGGATACATAATATTGGTTGTAATGAATACCCGTAACCCCGGTGCATTTGCATTCTTGGAGGGGAAGCCTCAATTTATCTTTAACTAAAAATTTGCCAGTTACAGAGGAGCTTCCTGGATGGCAGGAATATAATGTTTTGGGGAGCAGGATTTGTTACATAAGCTGTTTGGTGTGGGACCGGATGGTATGTCCGCTTATCTGTATAAGGATGGCAGTGAAGAGTTGAGAGCTTTGGTAAAGGAGAGCTTTGGCGTGGCAACTCTTACCAATACACATAATGAATGGCTTACAATTCTGGTGAATGAAGGACTTTTGGGAGTAATCGGATATGTGGGAATGATGATGACTGCCATTGTGAGATACATAAAGGCGAAAAAAACCAACCTGATTGCGGCCTTCGGAGGCTTTTGTCTGTTGGCATTTACAGTCAATAATATATTCAGTTTTCAGCAGTCTATGAATCTGGCAACAGTGTTTGTGATTTTCGGAGTCAGTGAAGCGTTTATGAGGAGAAAGTGCCGATGAGAAAAGTGTTTCGTCTGGCAGGGATTATTATTCTTGCAATTATGCTTGGAATCTTTGTAATCAACAGCTATGAATCCGATACGGAGACCATGGCGGGAAGTACAAAGGTTGGAGTTATTTTAAACGGTTACAAGTCTGACCGCAACTGGAGTCAGTCTCACTTTGAAGGATTGGAAAAAGCGACTGAAGGACTGAACCTGGAGATTACATATAAAGAAAATGTAAATACGTATATTATAGAAGGACTGATTGATGAGTTAATCAATGATGGTTGCGAGATTATCATAGCAAATTCCTTTGAATTCGGGGAGGCTGTGGAGAAAGCAGCGGTAAAGTATCCGGAGATTTATTTTTTCCATGCGACTGGCGTGGGAGAAGCGAAGAATCTTACCAGTTATTTTGGCAGAATGTATCAGATACGTTATTTGACAGGTATTGTGGCAGGTCTGCAAACTAAGACAAATGAAATCGGTTATGTGGCAGCGTTTCCCATATCAGAGGTAAACAGAGGAATTAATGCGTTTACCCTCGGTGTCCGCAGTGTGAATCCGGACGCAAAGGTTTACGTACGTTTTACGGATTCCTGGACGGATGATGCCGGGACAAAGGAGGCCACAGAGAAGCTTCTGGATTCCCACAATATTGACCTGCTGGCTATGCACACAGATTCCTTAGAGCCGCTTGAAATTGCGGAGGAAAAAGGGGTGTTGTCCATCGGTTATAATGTGGATAACAGCAAGGATTATCCGAATACATTTCTGACCGCAGCTGTCTGGGACTGGTCAGGCTTTTATGAGACAAATATTTTGCGCTGCATACAGGGTAAATTTGAAGGATATCACTACTGGGAAGGAATTGAGACCGGTATGGTGTCCATGGCACCGTTAACCGAGAAGGTAAGAGAAGGGATATCTGAGGTCGTGGAGGAGAGAGCAAAGCTGCTTCGAAGCGGCACCTATGATGTGTTTTACGGTCCCGTGACGGACAGAGAGGGGAATGTCCGGATTGGAGAAGGCGAGAGCATGACGGATGATGCCATGCTAAATGCCTTTGACTGGTATGTGGAAGGGGTGTTAATTGATGAAAAATAAATCGGTATACAGACGCGTTTTGCAGCTGGTTATGCTGGCGCTGGTGGCAATTATTATAGGTTTGATAGTCATGACCGGCACAGGGAAAAACACGTCTCCTAAAGTAGGTCTTGTCATTACAGGAAAGGCGGATGACGAGGGTTGGAACGGCATGCATTACAGAGGAGTGTCCCAAGCGTGCGAGAAGCTGGGAGCAGAGCTATTGGTGGCGGAGGATACACCGGAGGAATACGAGGGTTGTGCAGATGCCATACATAAGCTGGCAAAAGAAGGCGCGACTATGATTATTTTGTCAAGCTATGGGTATCCCATGCTTGTACAGGATGTGATAGAGGGTTATCCGGACATTGCTTTTTACGGAAGCAGTGCGGAGTATGTTGCCGATAATTATACTTCCTATTTCGGAAGAATGTATCAGGCAAGATACCTGGCAGGAATAGTGGCTGGGATGCAGACTAAGAGCAACAATATCGGATATGTGGCGGCAATGTCCAATACAGAGGTAAACAGAGGAATCAATGCCTTTACATTGGGCGTGCGGAGTGTGAATCCGGATGCAGTAGTGAATGTGATATGGACGGGTGCCTGGGATGATGAGAAGGCGGAGACACTGTCGGCAGAAACCCTGATAGAACAGGCGGGAGCAGATGTACTGACCTATCATCAGAACAGACATTATGTAGCGCAAGCGGCAGATAAAGCAGGAGTGTATTCCATTGGTTACAACACGGTGGAGAAGGGGCTTTCGGATAACTATTTGACCGCAGCGGTCTGGGACTGGCAGGCACTGTATTTTCAGATTGTACGTGAGTTTGTTCAGGGTAAGGCCAATACTGTTAAACAGCATTGGCTTGGGATGGATACCGGTGTGGTGAAACTGTCGGAGTGTTCTAAAAGTGTGACCGAGGAAACAAGAAGGCACGTAGAATCGGTAAAACAGGAGATTTTAGGCGGAAAGAATATTTTTTCCGGAAAGATTTATGACAACAGCGGTGAGCTGCGCTGTGATGAGGGAGAGATAATAAGCGACGGACTGTTGCTTGAGAAAATGGATTGGTTTGTTGAAGGGGTGAGACTGTATGAAGTGGAAACCGGACATTAGAAAATTAAAAAATACGCTTTCCGTGATATTCATTATCTTTGTGGTATTGATTGTAATTTGTCTTGCCATGTGGGTAAAGATGAGTGATATCATTGATAAGCAGCTGGAGGAGCATGTAAATCAGCAGGCGGTGACGGTCTCCAGAGTGGTGAATAACAGTTTAAATGACGAACTCAGGTTATTAAGTGATGCCACTGCATTTGTGGACCCGGCAGATGGAAGTATAGACATGTTTTTTTCCGAGGAAGAGGGAGTAGACTACGGTGTTTTGAGTATCAACGGAGAGGCAGTCTGCGGAAAGGCGTTGAATCTTCAGGAGTATGACGGAATTTTTGATGCTCTTCACGGCAAGGCATCCGTCAGCTGCAGCGGGAACAATGTATTATTTGCAGTTCCCGTGTATCGTGGAGAAAATGTAAAATATGTATTATACAAGCTGTATGACAGCAGTGCGCTGGCAAAGAAAATAGATTTATCCTGCTATGGTGACGGCGGCGAATTCGTTATTACCGATATTGACAGGAACATTATCTTAAAGGCGGAAAACAGCCGGATTGAAGCTTCCTTTTTTGCAGATGCCGAAAATGAAAAGGCAATGGCAGTTATCAGCGAAAAGATGAACACCCGGTCAACGGCTGCAAGTCATGCGAAAGGCCGCTATGGTGATAATATTTTGTTTGCTGCCGAGACCGATTATCACAGTCTGTACATTATCGGATATGTGGATGCGGACAAAGTGGCGGGCGTGATTTCCCTGATGATATCGCTGGTACTGTGGTGCTTCGGACTTTTGTGGGTGCTTCTGGTAATCGTCATTATCTACTTAATCAGTGCGGAAAAGAAGGCAAAGGAGAGCGATGAATTCAGACAGGCAAAGTTGATAGCTGAAAAAGCTAATCAGGCAAAGAGTGATTTCCTTGCAAACATGTCCCATGAAATCCGTACCCCTATCAATGCGGTCATTGGTATGAATGAAATGATTTTGCGAGAGTGTGAGGATAAAAATGTACTGGACTATGCCACCAATATAGAGAGTGCCAGCCGTAATCTTTTAGCCATCATTAACGACATTCTGGATTTCTCCAAGATTGAGTCCGGAAAGATGGAAATTTATGAAAACAGTTATCTGTTAAGTGAACTGATTCAGGATGTTATCAGCATGGTGGAAATGAGGGTTAAGAAAAAAGACCTTTTATTTGAGGTATCTGTGGAAGAAAGTCTTCCCAGGGAACTGTATGGTGATGATATCAGAATCCGTCAGATTATGATTAACCTTTTGAGCAATGCGGTAAAATATACTCCCAAAGGCTCTGTGCGTTTTAGTGTGAGTGGTGTTGCGGATGCGGCAGATGACAGTATTATGCTGCGTATTGCTGTGGAGGACACGGGCATTGGTATCAGACCGGAGGAGATGAGAGCATTGTTTAACGGCTTCCAGCGTCTGGATTTGGAGAAGAACCGCAACATTGAAGGTACCGGATTGGGACTTGCCATTACACACAATCTTGCGACCCTGATGGATGGTAGAATTGAAGTAAATAGTGTGTATGGGGAAGGCTCCGTGTTTACGGCGTATCTGAAGCAAAAGATTGTGGATGAGACACCGGTTGGCAAGCTGCTTGATGAGACGCAGGCTGGAAAGGGCACGGAATACAAATACGAACAGATTCTTACCGCGCCGGAAGCTAAAATTCTGGTGGTAGATGACAATGAAATGAATCTGCTGGTGGTGCGGAAGCTGTTACATAATACACAGATTCAGATAACAGAAGCCATGGGTGGAGCGCAGGCGCTTGAGCTTATGAGGCAGAATCGATATGATGTGATTTTCTTAGACCACATGATGCCGGATATGGATGGTATTGAGACCTTAAAGCGGGCTAAAGCCATGGAAGATAATGAAAGCAAAGATGCGCCGATGATTGCACTCACGGCCAACGCTATTTCCGGTATGAGAGAAATGTATTTGTCGGAAGGCTTTGATGATTATATCAGCAAGCCTATAAACGGCAGATTATTAGAAGAAAAGCTTGCAAAATACCTGCCGCAGGATATAATCAGTTTTAGACAGTATGTTGCAGAAGCAGAGATTGTACCGCCGGAGGCGGGAGAATTGATTGATTTTGCCAGAGGACTTAAGTACTGTGCGGACAATGTGGAAATGTATAAGGAAATCATAAAGATGTTTTGCAATTCCCATGACGCAAAGTACGATGAATTAGAGAAACTCTATGAAAAGAAGGATTGGAATAAATACACCATCAGTATACACGCATTAAAATCCAATGCCCTCAACATCGGAGCAGGCAGCCTTGCAGAAAAATGTCTGGAGCTTGAAAGTGCAGGCAAGAAAATCCGTGCGGAGGAGGAAGTGCCCAACCAGACAGCGTTTATTGAAAGTAATCACAGTCTGACCATGCAGTTATATGAAGAAACCATAAAAGCAGCAGAAGAATACCTCGGAGGAATAAACAAAGGATGAAAAGACTTCTGATAGTAGACGATGACAATATGAATTGTGTGATGGCGGAATATGCGCTCAGCAAAGACTACGAAGTGTTTGCGGTAAATTCCGGTTCGGCGGCTTTATACTTTTTGGAAAATGAGCCGGTGGATTTGATTCTGATGGATATTGAAATGCCGGAAATGAGCGGTAAGGAAGTGGCCAGCAAGATAAAGGAAAATCCTAAGTGGAGTAAGATTCCCATAATCTTTCTGACGGCAGATTCTGACCCCAAGACGGAGGCGGAATGTCTGTCCTGGGGAGCGGATGATTTCATCACAAAGCCCTTTGTGCCCCTTGTTATGAATACCCGTGTCAGCCGTATTCTGGAAGTTTATGAGCTTAGGAAGGATTTGGAGAAGCAGCTGGAGAAGCGCACAAAACAGGCGGAGGTGGCGACGCTGAAGTCTCAGACCGATGCGCTTACCAAGCTGTATAACAGAGACTATCTGGAGCTTCGTTTGAATGAACTGTTGCCGGGTGGCAGCGCAGGAACTCTGTTTATGATGGACTTGGATGATTTTAAAACCATGAACGACACCTACGGACATATTATGGGTGATAAGACGCTCCAGTATTTTGCTGCAGTATTAAAAGAATATGCGCGGGAAGAGGATATTGTGTGCCGACTGGCAGGAGATGAGTTTGTTATCTTCTATACCGGTTTGAAGGACCGGGCTGTGGCAGCAAAGAAGGCAGAGGGAATTATCAAGACCTTTTCCGAAAAGATGGAGGAGCTTGGATACGGTGGAATAGTATCGGTGTCTGTCGGTATTATGATGGCACAGGAAAATGATGAATATCAGGAGCTCTACAACAATGCAGATAAAGCGTTGTATTGTGTAAAGAATAACGGTAAAAATGCATATCACTTCTATGATGAAAATAATGATACCATTACGGAAGTAAGTACCGTTATGGACCTGGAGTATGTAAGCAATATGATGGAGAAGGGTTTGTCAGAAAAGAGAGGTGTCTTCCATCTGGCTTATGATGAATTCAAGAATGTGTATGATTTTATCTCCCGTTGTGTAGCCCGTAAGAAACAGAAGGTACAGCTGGTATTGTTCACCATGAATATGCGCAATAAAGACGTGGATACATCTATTGAAGATGTCATGCAGCTTTGGGAGGAGTCCCTGATTTGCTCCTTGCGCAGTGTGGACACCGGGACCAGATACAGCAGCAGCCAGTATATTGTGATTTTCATGGATGCCGATTTGGAGAACGGAAAGGCGGTTGCCGAGAGAGTTATTAATAGGTTTTATGATGAAAACATAGGTATAGAGGATATTGTAAAGGTAGCTTATGATATCCGCACCATGGAGCCGAAGGTGTAGAGGGTAACTGAAATGAGTATGAAAAACAGCAAGGAACTTGAATTTGCCATTTTTTGTATAGAAAATGTGGCGTCTGCTTTAGGAAAAGCGGTTCCGGAGGTATATAAATGGCTTACCGAAGACAGTGATATCCTGAGAGAATATATAGTACCGGAGTATGAGATGCTTCATACACAAAGCAGGGAATATATCGTAAATGATATCATTGATGTTATGAAAGAGAGAGGAGTAATATAGTGAATTTATATCATGGTTCTTATGTGGAAATTGAACAACCTGATTTAGAACATTCGCGAAATAATGTAGATTTTGGGCGCGGGTTTTATACCACACCGCTTTACGAGCAGGCTCTAAAATGGTGTGACAAGTTTAAAAGACGTAATCAGTCCGGTATAGTGTCTAAATATTGGTTTGATGAAGAAAAGATGCAAAATCTGAAAGTCCTTAAATTTGACTCTTACTCGGAAGAATGGCTTGATTTTATTCTTGCGTGTCGAAAAGGCAATGATGTTACGGATTATGATATAGTCATTGGTGGCGTAGCAAATGATAAGGTGTTTAACACAGTGGAGCTTTTCTTTGACGGACTGATTGATAAAACGGAGGCAATTAATCGCTTGCAGTATGAAAAACCTAATCTACAAATATGTTTCCGCTCTGAAAAGGCAATCGAATGTTTACATTTTGAAGGGAGCGAAATGCTATGAATGCGAATCCGATATTGTTACAGAAGAAATATGCGCGCGTAGTAGAATTATTTGCGGAAGAAAAGGGATTAACATTGGATGAAGCACTTGACTTTTTTTATAGCTCTCAGGTGTATCAGTTGATGAGTGAAGGATGCTCAGATATGCATTGTATGAGTGACCAATATTTAGTGCAGGATTTAATAGAGGAATATAGGAAAAGATAGCCCCTCACTAATGTGAGAGTCTATCTTTTTTTATCGGCGCGACGTGATTCGAACACGCGACCTCTGCGTCCCGAACGCAGCGCTCTACCAAGCTGAGCCACGCGCCGTTATTCAACATTAAAATAATAAATAAAAAGCCATTGATTGTCAAGTGAAAAACGAATAATATTAAACATATATAAAAGAAAAATTTTTTAGAAAAACAGCGAATCAAAGCAATATTTCTGCAACTAATAGGGTAAAGGCGCCAAGGGTGGCAGAAAGGAGGAGCCTCTGTGATGGAGTTTGGTCAGGATTTTGAGTAGCAGTGTGAAGAATATTTGTCATATTTGTATGGACAGGCAGAGCATTTATACAGTGATTGTACGGAGCTGGATGTGCTTGTGCAGGATTCCTTTATGGCATTCATTGACAAGCTGCATAAGGGTGAAGCGGTGGAGCACCCCAAGGGCTTTTTGACAGCGGTTTTAAAGAATAAGTATAACGGCTGGCTGCGTGAGAAGTATAAGAAGTCGATTGTGGAATACAGTGATGACACTATAACAAATTATGCTGATGTGATAGAAGATAAGGAACAGGCAGAGCTGCAATCGGAGGAATACACCTCGGTCCGCCGGGAGATAGGGCGGCTTATCAGAATTTACAGAGAGGTGACTGTGAGACATTACGTGCACGGACATACGGTAGATCAGATTGCAATGGATTTAAAGATTCCCAGAGGAACAGTGCTGTCAAGGCTTTCAACTGCGCGGGATCAGATCAAAGAGGGACTTGAAAATATGGAAAAGTATTCGCAATTCAGTTATGAGCCAAAGTCAGTAAGAATAGGTATTTTTGGACATGTTGGGATTAGGGAGGAACCCCATTCGCTGATAAGCTCGGATATTGAGTCCAATATTTTGATTTTGGCTTATGAAAACCCGGTGTCAGTGAGAGGTATTGCAGACACCATGGGTATGCCAAGTGCGTATATTGAGCAGACTATCGAAAAGCTTGTGAAGGGTGAGCTGATGGGAAGGACATCAAGCGGTCTTGTGTATACCAGATGCTTTATGCAGCGGTATGAGGATTCCTTTGGAGATATACCGGCCCAGGAAAAGCTTGCAGAGAAGTATGCGTCACAGGTCTGGGATATCGCATGGAAGCATTTTGAACCCCTCACGAAGAGAACTGAATTTGAGAAAATGACGGAAAAACAGAAAGCAACCTTACTTTTATTTCTAATGTATCAGATACTGGGAAAAGCAATTGATAGATGCGTGGCAAACTATGTATATATGCCCAAAGAGATACCGGAGAGACCCAATGGGGGAAAATGGCTTGCGATGGGAACTATATGTGAGCACGGTCAGGCAAGAGACAACATATATGATGCTTCCGGTCCGGTAATGTTCGGTTACAGTAAGGAGAGTAACGATGAACCCGACTGTATCATGGCGGATTTTCAGTCGGTGTTCGGAGAAGCTCACTATGCGTATAAACGACTGAAGTACGATTGCTCCCTGCGAAGTATCTTGCGTTTTTTCGCATCATTTTTACCTTGTGATGTAAAGACCGATAAAAGGCAGTTGTATGAGTTGATACCGGAATTTGAAAAGCTGGGTATATTGAGACGTGACGCAGATGGAGAACTGAAATTGGATATTCCGGCGCAAACCTTTGAGGAGTCAAAATGCTGGACACCGGCCTGTCTACAGATAGAAGAGGAGTTGTATGAGCTTCTCTCAAAGGAGATGGTGGAGCTTTGGCTTAATAGGAAAAACAGAGTACCCAAGCATGTGGATGAAGCGGTATTTTATCAGCATATGGGGGCGCTGGGAGCATATACAATAGCGCAGTTGCTTGCGATTGTGGATAAAGGACTTATGCCCTATCCCGTAGTTGTGGGTAAGACACCGTTGATACATCTTGTATATCGCAAAACGGAGGAGAAGTAGTATGGAGTTTTGGTTTTTGGTAATCGATATTGTTGTAATATATCAAGGATATCCCCATGTCCGCATTTTTTTCAAGCGTTTAGGACTTCGCTCCAAGGTAAAGAAAAAATGCCGGGAAAAAGGATATCCTGTGCAGGGAACTCATCGTTTTTGGTTCCTTGGCGGAAGATTCGGAAAGAAGTGTGATTTTTATATTGAAACCCCGGAGGCGCTGTTTGCCGTTAAGCTGTTTAACATAGTAAGGTACAGAAGAATTCTGTATTTCACAGATGATAATAAATTCTTTATAAGAAAATTTATCAGACATATGTCATGGAGTGGTCCACGTATGGCCGGTCTTCAAGAGACCATTGACAGTGAAGATATGTCCCTTTTGGAGTATGATTTCGAATCTATGCGAAAGCCTGCTGCGGAAAATAAGCCTCTGCGTAAGGTGCTGTTAATAAATCCGCTTCCGATGTCTGTATGTATGAAGCCGAAGAGAGAAGAGGAGTATGTTATTTATCCCGGGGAAATGATTAGTGGTATGGAGTTTATGAATTTATCCGGATTTCTGATAATGCTGTAAAATTATGTCCGGTTGAGTCGCAGAGCAACGCCGGAGACTAATTTAATGATACCGGAGATTACATATTTAAACAGAATAGCACTTATTGTCACCATTACTAAGTACAGGATTAGCAATAAGACTTTCGTTCCAAGTGCCTGTGGAATCCCAAAAAAGTGCGGGAAAATTATGGTTCTGAATGCATCATGAAGCAAATACATACATAACGTAAGAGACGACCATGACTGAATAATTTTATTCTGACATATCTTGCTTTCTGTCGGAAGAAAAGCCATTCCAACAGCTACAGTTAATATCAACGCATACAAAAAATCGGTGGTCGCATAAGAAAACTTCATGGAGCAAAGTATTACAAACATAAAGCAGCCAAAGCCTATAAAACGGAATAATCTAAAGCTATTATATTTTTTACTGATGTATATTTTTGTTTTGGCGGCAAATATACCCAGACACATGTCAGCAAGTCCTCGCATCAATGCCTGATTTATGTAGAAACCGGATACTTGTGTAACGGCATCAATATTATGATTGGCCCTGTAAAGATACGAAAAGGAAATCATAATAATTATCGGTGCCACAAAATTACAAAAGTTATCTTTCCACTTTAATAAGCAATGATAAATAATTAATCCGCTGATAAATAGGATAGAAATAAACCACGCAGTATTATTCAGGTGATTCCATCCATCATCCAGACCAATTCCATGAAGTGCGAAGATCTCAAAAAAGTGGTCAGACAAAAATTTAACCACATCTGTTATTCCCATGGAACGATTCGCAATTAAGAGAAAAATGAAGCTAAAAACAAAAGCGCCAAGATAAAACGGATAGATTTTCTTGTAGCGATATACGAAATAATCCCATCCCGAATGAAGTTTTAATGAAAGTTTGTCCATTCCCATGTATAGCAGGTATCCCGATACAATAAAGAAAAATTCGACACCGATATACCAACCTAATCCAAGAGATAAATCCCATGCGAAATGATATTTGTTATCGAAATGAAAAATCAATATTATATAGGTAAATATAATTCTCCATATGGTGATGGCGTTATTTTTTGTATTCATCATTAGCATTCCTTTCACTTCTAAGGTAGGAGATTATTTATAACAAATTATATTATATCGTGACATGACGGTTTATGCCAACTACTTTTTTATGATAATCTGCATCAAACTCTCCGCTAAATATCTATCATTATAATTAGTTATCAAAAATTGCAATTAGTACTTGTCAACCGGGAAGCATTGTGCTATAGTGGCAATAACATTTTGGAAAGGACAACTCATATGAACACATTATTTATAAACAGCTTAGAACGTATGGAAGAACGATGTAAACTCTTGTAAGCCATGTATTTGC
>CALYZQ010000011.1 GCA_945609985.1 uncultured Lachnospiraceae bacterium | reverse complement strand
ATTTTGCTCTTATTATCATTCTCAAGAAGCACTACACTTCCGATGATATCTCCCTCACAGATGATAGGCGCAATCATCTCGTGCTGGTACTCATCACCTGCTTCATCACAAACTGAGATAAAATTTCTGTCCCCTCTGGATGCCAGTACCGTTTCGCGGTTGTTTACCTTATCTTCCAGTTGACGGCTGACCGACTTTCCCATCAACTGCTTATAGCCGCCTGCTATAGCAATAAACTGATCCCTGTCCGCTATCATTGCCACATGGCCGGAAACCTGTGCCAGGCTTTCCGCATACTGCTTTGCAAAAGTGGTCATTTCTCCGATGGGAGAATACTTTTTCAGGATAATCTGTCCCTCTCTGTCGGTAAAAATTTCCAACGGATCACTCTCCCTTATGTGTAAGGTTCTGCGAATTTCCTTAGGGATAACGATACGCCCCAAATCATCTATTCTTCTAACAATTCCTGTTGCTTTCATAAAAAATGCCTCCATTTACAATTCTACTTTTCTTCGTTTTAAGTGTTAGTAGTATTTGTAAATGAAGGTATTTTATACCTAATAATATGCGTTTTCTATAGCCAATTCCTCTGCAAAATCGCAGATTTGTGCCGCAGCATTTCTGTTGATAAAACGCTTTTGCATAGAAATCATCTGTTCGCAAGCTCCATCATCATACAACAGCTTACATGCCGTCTTAGAGATATTCTCAGAGAAGTCGCAAGCCACACTCATGCCATGACTGCTGAAATAATTGGCATTAAGGGTCTCGCAACCGGGTATCGCTCCTGCATGCAATATGGGCACTCCACACACTGCCGCTTCCGTGGAAGAAAGCCCGCCCGGCTTAGTAATAAACAAATGCGCTGCCCTCATATAGCTTGCCATATCTTCCGTATACCCCACCGGAATCACCATAGATGAGCCTCTTGCACACAGCCTGTCATAAAGCTCCTTATTGCTTCCGCACACGGCAATAACCTCTATATCCTCGCATCCTGCAATTCCCTTTTCAAGCTCACATATAGCCTTTTCTATTTTACCTCCGCCCATACTGCCGCCTGTTATCAAAATATATTTTTTCTCTAAATCAAGTCCCAGTCGCAACTTTGCCTGTTCCCTGGTTTCCTGACACGCAAAACTGCTGTGGGTAGGTATGCCAAAGGTATACAGCTTTTCCCTCGGGATTCCTCTTGACACAAAATCCTCTACAGAATCCTCTGCCGGAATAATATAAGCATCACATTCCGTTTCTTCCGTAAAGGGAATGCACACATAATCCGTTGCAATAAAAATTGTTTTGGGTATCTTCATCCCCCGCCGCTTCATGTTTGTCATGATTTCTGCCGGGAACAAATGAGGCATCAGTATCACATCCGCCGGATTTTCCTCCAGATATTCCTGCATTGCAGAAATCATGCCCGCATTGGCAAAATATACGGGCGAACGAAACGGCAGCCGTCTGTAAAAGTTCCCCACCTTATAAACGACGCCAAAAGCACGCGGCATATTCCGTGCCGTGGCAATATAGGTTTTATCTATCCTTCCTGCAAGTCTTTTGCTTCGCAGGGTATAGGGATTAAACATTTTCACATTATGTCCCCGTCTGTTCAATTCATCAAAAACTGCTTTCCCGGCAGAATCATGCCCTCCACCGGTTCCACAGGATAATATCAAAACATCCATAGCAGATTAACCCTCATCTTTTCCCTCTTCTCCGGACTCTTAAACATACGGATTCCAACCGCTGCCGTAATCATGAGAAAACCAATCAATATTTCCCTGTACTGCTGCATACAGGTCATACACACCAGTGCGCATAAATAGGCAAACAATGTCCTCTGGAAATGTGGTGTTATTCGCAGTATCAAAGAAAAGAAGATAAAAAACACCGCAAGTGCCACTGCCGGCTGCCATACGGGCAAAAGACCAAGCAGGCTGCCAAAGGTAGTGGCAATCCCCTTTCCGCCTCTCAAATGATGAAACAAAGGAAATGCATGCCCCACCACCGGAGCCGCCATAACAAACGGAAGCCATACACTCACATCATTCCTGCCTCTGCTATCTATTATGTATAAAAATACCGGAAGAAATCCCTTTAAAAGATCAAAAATCAAGGTCAGCACACCGCACCAAAATCCACCATGCATAAAAGCATTTGCCGTGCCCGGATTTTTATCCTTGCTATTTTCAATCATGTTTTCTTTTTTGAATATCCTTGCAAATACCCGTGCATATAAAACGCTTCC
Organism: uncultured Lachnospiraceae bacterium; assembly: GCA_945609985.1. Lineage (GTDB taxonomy): Bacteria > Bacillota > Clostridia > Lachnospirales > Lachnospiraceae > Acetatifactor. The sequence continues at coordinate 38,591 of CALYZQ010000011.1, read as the reverse complement.
TGACAAGTATCCACACAGTACATAACCTGCCGCTTTCATTTATTTCTCCACCCTCTTCTTTTGTATGGTTTATTCCTCTAATATAACGGTAAATCTGCAACCGCCGCGTTCCATGTTTTCTGCCTCAATACTGCCACTGGTTATTGTCATAATACGTTTCACCAGCGCAAGTCCCAGCCCGTTACCTTCCTGTTTGTGAGAGCTGTCTGCCTGATAAAATTTATCAAACATATGCCTTTGCGCTTCCTCAGAAAGTCCCGGTCCCGAATCCTCCACGGTAAATACTATTTTCCCACTCTGCCTTGTCAGGCAAATAGTTACCAGGCCACTCTGCGGACTGAACTTTATGGCATTTCCTATCAGATTATCCCACACATGGCGAAGAAGCCCTTCATTGCCCAAATATTCAATGCGGTCAAGCTCCACATCAAATTCAATCTCCTTCATGGTCCATGCAGGCTCTAATATTACAATGGACTGGCGTATCTGCTCATCCAATCTGTATCTGCTTTGATTCGTTTCAATAGACTGGTTTTCAATCTTAGAAAGCAATAAAATATTACCTACCAAATCCGAAAGCCGCTTAGTGTTATATAGTATTTTTTCTACATATTGCTGTTCCTCTTCACCAAGACCTTCACAGCCCTGCAACAGCGTAGTATAACCCTCTATAGCATTAATAGGTGTCTTAAATTCATGGGACACGTTAGATACGAAATCTGTCTGCAGCACCTCCGTAGCACGCAGCTCATGAGTCATCAGGTTAAAGCCGGAGTATATTTCCCTGATTTCTTTAGAACTGGACTTGGTCTCCAAATGTATGGTAAAATCCCCGTCCGCCACCTTTTCCATTGCCATTCCCAGTTTCTTTATCGGATCAAAAAACAGCTTGGACATAAAAGTGGTAACCGCGCTTCCCACTATCAGACTTAAGACCAGCAGTTCCAAAATTAGTGGTATCTCTATGTCTTCCGGCAATACGACATCCAACAGAAGTGTAACTGCATAGGCCAAAATGATACTGAATACTATTTCCGCCATAACAAGCAGAATCAGTCTCACCCGCAGGCTCAGTTTATTACTTTGCTTTCGTATGACTTCAAAGGTTTCACGGCTTTTTGTACTATCACGTTCTTTCATAATCTTACCACCTTGTAACCTACGCCCCGCATAGTGACAATCTTAAAGTCCTTATTGTCACGAAAGCGCTCTCTCAAACGGCCGATATGCACATCAACGGTATGAGAATCACTTTCCGAATCATAACCCCAAATCTCATCCATCAACTGCTGACGGGTAAAAATGCGTCCCGGATAGGATGCCATCTTATACAACAGCATAAATTCCTTTTGGGGTAAAACAGCTGTCTCTTCATCTGTAATCACAGTCAGGGAATCACATTCCAGTATGGTATTTCCTATCACCTGCCTGCGGTCATTGATCATCTGGGCACGGCGAAGCAGTGCACCTACCCTCAGAACCATTTCATTCACGTTAATCGGTTTCACCATATAATCATCGGTACCGGAAAGAAAACCCTGCCGCATATCGTCAAAGGCATCCTTCGCCGTAATCATAAGCACCGGAGTGGTATTACCTGAATCCCGAAGCTGACGTACAAATTCGTAACCGTCCATCACCGGCATCATAATATCAGAAATGATAAGATCACAGTAATTATTATCTATTGCCTCCAGGGCTTCTTTGCCGTTGGAAACGCCTTTTACGGTATATCCGTTCTTGATCAGCACATGAGAAAAAAGCTGTCTGAGCTCTCTGTCATCCTCTACAATCAATATTTTCAGCATATCACAACCTCCTTTTAAGCCCTATTATAAATAGTATAAACTCTTTTCTCAATAGAACTTCAACCAAAGTTCAACAATTGTTGAAGTTGACAGTACTCACGGCACTGCGAATATTCCCAGCGCCGGGGGATGATAGGTAAACCACATAAAGGCAATTCCCTGTATAACTATCAGAAGGTAACTTACGGCTGTCAACCTTTTTAGCAGCGGATTTCCTCTATACTTTATTAAATGCAGGATTAACCAAAATGCCAACAATTCACTGATATAAAAGGTGGCTATATCAGCGGGACTCACGCCGAAACCTAATATCCCCCGATAGGTATAAAATAACACGGGAATCAACCATGTGGCAGCCAGATTTCCCAGATTTAGTATCAGTTCCACATTGGCATAAGTCTCTCTCCACTTTGGCACAAGAATCCCCGTTAACAGAAGCATGGGGAAAAACATCAGCTTCATATGCTCCCACGTAGATTCATTGACTGCCACAAAAAGACCCACAAATCTGTTTTTCCCTGTAAAATCATAAACAAAATGAAATAAGGAGCCCAAAACACCGACTCCTATCATTCCATAAAATAATTGTTTTCTGAAATTTTTATATTGCATACTATCCCCTTCTCAGACTTTCTTCATTGAGATAGTATATGCTGCAACCCTCAAGTTAAATCATGGGAAATTCCTCTTTTATGCTTCGATCAAATAATTTATCCAACGCGTTCCTTGCTTCTGCTCCCTGATACAGAATATCATATACCGTACTACAGATGGGTACTTCTACACCATAATTCTTTGCCAGATTCACAATTGCTTTCACAGTGTAGTAGCCCTCCGCCAAAGCTTCATAGGGCTGCTTTAAGACAAATTTTTCGCCAAACTGCCTGTTGTGGCTGTGCTCTGAAAAAAGTGTAGCCTCATAATCTCCCAAATGGCACAAACCGTATGCAGACAATTCTTTGCCACCCATCGCCTTAATCAAGCCTGCCACCTCATGGGTACCTCGGGTCATCAAAGGTCCCTTTAAGGAACGATAGCCCAGCGCATCCAGCATTCCAGCAGCAATTCCTATCACATTTTTAGCAGCTGCACCGATTTCATTGCCCACCAAATCCACTCCGTAATAAAAACGAATTAAATCACTGGAAAACCAGCTAATCAACTCTTTCTTTAGGAATTCATCCTTTCCGTCAATTACCATACAGTTGGGAATCCCTGCGTAATAATCCTCCACATGACCGGGTCCCAGCCACACTGCGGTTTTATTGGATTTATCCAATGTATCATCCACTATCTGTGACAGCCTTCTGCCGGATGTAATATCCAAGCCCTTCATACACAATACAAATATCTTATTTTGCACCTGAAGCTCTGCAAGCTGACTCATCAGTTCCGAAAGCCCCTGCGCAGCAATGGATACTATGATAATCTCTTTTTTCAATATTTCATGTATGTCATGGGTGAGGGCAATCTCCTCTCTCAGGGATACATATTCATTGCCATGCCCCTTCATTAGTGTTCCTAAATGGGCAGACTCTTTTCGTCCATATATAGTCACATTATGACCGATTTTATCCAGATACCACCCTATAAAAGTGCCCCAACGTCCGCAACCGATAACTCCTATATCCTTGTGTTCTCCGGCTTCTTTGCAGGCTGTAGGCTTTAATCTTCGCATGATTTTGCTCTCGTCAGCCTCCATAATTTCATTCACGGTAACTCCGTATAAGGCAGACAAGGTAAGCAGACTCTCAATATCCGGAAGTGCTGCACCGGTTTCCCACTTGGAAATCGCCTGTCTTGACACCTGTAATCTGTCCGCCAGTTCTTCTTGTGTCAATTTATATAATTTTCTGGTCTTTAACAAATACCTTCCTACTGCATTGATGTCCATACCGTTGCATCCTCCATACAGTATTCATCATACCATCTTTGCAACGCTTTCACAAGAAATGCCTGTTTGCATTTCCGGATACCAATGCAAATACCGGTTGCCAACCATTAATCCTCCATATACTCTCTGTAATCCTCTTCACTGGCAAATAAAATATACTCACCCTCTACAAATCCCATATAGCCGCTGGCAGTCACATATCCTTTCATAAAAATACCTCCTCTTCAAAACTTTGTTTCCTGTTCTGAAAAGAAGGTATCATATTTAGAGTCCCATAAAACTCCCTATTCCTCCAGCAGAAGCTCTCTCATATCTTCAAGAAGCTTCTCTGTTCTATCAAGCAATAGTTCAGCATCCGTTTCCACCAAGCCGGTTTTCTTGTATTTGTAGGTAAAGAAAGGGTTTCCGTAGGCAGTAAATGCCAAATCCTTTCCATATTTTTTCATAAAGTCCGGAATCTTTACCGCGTCAATCCGGGCATCCGGCCGGAAAGTAAAGGTAATGCGTTCATTTTTGCCTTTGATTTCTGTCATATACAAATTATGCGCCGCCACGCGAATCAAGGCTATGCGAAGAAGATTGTCCACGGACTTAGGAATTTCACCAAAGCGATCCAGAAGTTCATCCTTCATATCATCCTTTTCCTTATGGTTTTCAATTCCCGCAATACGCTTGTAAATATCCAGCTTCTGCACCTCATTCACAATATAGGTTGGCGGTATAAAGGCATCCACATCCAAGTCTATCACGGTAGCAAAATCCTCCACCGTATGAATTCCCTTCAGCTTCTTAACCGCTTCGTTCAGCATCTTGCAGTACATATCATAGCCGACCGCTTCCATGTGCCCGTGCTGGCGCATACCCAACAGATTGCCTGCACCTCGGATTTCCAAATCACGCATGGCAATCTTAAAGCCGCTTCCCAAATCGGTAAACTCTCTGATGGCTGCCAATCGCTTTTCTGCTACTTCCTTCAACATTTTATCACGTTTATACATAAGAAATGCGTACGCATTACGATTGGAACGTCCCACTCGCCCACGAAGCTGATACAGCTGGGACAGTCCCAGATTATCAGAGTCGTGAATAATCATGGTATTTACATTGGAAATATCCAGTCCGGTCTCAATAATTGTAGTGGATACCAACACGTCTATGTCTCCGTTGATAAAGTCAAACATAATGCGTTCCAGCTCATGCTCCTTCATCTGGCCATGAGCATATGCCACATTTGCCTCCGGCACCAGCTTGGCTATTCCCGCTGCAATGTCCGCTATATTGTTCACACGATTGTACACATAATAAACCTGACCGTCTCTTGCCAATTCTCTGGAGATGGCTTCCCTCACCATCTCTTCATTATATTCCATTACATAGGTCTGGATGGGCAGTCTGTCATTGGGAGCCTCCTCCAGCACACTCATGTCCCGGATACCGATTAAACTCATGTGAAGAGTTCTGGGAATGGGGGTTGCCGTCAGCGTCAACACATCCACATTTTCCTTCAGCTTCTTAATCTTCTCCTTATGAGCCACACCGAAGCGCTGCTCCTCATCTATGATAAGTAATCCTAAATCCTTAAATTTTACATCCTCAGAGAGCACTCTGTGAGTACCGATTACAATATCCACAAATCCCTTCTGCAAATCCGTGATTGTCTTTTTTAGCTGGGCTGATGAACGGAACCGGCTCATCAAATCCACGCGCACCGGGAAATCCTTCATGCGCTGCACAAAGGTATTGTAGTGCTGCTGAGCAAGAATCGTAGTGGGCACCAGATATACCACCTGCTTGCCCTCCTGTACTGCCTTAAAAGCCGCACGAATGGCTATTTCCGTCTTGCCATATCCAACATCACCGCATACCAGACGGTCCATGATTTTGGAGCTCTCCATGTCTGCCTTAGTGTCCGCAATAGCCAAAAGCTGATCTTCCGTCTCCTCAAAAGGAAACATCTCCTCAAATTCCTTCTGCCAGACAGTGTCCTTGCCGTACTGATAACCCTTAGCCTGCTGCCTGTTGGCATACAGCTCCACCAAATCCTTTGCCACCTCATTTACGGCAGTGCGCACCTTAGTCTTGGTACGCTCCCATTCCTTGGTGCCAAGCTTGTTGAGCTTCGGTGTCTTTGCCGCATCTGCGGAGGCGTACTTCTGTATCACATCCAGCCCGGTAGCAAGAATATACAAGTTGCCACCGTCCCGGTACTCTATCTTAATGTAGTCCTTTACCACCTTTTCCATCTCCACCTTCTCAATGCCGCGATAGACACCGAGACCGTGGGTTTCATGAACCACATAATCGCCTACCTTAAGTTCATTGAAATCCTTAATCTTCTGGCCCTGATAGAGCTTCTTTTTCTTCTTCTTTTTTTTCTCCGCACCGAAAATATCCGTCTCTGAAAGCACCACAAACTTAAGTAAAGGATATTCAAAGCCCTTACCCACATGACCATAATACGTCAGAACTTCTCCCTCCAAAACTTCCCTGAAAGGGTCTTCCGTATATACTGCAGAAACCTCCTGCTCCCGTAAGTCCTCAGCAAGGCGCTTTGCACGGGTACGGGAACCGGATAACAAAAGTACCCTGTAACCTTTTTTGCGGTATTGCCTTAAATCCTTTACCAGTGCTTCAAAGCTGTTATTATAGGGCGCAAGATTTCTGGCATTCACATCCACTTTTATTTCAGGCTTCCAATAACCGTTTCTTCCGTCCATAGTAGATATGGTAATCAGGCTTGCTTTTGTAAGCCTTGCCGCCACCTGCTCTCCACTGTAGAGAATCTCCATCTGTCCCGGAAGAATATAGCCCTTCTTCACACGCTGCTCCATACTTTCACTAAATTCCAGTTCAACAGCTTCTGCCTGTTCCTTGATACGCCCCGGCTCTTCCAAAAAGAACACCGGACGCTTCTCATCCTGCCCTAATGCCAGCAAAATCTCCGGAAGTGTAACCGTCTCCTCATAAAAATAGCGGATATAGCCCTCCAGATTCAGCTTGCTTTGAAATTCCAAAAGCTGCTCCTTTAACTCACGTACCTGTGTGACAATACGGTGAGCTTCCTCCGGTTGATGCGCATCCCTGAATATCTGCTCCTGATGCTTTGCCTCTTTTTCAAGGCGCGAAAGTCCTGCCTTTATCCGTTCATCTGAGAGCACAAACTCCGTAGCAGGATAGATACGGATACTCTCCAGCTTCTCTATGGAACGCTGACTCAAAATATCAAAACTGCGGATGGACTCCACCTCATCTCCCCACAGTTCAATACGGTAGGGATTCTCTTCCGTCAAATCAAATACATCAATAATACCGCCCCGGACCGAAAACTGTCCCGGGTTTTCCACCTGATAACTTTTCTCATAACCCATGGTTACCAGTTTCTTTGCAAGAGAGGACTCGTTAATACTCCCTCCCCGCTCCACTTCGATTATATCGCCCTCTTCCCACATCACCTGAGGGGTCATAAGCGCCGCATAGGTCGTCACTACAGTAACCGGCTTACGCTCCATAATTCTTCTAAGCGTACGGATACGCTCTCTTGTCAACTGATTACCGTGAATGTCTGCCTGAAAGAAAATCAAATCCTTGGCAGGATATAACATGACATTTCTGTCATAAAATTTATACTCTTCATAAATCTCTTTCGCTTTTATATCACTATAAGTAACGATGACTTTATACCGAAAGCCATCGCTTAAGCCAAATATCATATGCAGTTTTTGTGAATCCACACAACCGGTAAGCGCTACCTGCTCCCTACCCTTTGTCAAGGCATCACGCACCCGGTCATATTCCGCAAGCTCCCTAAGAGGAGCAAGTAATGCCTGCATAGTCTCCTCCGTTCCAAAACATCCTACCTTGCCATTAATCCTCTGCGCTTTTTCTATTGAAAGCATTCATGGCTGCATCAACATCCTGTGCAATCATCATACGAATTGCCTCGACTGCACGCTTTGCCGCATCATCCATTGTCTTTCGTTCACCTGCACTGAAATGTCCTAATACATAGTCCGCAAGATCATATCCCTTAGGCTTCTCGCCTACACCCATTTTTACCCGTTTAAAGGTATCATGTCCCAAGTGAGCGATAATATTTTTCAGACCGTTGTGTCCGCCCGCGCTACCCTTCTTGCGAATGCGCAAAGCACCCACATCCAGACTGGTATCGTCCGAAATCACAATCAGCCCTTCCGTCTCATCCACCTTATAATAATCTAAAATCTGGCGGACACTTTCACCGCTTAAATTCATATATGTCTGGGGCTTTACCAGCACACACTTTTCGCCTGCCACATACCCCTTGCCAATTAACGCCTTATGCTTCTTCTCCAAAACTGAAATATTCTCAGTTTCCGCCAATTTATCTATTACATCAAAACCGATATTATGCCTTGTATTTACATACTCTTTTCCGGGATTCCCCAGTCCTACAATAATATACTTACGTCCTCTTCCTGCCCCTTATGAGCCCGCTTACTTATTCTGTGTCCTATTCTCTCATTTTTTATCCAAAAATTCAAGAGGCCCACAGGATTTTGAGATTGTTTGTGTTGTGGGGACGGGTTGGGCAGCATGGCAGCCCACCCAATCCGCGCCTACACCATAAAAAACCTGCAGAACTTTCGTCCTGCAGGCCTCTTAAATCCCGCTATATTTCTTCCTCCGGCTCAGCCAATACTGCTTCGTATTTCTCCAGTATAATTTGCTGGATACTGTCTCTGGTAGCAGAATTGATGGGATGGGCAATATCCCTGTATTCGCCGTCTGCCGCCTTCTTGCTTGGCATGGCAATGAAAAGTCCTTTTTCTCCTTCAAACACCTTGATATCATGAACCACAAATTCATCATCCAGAGTGATGGAAACCACCGCTTTCATCTTGCCTTCCTTTGTAATCTTGCGTACTCTGACATCCGTAATCTGCATAGTATTACCCCCTTAGCCTAGTTTGTCCTTGGTCAGATAACATACCTTTCGTTACGTTCCACTACTATCTTGATTTCGCCCTCACCCACAAATCTGGAGTTGGCTTTGATGGTATCACGGCTTTCCACAATACAATTCTCAATATAAGTATTGTCTCCGATATATACATCATTCAGGATAATGGAATTTTTGATGACACAATTATTACCAATGTAGCTTTTCTTGAATACCACGGAATTTTCTACTGTACCGTTAACAATACATCCGCTGGAAATTAAACTGTTCTTAATATTAGCACCCACATTGTACTTAGCAGGCGGTAAATCATCCACCTTGGAGTACACATCAGGATACTGCTTAAAAAAATAATCACGTACCTCAGGCTTTAAAAATTCCATATTGGTATTGAAATAATCTTCCACGGAAGCAATATTTCTCCAATAGTCCTTAATCTTATAGCCAAAGATTCTCTTTACATCCTTGTAGCGCACCAATACATCGCGCACCAAATCATAGCGGTCTTCTTCTGCACACTTTTCAATCATCTCAATCAACTGACGACGACGCATTACATAGATACCGCAGGAAATCGTCTGGGTTTTTGCCTGAAGAGGCTTCTCCTCAAACTCCTCAATTCGATGTTCCTCATTCATGCGGACGGTACCGAAACGTTCCACATTCTGGCTTGCCTCCATATCCCTGCACACAACGGTAATGTCTGCCTTCTTTTCAATATGATATTCAAGTACCTTATTGTAATCCAACTTATATACACCGTCACCGGATGCAATCACCACATAGGGCTCATGACTCTTCTTTAAAAAGTCTAAATTCTGATAGATAGCGTCTGCAGTTCCTCTGTACCAATTGCTGTTATCTGCTGTAACCACCGGGGTAAACACATAAAGACCACCCTGCTTACGACCGAAATCCCACCACTTGGAGGAATTGAGATGCTCATTTAAGCTCCTTGCATTGTACTGGGTAAACACCGCAACCTTCTGAATATGGGAATTGGTCATGTTACTCAGTGTAAAGTCAATACTTCTGTAACTGCCCGCAATCGGCATTGCACAAATGGCGCGCTTTTGGGACAGTTCCTTCATTCTATGATTGTTTCCGCCTGCTAAAATGATTCCAACTGCTCTCACTATTCTTCACCTTCCTTAATCAATGTTTTGCCGCTTGCGAGATAGCAATTTTCATAATCCGCAGCCTTTGTAATACCGGATATAACCGTGTTCTTTCCTACAGAAACACCATCCGGAATTACACTCTTTTCTCCAACAGTTACAATACCCTGATTATAGATGTGAGGAGCGGTCTCATTCTCTGCTTCTTCACCCACACCGAGCTTTACATTCTTACCAATCTCTACATTCTCTGCAATAATCGCCTTGTTCAGCTCGCAGTTATCTCCAATCCGGGTCTGATTCATAATAATGGAGTCTCTGACTACCGTACCCTTTCCTATGGTGACACCACAGCCGATAACCGAATTGTATACCTCACCGTAAATATCCGTACCCTCACCGATAATACTGCGCTCCACCACACTGTCACCGGAGAAATACTGAGGGGGCTGAATCTCACTCTTGGTATAAATTTTCCAATACTCTTCATACAGATTGAATTCGGGAACAATGTCAATCAGCTCCATATTAGCTTCCCAATAAGAGCTTAAGGTTCCTACATCCTTCCAGTAACCGGTAAATTCATACGCAAAAAGCGGTGCACCGTTTTCATGGCAATAAGGAATTACGTGCTTACCGAAGTCAAGTGCGGGCTGCTCTGCCTTAGCAATCAATGCCTCCTTAAGAGTTTTCCAATTGAAGATATAAATACCCATACTTGCCAGATTGCTTCTGGGATGCTCGGGCTTTTCCTCAAACTCCGTAATTCGCTTATTCTCATCGGTAATCATAATACCGAAACGGCTTGCCTCTTCCATGGGAACAGGCATAACCGCAATAGTTACCTCAGAGCCGTTTTCCTTGTGGAAATCCAGCATCTGCTCATAATCCATCTTGTAAATATGGTCTCCAGAAAGAATCAGTACATAATCCGGATTAAAGCTTTCCATATACTCTAAATTCTGATAGATTGCATTTGCAGTACCGGTGTACCATTCACTGTTGCTACTCTTTTCATAAGGCGGCAACACCGTAACACCTCCGATATTGCGGTCTAAGTCCCAGGGAATTCCGATTCCGATGTGGGTATTTAAACGAAGAGGCTGATACTGCGTCAGAACACCCACGGTATCCACACCTGAATTAATACAGTTTGAGAGAGGAAAATCGATAATGCGATACTTTCCTCCAAACGCTACAGCAGGTTTTGCCACCTTGGAGGTTAATACTCCCAAACGGCTTCCCTGTCCTCCTGCCAATAACATGGCTATCATCTCTTTTTTAATCATGTCTTCACCTCATTCTAGCCTTTTTTGCAAACTATATCGCAAATATATTATATCACATTATTCTGTAAAAGGGAACAATAACTGTCACAAAATTTGCCTTTTTCGGTGATTTTTAACAATTATTTGCATATTTCCCGTTCCTTGGCGATTTTTGTATTCATTTTCAGTTGCCTTTTTTATTTATCATTTGTTTTTTTCCCATAATCTGTATATAATGTAAGTAATGTAACTATCAAACTATCAATCAAAGGAAGTAGAAACATGTATCAAGTAGACTTTAACTGTCCCATATCCGTCTATTTCGTAGGCATTGGCGGCATCAGCATGAGCTGTCTTGCAGAAATACTGGCAGACGCAGGTTTTACCGTATCCGGCTCTGACAGATCCAAAAGCCCGCTGACGGAAGCTCTGGAGCAAAAGGGAATTACCGTATTCTATGGACAACGCTCTGAGAATATTACAAGCGATATTGACTGTATGGTACTTACCAGTGCCATCAGAAAAGATAATCCCGAGTACATTGCAGCCGAGAAATTGCATATTCCCATGCTCTCCCGTGCCGAACTGATGGGACAGATTATGAAAAATTATAAAACTCCCATTGCCGTAAGCGGTACTCACGGCAAGACTACCACCACCTCCATGATTAGTGAAATCCTACTGGAGGCTGACACCGATCCCACACTTTTGGAGGGAGGCATCCTAAAAAGCATCGGCGGCAATTTACGTATCGGAGGAAAAGAACTCTTTGTAACGGAAGCCTGTGAATACACTAACAGCTTTTTAGACTTTTTCCCCAAGGTTGGGCTGATTCTCAATATAGAAGAAGATCATCTGGACTTTTTTAAAGATATTGACGATATCCGCAATTCCTTCCACAAGTTCGGCAGACTGCTTCCTGCGGACGGATGCCTGATTATAAACGGTGCCATAGATAATTATACCGAACTTACCGCTGATTTGAACTGTAAAATAATTACATTTTGTAAAGACGAAACAACCTCAGAGGGGCAAACTCCTGATTATTACCCCACAGACATAAACTTCAATGCCTTGGGCCATGCCTCTTTCCTTGTTCATTGCCGGAACAAAGCGCCCCGTAAAATTACTCTTAGGGTTCCCGGCATGCACAATATCTGCAATGCGCTGGCAGCCATCGCACTGGCAGATTATCTGGAACTTGCAGAAGACGCTATTGTCTCTGCCCTTTCCAAGTTCTCAGGTGCAGACCGCCGTTTTGAATATAAGGGCACTATCGGCGGCGTAACCGTAATCGATGACTATGCGCATCATCCCACGGAGATTGAGGCAACTCTGACTGCAGCCGGCAGTACCCCCCACAATACCCTCTGGTGTGTGTTCCAGCCTCATACCTATACCCGCACCAAGGCATTTCTGACAGAGTTTGCCAAGGCGCTTTCCCTTGCAGACAAGGTTGTCCTCGCAGATATCTATGCCGCCCGCGAAACGGATACTCTGGGAATCAGTTCACGCACTCTGCAACAGGAAATTGAAAAGCTCGGAAAAGAATGCCACTATTTTCCTTCTTTTGATGAGATTGAAAATTTTCTTTTGGAAAATTGCATAAAGAATGATATGTTGATAACTATGGGGGCAGGAGATGTCCATAAAATCGGAGAAAACCTGCTCGGAATCTAGTTTTCCACAATATCCACAGGAATACCGGCGATTATCCTACCGGATTTTCTGTGGATATTTTTAACATTTCCTGTGGATAAATTATCATGATTCTTCCAGCAAAAACCTTATATTCCGGTATTCTTATCCACATCATTCACACTATCCACATTTTACCGAAACCCCAGTATTTATCGAACTTTCGGGAAAATTGACTATTCCATTTTGGGTAAGCTTATGCTATACTTGGTTTTGCTCCAAAAGAGCAATGGATGGGTGAAAGGATTGTGTTACTATGGCACGCTTAACAATTTATAAGGATAACTACGTTGACTCCACCGTTGTGTCCAATCGTTTTATCGACGAATATATGAAGGACGCCAACGATGCGCAGTTAAAAATATATTTATACCTGATTCGCATGTTAAATGCCAATCAGGCTATTAGTGTGTCCGATATTGCGGACAAGTTTAATCATACCGAGAAAGATGTTATCCGTGCCTTGAAATATTGGGAAAAGAATAAGCTTCTCGATTTGGATTACGATGAGGACAAGAATCTGGTGGGTATTCACCTAATGGACTTAAATGCCAAGGACACCTCTGATACAGGAGCCAACGTGACCTTTACCGCTCCCGTACAGCAGGCTGAACCCGTCGCTTTTGCATCTTCCGTAGCTTCTCAGACGCAGGCTGCGAGTGTAACTTACGAAAAACCTCTATATTCACCGGATCAGCTCCGTGAATTCAAAAACAGGGAATCCACCGCACAGCTTTTGTTTATTGCAGAATCCTATATCGGAAAACCATTATCTCCCTCTGAGATGAAGTCCATTCTGTTCTTTACGGATGTACTCCAATTCTCCGATGACTTAATTGATTACTTAATCCAATACTGTGTAGACCGAGGCAAAAAGGATTTCAAATACATAGAAAAGGTTGCCATCAATTGGGCTGAAGAAGGAATCACTACCCCCAAGCAGGCCCAGAAACTGGCCGGCAAATACGATAAAAATGTATACGCCATTATGAATGAACTTGGCAAAAGCGGTTCTCCCACCAACAAGGAAATGGAGTACATTAACCGCTGGACCAAGGATTACGGTTTTTCTACCGATATTATTTTTGAAGCCTGTGAACGTACGGTACTTGCCACGGACAAGCACCGTTTTGAGTATGCAGAAGGCATTTTAAGCAGCTGGAAGCGCGAGAATGTGCATCACAAAGCTGATATCCGTAAAATTGACGATTTGTATCAGCAAAAGCGCAAAACAGCATCCCGACCGGCTTCTGCCAACCGTTTTAATCAGTTTACACAAAACAGCTATGATTTTGATGCTCTTGAAAAAGAGCTTTTGAGCAACTGACAAGGAAGGTGCATCTGCTGTGGCATTAACGAATGAACAATACAAAGCTATTATCAGAGGCTATGAAAAAACAAGAGACGAAAACCGAAAAATAACCGAAACACGCAGAGAGCTTGTGTATGAACGCATTCCCGAATATCGCGAACTTGATTCCTCTGTGGGCAGCATAGCTCTTGCCAAAACCAAGGCTATGCTTGAGGGTGATGATTCTGCCCTACAGGAATTTTCAGCTTCTCTTGACAAAATTATTAAGCGTAAGCAGCTATTGCTAAAGGAACACGGTTTTTCCCCGGATTACCTGGAGCCCGTTTATACCTGCCCCCTGTGTCAGGACACCGGATATACATATACAGACGACGGTCATAAAGAGAAGTGCTCCTGTTTTATCACGAAAGAGACAGCTATTCTCTATGAGCAGTCCAACATACGTGAAATGATAGCAAAAGAGAATTTTTCTACCCTCTCCTACGAATATTATAATGGAGAGGATTTGTTGCGCTTTGAAAAAGCCGTACAAATATGCAAAAATTTTACAAATACTTTTACAAAGGACTACCAAAATTTGTTTCTTTATGGTACTGTAGGTACGGGAAAGAGTTTTCTATCCGGCTGTATTGCCAACGAGCTTTTGAGTCAGGGCTATTCTGTTATCTATTTCAGCTCTGCCGGACTGTTCGAAACGCTCGCCAGATATTCTTTTGATACAAAATCAAAAGAAACTCTTTACAATTTCTGTAAAGACTTATACAATTGTGACTTGGTGATTATAGATGACCTGGGTACGGAAGTGACAAACTCTTTTGTTACCTCCCAGCTTTTCGCCTGCTTAAATGAACGCCATTTAAGAAGAAAGGCCAACATTATTTCTACCAACCTTAGTCTGGAAGAATTACGTGACCGCTATTCCGACAGAATTTTTTCGCGGATTACCAGCAATTACAATCTCTGTAAACTGACTGGTCCGGACATCCGCATGTACAAAAAAAGAAATGCAAATACCTTTAACATATAGAAAGCGAGGATATTTTTCATGGGCAATCGTGAAGAAAAACGCAATTTGGAAACCATACCTGTAGGATCTTTAGGAATTATTTCTATGGAGGGCTGCAAGTCACTGGGAGAAAGAGTAGATAAGTATCTTGTCCGCTGGCGAGCAGAGCGCGAGAGCGAGCACAAAGAATCCCTCGCTTTTTCCGGATATCAGAGAGAATCCTATCTGCTTGGCGCAAAAGTTCCCCGCTTCGGTTCCGGCGAAGCAAAGGGTATGATTTTAGAATCTGTACGTGGTACTGACCTTTACCTGTTAGTGGACGTATGTAATTATTCCCTGACATATTCCCTTTGCGGACATGAGAATCATATGTCTCCCGATGATCATTATCAGGATTTAAAGCGTATTATTGCTGCTGTTGGCGGCAAGGCAAGACGTATCACCGTCATTATGCCTTACCTGTATGAATCACGCCAGCACAAGAGAACTTCCCGTGAATCCTTGGACTGCGCTTTGGCTTTACAGGAGCTTGTACACATGGGTGTAGATAACATCATTACCTTTGATGCTCACGATCCCAGAGTACAAAATGCAATTCCCTTAAACGGTTTTGAAACCGTTCAGCCGGCTTACCAGTTTATCAAGGGGCTTCTCAGCGCAGAGAAGAACCTGCAATTAGATTCCAACCACATGATGGTTATCAGTCCCGATGAAGGCGGTATGAAGCGTGCTATCTATATTGCCAATGTTTTAGGTTTGGATATGGGTATGTTCTATAAGAGACGCGACTACACTCAGGTGGTGGATGGACGCAACCCCATTGTTGCCCATGAGTTCTTAGGTACCAGCGTAGAAGGCAAGGATATGATTATCATAGATGATATGATTTCCTCCGGCGAAAGTGTATTGGAAGTAGCTGCAGAGCTTAAAAAACGCAAAGCCAACAAAATATTTGTGTTCTCTACCTTCGGATTATTCACCGGCGGTCTTGATAAGTTTGACAAGGCTTATGAAAACGGCACCATTAACCGCGTGCTTACTACCAATCTGATTTATCAGAACCCCGAGTTGTTGGAACGTGAGTGGTATGTAAATTGTGACATGAGCAAGTATATCGCATATATCATTGATACTCTGAATCACGATTCATCCATCAGCGACCTGTTGAATCCCAGCGAAAGAATTCAGCAGATTGTCGCAAAATACAAAAATGGTGACTTAGCGTGATGCGCGGGCACACTACAACCATGAAAATAACATTAACAGGCCTAATGGCAGCTCTCATCTGCCTACTAGGCCCTTTTTCTGTACCCGTGCCTTTCAGTCCGGTTCCATTTTCTCTGTGTACATTGGTCATTTATTTTGCAGTATATGTGCTGGACGCCGGACTCGGAACCTGTAGTGTCGCAATCTACCTTCTTTTGGGCTTAGTCGGACTTCCTGTTTTTTCAGGTTTTGCAGGCGGTATCGGCAGACTGCTCGGCCCTACCGGCGGTTACCTGATCGGCTATCTCTTTATCGCCTGTATCAGCGGATTATTTATCAAAAAATGGGGGCATTCCTACACTTTTCACAATATAATCATGTGCCTTTTGGGCATGACTCTCGGAACTATTGTCTGCTATTTATTCGGCACCCTCTGGCTCTCCTACCAGCATTCTCTGGACTTTACTACTGCCTTATCAGTCGGCGCCCTCCCATATATCCCCTTAGACATCCTCAAGATGATTCTCGCACTCATCTTGGGCGGAAATGTAAAAAAACGCCTGAACGTGGCAGGAATTTTTTAAATGCGCTTTGAGGCTCATAGGAGTGCCTTGCGCATCTGAGACACAGGAAGTAATAATGAGTCGCGGAGCATTCTCTAATCACATCAAAACACCCCTGCCCATGGAATCTCCTCCACAGACAGGGGTTGCTTTTTAGAATAATTTTTTTAGAGAACCAAGTGCTCCTGAAAGCTTATCAACGGAAACCTTTGCCTTAACACCGTCAACTACTTTCTCCATCACATCATCCGGTAAATCAATACCAATGATACCTTCCACTGTTTTGATGGGATCTTTCTTAAATTTGTCAAGAAGCTTCTCGTCAGACTTTACTTTCTCAACAACTTCTTCAATCTTTTCCTTGATATCCATGAACAATTACTCCTCTACGATTGCAGCATCAACAGCATTCTTCTTAACAGACTCGATACCATTTAAGCAGCTTGCAACTGCCTTGTAGCCTTCACTTACTGCAATTACCTGACCGTTGGCAGCCTTCAAGCGGAAACGGAACTCTCCTGCCTTGTCAGCATAAACCTCAAACTTAGGATTTTTCTCTACGGCGTAACCCTCTACAGTCTAGTTCTCAACTGCTGCTACAGGCGCATTCTTCTGAACGCTCGCAATACCGTTTTTGCAGGATGCCTCAGAGCTGTAAACCTCAGAAGTAGCAATAACTTCTCCATTACCTGCCTTTAAATCAAACTTAATACCTGTGTTAGTCTTACGAACAACAAACTTACCCATTTTTCATTCCTCCTACGTATATTATTATAAAATTATACATCTGGTTTTATTATATCCCAGAACGCCTCATAAGGCAAGAATTGCATTACTCTTTTTGCACATAAGTGATAAAGCAATTACCGTTTTCCAAAAACCACTCTGTGGAATCATTCATTCCCTTTTTGTACAAGCTTCCTTTCACAGGCTCCATAATCACCACATTGTATTCATTAAATCCGGTCACCAGCACAGCCTCTCCATTCTGCAGTAATGCAAGCACCGGTATATCCTTATTCACAAAATACAAAACTGCATCCAATGAGCATCCTGTCAAATCCAGCACCTGCGTATTTTCCATACCATCCTGCAAGATATCCGATACACTTTTCCCCTGTTCCAACATGTATTGGGCATTGCTCATAATTCCTTCCAATGACATTATGGTATCCAGACATACCGCAACACTTGATTTGCCTTCCGTCACTTCTGTTGCTCTGATAGCCATTATCTGATTCTTGTTAACACGATTTCCTCTCATCCAGATTGTTTTTCCACCGGATTCCACTACCACTCCCGCCGTATCATAAGCTTCCTGCACAGCAGAAGCCGGGGAAAAATAAATACCCTGTACACCATACGGTCCATATACATAATAACGCGCGTTACCGGCATTATTCTCCAAAATCAGTTCTCTTCCACCTTCAAACACTACTTCTTTAGGTGTCATCAATTTAATCGTCTTATCATCAATTACATTTCTGGTCTGTATCTGGACATACCGTTCATAAACATCAATTATTGCGGTAACGATTTTATTTTTACTCGTCTCCTCCTGCAAATTATTCATAATATGATCCGGTTCCGTCTCAGTATATGTCCCATCCTCCTGTTTCCTGACTCTGGTAAGGGTTATCTGATTATCAATCACAGCACAGGAAGTCACATAAATATCAGGTTGCATGTATTCTTTTAACAGCTCACCGGATGCATTTGCAATACAAACCTTATACATAGGCTCCAACAGCTGTCCCGTTGTCTCCTTCCTTATATCCTCCTTGCGTATTACACCATAGATGACGTCTTCCCCCATAAACCCTAAAACACTAAGCTTTTCACCATCCTCTACACTGATATCCTTTCCGATATCACTACCCAGATTCATAAGCCTCAACTGATTGTTATCCTCCCAAACAATCATCTTGTGCTTATCAGACACACGAATCTGACCATCTTTGGAAATATCTACCATCTGCTGCCATGTTTTCTCTGTTAAATCAATACAGTAAACCTTACTGTCCAAAGATAGATACAGCTTATTCTGACTGTTATAGTACAATAACTGTTCCACCTGTGGCTTAAGCACACTATACGCCTTATCATAAGGAATATAGATTGCTTCCTCAATGGTGTTCAACGCCTGGTCATAAGAATACACCTGAATTCCCACTTCACCCTCGTGTCTTCCACGATTCATATAACCATACACCGCAAAGGTAATACTTCCTCCTTCCTTTACATCTAAAATTTTAATGCCATGTGCATCATACACCTCTCTGGCGTCTCTGTTTTTGCCATCGTAAAATCCAAATACGGCGGTAAGTCTGTTTGTAGTAACATTATAGCTGTACAGATTGTTAGCAACCACAAATGCTACCACATTACCGTCCGCGCTTTCTACCATCGGAATTTCCGAGTCGGTTATACCCAGCAACAACTTGTCATTTGCATACATTTCTTTTGCATCCGGCAGCTGTGTCATGGTTCGTTCATAATCAAGCAGATACATTCTGTCGGGAGTGTATCTGACACGGTAGTACTCTTTTACCAGATAGTAAACAGTCTTTTTACCATTTGTAGTAGATACCATGTAATCCATCATAATTCCGGCTGTCTGATTTGCAATCTCCTTCAATGCAATCACCGGTTTTGTTTCTTCCCTAATGGGTAAATCCCCCCAGGTAATCTGTTTGAAACTGCTGTGTATGTTTACCTTATGAAAGGAACTGTTATCCTCAAGTGCCGCATTTGTTTCCAAGTACTTGGTTATTTTCTTCGCCTGCTCCTTATCGTACAGCCTTTCATGAAAATCCTTTACAAATGCAAGCTTTTCCACCGCATGAAGAGTATCACTCCAAATTGCCCTGGTATAATAACGCACTTCACGTTCTTCATCCAGTACAAGACCGATGACCAAAGCGTATTCCTTATCTCTTTCAATCAGGTCTTTTAATGAAATACGGACCGATATCCGGTTCTGCATCGCCTGATAATCTGTTATCACGGTGTTCTCAATTAATCTGCTTCCGTCTGTACTTCTGACTTCCACCCACATACCGGTTACATTCCTACCGTAAGTATCCACAACAAATTCCGTATCACGATTCTCTCCCAATACGGTAACAGTATCTCTCTGAAATGCCGTGTCCATCGCCACGGTATAACCATAAAGCTGATTATAACTGATTCCTGCTTTTTGCATATATATCACAGGTAAGCTGGCAGGCTGCATTTCCATAGTCATATTATTGTGTCCCTTATTCATAATCTTACCGATAATCACCAGGGAAATCACAAATACAATTAATAATACAGAACATTTGATAAGTGTTTTTTTCATAAAAGCCTCTCTAACGAAGGATTTATCTGCAAAAAGGAAATTAAGTCATCTACACTATCGGCAGCCGACTTAGCCTTTATTTTATTACTTTTCACTGCGCGCATCAACAGATTCTTAGGTGTATGCTCCATATCGATGAACTCCAGAATCTGCGTATCATATCCGCATTTTTCCAACAGATTTGCCCGCACGGCATCCGTTATCAGCGCCGAAATCCGTTCCTTTATCAAACCATACTTTAAAACCGGCTGCAGGGCATCGCATTTTATCTGCCTGTTCACTTCGTGCTGACAGCAGGGAACTGCCATTATCACCTTTGCCCCCCACTTTACAGCCTTCTCCAAGGCATAATCTGTAGCAGTGTCACAGGCATGTAAAGATACCACCATATCCACTGCATCCGCACCCTCGTAGGTACTGATATCGCCCTTCTCAAAGTGAAGTTTCTCGTAACAAAGCTTCTTAGCCAACTGATTACAGTGTTCAATTACATCAGCCTTCAAATCAAGGCCGGTCACCTCAATATCCCTATGCTGCAATTCATGCAAATAATAATACATAGCAAAGGTAAGATAGGATTTACCGCATCCAAAGTCAATAATACGCACGGTGCGATCTTTGGGTAATTGTTCCAAAACATCCTCAATAAACTCCAGATAACGGTTAATCTGTTTGAATTTATCATATCTTGCCTTAGTTACCTTACCATCCGGCGACTGTACTCCAAGTCCTACCAGAAAATCCACCGGTTGTCCATCCTGTAAAATGTATTGCTTGCTGCGGTTATGTGACAATATAGCATTCTTATTCGTAGGCGCACCATCCGTATTATCCGAAGTCTTTCTGCGGTTCTTTATGGTCATTTTACCCTTTTTACTCACAAGCACGGTCACTTCACAGGATGGCGACTTAAATTCTCCCTGCTTAAAAAGTGACTGCATGTACTCCATAATGCGAAGAATCATTTCCTCCGCCGAAAAGTTCTCATGGAACACCTGCGTCCCACGATAGGTTGTCTCCTGAAAAAGCAGCCGGTCCTTAATACAGACCGGTCTGACTTTCACCTTGGATGCTCTGCCTGCATCCCTTGTATTACTTAATACAATCTGCGTCAGCTGTTCATTTAAAATCTCTTGTAAAACAATTCTCAATTCATCCATATGCCTGCTCTTTTTCCACCGTGTCTTCTCTTATATACTTCATTGCAAATCAGCACCTGAATCATCTCTTCCATCATCTGCCACTTCTCCGGTGCCATATCTGCATCTTTATTTTCTGCCTCAGTTTCTCTTTTCATAATATCCGTCACAGTCTTTGCCAAACGCTGCAGACAGTATTTGTCGGGATATTCATCATATATCATACTGCCTTCATAATCTATTTTGTCCAATATTTCAGCCACCTTGCGCTGATACCGTTTCACCTGTACCGGATACGTCTGCTGTAGATATTCCAAATCACGTAAAACTTCCTGCCTGTTCCTTCCTCCCATATAGCCGGGATAGGTCATATAAAAGGGAATGGGGAAATTGCTCGGAAAGGTATGAAGTCTTCTTGGTGTAAAATCCATACGCAGTGCCTCATAGTTATTTTGTATAACATATGCGCACTGCGTATTCTGTGTGAATCTTTAAGTCTTATTTACTTATCTCAAAACCTGAATTCTTGTAATCGCCTTCTGTAAAGCAATCTCAGCACGCACAATATCCGTTCCCGCTTCCTTAAGACGCAGTCTCTCCTGTGCACGCTCCATAGCTGCTTCCGCACGATGCTCATCAATCTCCTCAGGCCATTCGATAATCTCTGCCAGAATGGTAATCTTATCCGGCAAAATCTCTGCAAATCCGGAGTGCAGGGCTGCCTGTTTCTCTCCCTGTGCTTCGCTGATGTGCAAAAT
This sequence comes from uncultured Lachnospiraceae bacterium, assembly GCA_945609985.1. Classification (GTDB taxonomy): domain Bacteria; phylum Bacillota; class Clostridia; order Lachnospirales; family Lachnospiraceae; genus Acetatifactor. The sequence continues at coordinate 16,539 of CALYZQ010000011.1, read as the reverse complement.
GCCCGGCTTGACAATTACTGTCAGAGGAATATGTCCCGGCAGAATACCTACCTGGCCTTCCGTGGTATTAAATTCTACCATATCCACTTCGCCCTCATAGAACACTCTATCAGGCGTAATGATACGCAGCTGAAAGCTATTGTTATCTGCCATAGCCGCCTCCCTATTTCACCTTTGCCAAAACATCATCGATGCTTCCGGCATTCAGGAAGTAGCTTTCAGGAATATCATCATGCTTGCCTTCCAGAATCTCCTTAAAGCCTCTGATGGTCTCGTTAATAGGTACATACTTACCTTCAAGTCCGGTAAACTGACCTGCCACGAAAAAGGGCTGGGAAAGGAATCTCTGCACCTTGCGTGCACGGGATACTACCAGCTTATCCTCCTCTGAAAGCTCATCCATACCCAAAATTGCAATAATATCCTGAAGCTCCTTGTATCTCTGAAGAATCTCCTGTACTCCACGTGCCACGTTATAGTGCTCCTCGCCCAGGATTCTGGGGTCAAGAATACGGGAGGTGGACTCCAAGGGATCTACCGCAGGATAAATACCAAGCTCTACGATGGAACGGGACAATACCGTGGTCGCATCCAAGTGAGCAAAAGTGGTTGCAGGTGCAGGGTCGGTCAAGTCGTCCGCAGGCACATAAACTGCCTGAACAGATGTAATGGAACCGTTCTTGGTGGAAGTAATACGCTCCTGCAAAGCACCCATCTCAGTCTGCAGAGTAGGCTGATAACCTACCGCAGAGGGCATACGTCCCAAAAGCGCAGACACCTCACTACCTGCCTGTGTAAATCGGAAAATATTATCAATAAACAAAAGTACGTCCTTACCGCCCTTATCACGGAAATACTCCGCCATGGTAAGTCCTGTTAAGCCTACACGCATTCTTGCTCCGGGGGGCTCATTCATCTGACCGAATACCATAGTAGTCTTATCAATAACGCCGGACTCCTTCATCTCATGATAAAGGTCGTTACCCTCACGGGTACGCTCGCCTACACCGGTAAATACGGAATATCCGCCGTGCTCGGTAGCAATATTTCGAATCAGCTCCTGAATCAAAACGGTTTTTCCTACACCCGCACCGCCAAACAGACCAATCTTACCACCCTTCTGATAAGGGCAGAGAAGATCAACAACCTTGATACCGGTTTCCAACAATTCAGTCTCTGTAGACTGTTCTTCAAATGCAGGTGCCTGTCTGTGGATGGGTTCATAGCTCACTCCCTCGGGAGCAGGCTGATTATCGATAGGCTGACCTAATACGTTGAAAATTCTTCCCAAGGTATTCTCACCTACCGGAACCGAAATCGGCGCACCTGTAGCAATCGCTTCCATGCCTCTGACAAGTCCATCAGTAGGTCCCATTGCGATACATCTTACTGTATCATCACCCAGATGCTGGGAAACTTCAACAGTCAGCTCGCCTCCCTCACGGGTAGGGATGCGGATTGCTTCATTAATCTCAGGAAGCTTACCTTCGTCAAAGCGCACATCCAAAACCGCACCGATGACCTGGGTAATCTTACCTTTATTCTCTCCTGCCATTTCTACCTCTTTCCGCCCGCAGCTGCGGACACAATCAAATAAGTTAGTATATCAGAATCATTTTGTCGGGCATTATTCTTAGCGGACACGCTTTCGCTCGGATAAACGCGTAGCGGTACTAAGGCGCCAAAATACGCCGCCTAAGGACCGACGTGTTTATACGGTCCTTTAAGAACAACGCCCTCCACATGATTCTGCTTACCAGTTAGCCGAGTGCTTCCGCACCTGCTATAATTTCAGTTAACTCCTGTGTAATAGAGCCCTGACGTGCTCTGTTATACTTAAGCGCCAAATCGCTGATCATTTCCTCTGCATTGCTGGTCGCATTGTCCATCGCCTGCATACGGGCACCGTTTTCACTGGCTACTGCCTCAACCATTGCTCCGTAAATCAGACTTGCAATATATTTGGGAACAATCATATCGAGAGCCTCTACATCCTCCGGTTCAAAGTTCATAATTGCACTCTGGGACGAATCCTCAGCCGGATTTTCTGCATCATACTCTACCGGTAACAGCTTTAATAACGTAGGTACATGGTTTACCGTGTTTTTGAAGGAGGTATAGGCAAGGTATATCTCACCAATTTCACCTTCCTCAAAGGATTTAAGTAATCTGTTTGCCAGAAGCATTGCGTCTGCATAAGCAGGTTCTTCGATAATCTCAGGCAGTGTCTCCTTAATCTCATAACCGCTTCTGTTAAGCATTTCTCTTCCCTTATTGCCGACTGCATAAATCTGCAAATCTTCCTTGCAAAGCTCCTCATTCCTGGTAATAAGCTTTACCACATTGGAGTTATAACCGCCTGCAAGGCCTCTGTTGGAGGTAATCACAATCACAGCCTTCTTCTCGGATGCTCCGGGAAGCAAATACTTATGCTCCACATGTCCTACGCGGGATAAAATACTGCCAACCGTGTCATACATGCATTTGAAATATGACTGCGAGCGCTCTGCATTTGCCCTTGCACGCTGCAGCTTAACCGTAGACACAAGCTTCATTGCCTTGGTAATCTGCTGGGTGCTCTGGATACTGCTTTTACGGCGCTTTATATCACGCATTGATGCCATAATTTATCCTCACCTTTACTTTGTAAACTGCTGTTTAAACTCATCCAGTGCCTTCTGAAGTAAGCTTTCCGTCTCGTCAGAAATTACCTGTTCGGATGCGATGTTTCCGGGAATTTCAGGATACTTGGTATCCAAAAACTCAAAGAACTCCTTCTCAAATCTGGTAATATCCTCTACTGCCACATCCAAAAGATATTTGTGGGTTACCGCATAGATAATGATAACCTGATACTGAACGGGCATGGGCTGATACTGAGGCTGCTTTAACACTTCCTTGATTCTTTCACCCTGTGCCAATTTCTCCTTAGTATCTGCATCCAGCTCGGAACCAAACTGTGCAAATGCTGCCAGCTCTCTGTACTGTGCCAGCTCCACACGAATAGGCGCTGCAATTTTCTTCATAGCCTTAATCTGTGCTGCACCACCAACACGGGATACGGAAAGACCTGCATTTACCGCAGGACGGAAGCCCGCATTAAACATCTCGGTCTCCAGATAAATCTGACCATCGGTAATAGAGATAACATTGGTAGGAATGTATGCTGATACGTCGCCTGCCTGTGTCTCGATAATGGGAAGCGCGGTAAGAGAACCTCCGCCGTATTCCTCATTCATTCTTGCCGCACGCTCCAAAAGTCTGGAGTGCAGATAGAATACATCACCGGGATATGCCTCACGTCCGGGGGGACGACGAAGCAATAAGGAGAGTGTACGGTAAGCGGTAGCATGCTTACTCAAATCATCATATACTACCAATACATCCTCTCCGTTCTCCATCCATTCCTCGCCGATAGCGCATCCTGAATAGGGAGCAATATACTGTAAAGGAGCCAAATCGCTGGCGGTGGATACTACAACGGTAGTATATGCCATAGCACCGAACTCTTCCAAAGTCTTAACAATATTGGCAACGGTAGAAGCCTTCTGACCGATTGCTACATAAATACATTTTACATTCTGACCCTTTTGATTGATAATGGTATCAATCGCAATGGCGGTTTTACCCGTCTGACGGTCTCCGATAATAAGCTCTCTTTGTCCTCTTCCGATGGGAACCATGGAGTCAATCGCCTTAATACCTGTCTGAAGAGGTGTATCTACACTCTTTCTTGTGATAACACCACTTGCCACACGCTCAATCTTACGGAATTTATCAGTCTGTACAGGGCCCTTGCCGTCAATGGGCTGACCCAAAGCATTGACAACACGTCCCAGCAGAGCGTCTCCAACGGGAACCTCTACCACTCGGCCTGTTGTCTTAACGGTATCGCCTTCATTGATATTCTTGGCACTGCCTAACAGTACAACACCCACATTGTCTTCCTCAAGGTTGAGCACCATGCCGTATACTTCACCGGGGAACTCCAAAAGCTCTCCCTGCATGGCATTTTCCAGTCCATGTACACGAGCAATACCATCAGCCACCTGAATAACGGTACCTACGTCAGATACCTCAAGGGCAGATGCATATCTCTTGATTTGATCCTTGATTTCGGAACTGATTTCTTCTGGTCTTAAATTCATGGATCTGTCGCACCTTTCCTCCAGCCGGTTAACCCAGCTGAATTTGTAATAATTGTCTTGTCAAATCATTTAATTTACTTTTAATACTGCTGTCTACCACTCTGTCATTGATACGGATAACCATACCACCGATAAGTGACTCATCCACGCTGTAATGCATTTCCATGGTCTCATAGGGGGTAGTCTGCAAAAGCTTTGCCTTTACCTGCTCCTTCTGAGCCTCCGTAAGCTCTACTGCGCTGTTTACATACGCCACACCGATTTTCTTGACTTCCTTTACCTTCTCGATAAAGTATTCAAAGATGGCAGGCAGTTCGTTATATCTTTCTTTCTGAAGCACTACCTCCAAAAAGCCCAAAAGTTCTTCACTGATGTGCTCCTTGAAAACATTCTTCACGACCTGTATCTTTTCCTGTTTGGGGATACCCGGATGCTTTAACAGTTTGTCAAACTCAGGGTTCTGACGGATAATCTCCTTCACCTGAATGATTTCGTCCATCAGTTCACCGGCTTTATCACCTTCCTTAACATCCATCGCAATCTCAAACAGAGCTTCACCATAGGTCTTAGAAACTAACTTAGCCATGTGTCATCACCCATTTCCTTCAGAGTCTCGTCAATCAGACGATTCTGCTCTGATTCATCAATAGAAGCAGACATCACCTTGCCTGCCATGGCAGCTGCCACAGTAACGATCTCCTTCTTTACATCATCGGACATCTTCTGCTTCTCAAGCTCAGCCTCCACGCGGGCTCTCTCCAGAATGCGTGCCGCTTCTTCCTTTGCCTGCGCAATGATTTGATTTTCATTGGCAAGACCCTTTTTGCGGGCTTCGCTCAAGATATTCTCCGCTTCTTTGTCAACAGCCTTCAATCTGCCTTCATATTCCTCCCGCAGGCTGTGTGCCTCCTCCATGCTGGTTTTGGCATCAGCAAGCTCGTTCTGAATCTTCTCTCTACGGTCACGAAGCATCTTTCTTGCCGGGTTGAACAGGAAGTAACTCATTATGGCAAACAGGGCAAACACGGCGATAATTGTCAGAGTAGAATCCGCAATTAACTGCCAGTCAATGCCAAACATTCTGTCATAGGTCTCTCCTGCATTTAATAGTATCATTTCGGTCTCCTTTCCGGTATGTTATGGAAATTACCACAACAACGGTTTTACAAATAATAACAGAATAGCAACCAACAGACCATACAAACCGGTGGTCTCTGCAACTGCCTGACCAAGAATCATGGTAGAAGTAATTGAAGACTTAGCTCCGGGATTACGTCCTACTGCTGCTGCAGCGTGACCTGCTGCGATACCCTGTCCTACACCGGGTCCGATACCGGCAATAACTGCCAGACCTGCACCGATTGCTGAACATCCTAAAATAAAGCTTTCATTGAATTCCATATTGTTTTCCTCCTGAATTTATAAATATTGACAGCTAAAATATCAGCTGAAAAAAACTTTTTATGCTTCTTCTCCAATAGCATTAGATATATACGTCATTGTCAACATACAAAATACATATGTCTGAATTGCTCCTGAGAACAAATCAAAATACACATGCAATGCTGCCGGCCAAATTGTGGCAATCCAGCCTAAAATTCCGTATATGAGTGCCATCATAATCGTTCCTGACAGTACATTTGCAAAGAGACGCAATGACAGGGATACCGGAACGGCCAACTCACTGATTACGTTAATAGGGAACCAAATTGGCAACCATGGCGGCAACGGCGAACACATATCCTTCCAAATATCCTTTGGCTTCTGATACTTAAACTGATTAAAGTGAATCAATATAAAGGTCAGTATACCCAAGGGAAATGTCACACCGTAGTCTGCCGTGGGAGGCCTTAGTCCCAACAGGCCGGATATATTACTAAATAAGATAAAAATGAATACTACTCCAATATAATTATAATATTTGGCGCCATTTTTCCCCATTGTAGTATTCACCATGCCATCCAGCTTTTCTACAATCAATTCCACCACATTCTGAAAGCCGCCCGGAACCTCCGCGCCCTTTTTAATTGCTCGTCCTGCAATAATAGAAAAGACAATAAGAATCAGCATTACGAATAACAGACTGACATGCGTCGTTGTTATCCATACCTCATGACCAAAAAAGCTGTACTTCATCAGTCCGTGTACCATTACATCAATATCTCCGGAGCCGGATAACAAAATTCCCTGCATCATATTTTCACCTCCCTTTCCTTAATTTCTACAGAGAGAGATTCCCCCTCATTCGAGACTTCGTCCGAAATCGGTTCCGGTATCGGATCCGTCTCATGAAAAAGCTTATTACATATTTTATGAGTAATCGGCTGAATGAAAGCCGTTACTTTCAGACTCATATATGCCATGAACACAATCAGCGGATTCATAACTTCCGTAACGCTGATGACTATCATAACAACTATCAGTACCACATATCTGGTAATATATCCTGTAAAAATAATCTTTGCAGCTGACTTTTCATCAAAGTCAAGCCCCCTGTCCAAGGTACGATACATATGCACCACACTGACAAGCGCAAGTGCTATGCCAAACCAAAGGCTCAAAGCATAATAGCCCTGCCGCTCTACAAAAAAAGTTCCCACAACCTGACCGATTAATCCGCAAAACAGAATGCCCAGATGCATCTCCAATACGGTTCTATTGATTCTTTTCAGAGTCTCTGCTACCTTCATCCCTGTTTCCGGTCTCCTTCTTTGTTGCATTGTCCGGTGTATCATAAACCCTTTTTGCCATACGGTATACATTCTGTCCACCCGCAATAGCTCCCACAAAGAAAAGAACAATTGTCAGATAGGATGTATCAAACCTGCCATCCAAATAAATCCCCAACGCAGTCATCATGGCAATCGGTACAATCATATTGATGCCAAATTGCGTAATCAAAATCAGTGAGCGATATACACTTTTATCAAAAGGTTTGTCCTTTTTCATTGACATTTGCTCCTTGGCGCCGACTTTTACCCGACACAAAATCAAAAATATCACCACTTTGAATTATACCCAAAACTTACAGAAATGTCTAGAAAAAACCTTCTATTAATGGTAAAATTTATGTAAAATATTACATATGTTTTTTACCACACCAATGACTGTCCGTTTTTGCGTACAGGTGCAGGAAGGAGGCCCTATGAAACCGCTACAAATCTACAGAAAACGCATTATTCCGCCGGAATGTATTCTGCTCAAAGGAGACGAAATCATTCAGGCTGATGATGAAGTCATTATTACCAAATGGAAGACCCTTCATCCCAAAAATGATTTTTCCCATGGCTGTTCCTGCTACTTTTTGCAGTCAGGTATAAAGGTCAGCAAATTTTACCGCCCGGACAACTCTTTACTATACTGGTACTGCGACATTGTGGATTATGAATACGATGCAGACGCAAACACCGTTACTGTCACTGACCTCTTGGCAGATGTTCTTGTCTATCCGAACGGAACCGTTAAAGTGGTTGATTTGGACGAGCTGGCAGAGGCTTTGGATAAAGAACTTATCTCAAAGGAATTGATGAGCACTTGTTTAAACCGCCTGCAAAATCTGCTTACCATGATATACAGAGACAAATTTGACAGACTGCAAAGTCCCCTGAATACACTGGGACTATAATACAAAACGGACTGCCGCCAATCGCGGGAGTCCGTTTTTCGCGCAAGGGGCAGAGGGAGGGCGCGGGGAGCACTCCTCCTGCCCCTTACACGAAAAAGTCTGCCGGATGTTACTCCGGCAGACTTTTGTATCTGCGTATTTAGTAGAACACATGCCCTCCGATATTCAGTCCGGTAAGTCCCGGTATCGGAGTTCTGAAATACAGGCAGTTTCCTACATTGGTAACTCCTGCCATAGCCTCATCCGCCGCCTTGTAGCAGCTCTTGGTCGCTTTATTCTGAGCAAGTGCAAGCTCCAGTCTGCCGCTTCCGGCAGGAGAAAACTGACTTTTCTGATAGATAACACCCACTACCGTATCCGGATAACGGGAACTCATTACACGGTTCATAACCACCGCGCCTACCGCCACCTGTCCTTCGTAGGGCTCTCCTCCCGCTTCACAGTAAATCAGATTGGCAAGAAGATATCTGTCACCCTCCGCAAATTGAATTTCCGAGATGTCTCTCCACGTGGACTTTAACGCCTCCAGGGAAAGACGTTTTTCTTCTTCCAGCTTCTTCTTCAGATACTCTAAATCTTCTTCCTTTTTCTTAATCTGAGCTTCGTATTCCTCTGCCTTTTTCTCTGCTTCCTTTATATCATCTGCGTACTGGTCGATAGTCTTTGATGTCTGGCTGATAAGTCCTGCCACTTTATTCTTCTCAGCTTCCGCTTCTACCTGCAGATTGTCAAGCTCTATCTTCTCTGTCTGCAATCTGGCTTCCGTCTCTTCAATAAGGATACGGTTTTCCTTAAATTCTGCAAGCTTTTGCTTATCGTAATCCGCAATTTTCTCAAACCGGTCCGCCATATTCAGCATATCCGAAAAATTGCCGACACTCAGCAGAGCATTAATATAACTGGTATCATTGCGTTCGTACATTTCACGCACCCTGATTACCATGCACTCCTGCTGCCATTTTTCCACAGCCTTTGCTTCATCCAGTGCAGCCTGAGTATCTGCAATATCCTGTATCTTATCCTTTATCTGTCTTTCCAAGTCCTCCAAATTTTCACTGACTTCCGTCAGTTGTTCATTCAGTTTGTTTAATTCCTTGGTCAGGGATTTTTTCTCATTCTGCAGTCCTTCCAGCTCTTCTTCCGTCTTGTCCAGCTGGTTTTCCAGCTTATCCTTGTCCTTTTTAGCCTGGTCGATTTCCTGCTGTGTCGTCTTGCCCTTTGCAGCATAGGTGGGCAATACCGAGGGAATCCACTCAGCAAGCATTACCATCACCATTATGACAGCCACTTTCTTAAAGCTTTTCCACTTTTTCAATTGCCTCACCTGCCTTTCATCCGTTCATATCCTACACCTGAATATGTATCTGTCTGCCGCTTTTGTTATAGGGCACACATTTGACACCCGCTGCCGCGAACATGCGCTTAGCCGCCTTATTCATGGGCGTACCGTTATACTTGTCACTGTCATATACCACGCAGGTAATTCCGGCCTGAATAATTGCTTTTGCACACTCATTGCAGGGAAACAGGGAAACATACAGCTTCGTCCCCTCCAGGGAACCACCTCTGTAGTTCAATATCGCATTTAGTTCGCTGTGCGTCACATAAGGATATTTGGTCTCCAGTTCATCGCCCTCTCTGTCCCACGGGAAATCCTCGTCGGAGCATCCGTTCGGGAAGCCGTTATAACCCATGGAAAGTATTTTGTTATTGTCGCTTACAATACAGGCCCCCACCTGCGTATTGGGGTCCTTGGAACGCATCCCCGAAAGATGCGCAACCCCCATAAAATATTCGTCCCAACTGATATAGTCTTCTCTTTTTGTACCCATTTTCCCTCTATTCCCGGATGCAGGTGCACCCGTTACCGCTTTTCGCCCTAAAATTTCTCCAGCAAATCAATTCTTCTCTGATGCTTTTCTTCTCCCGAGAAAGGAGTATTTAAAAAGGTCTCCACAATATCAAGTGCCAGATTATCGCCCAGCATACCGCCGCCGAGTGCCAGTACATTGGCATCATTGTGAAGTCTGGTCATTTTTGCTGAAAGAGTATCAGAGCAAAGTGCACAGCGGATACCGGGCACCTTATTTGCTGCAATACTGATGCCGATTCCGGTCGTACAAACTACGATTCCCTTCTCACAGCTTCCGTCAGCCACTGCCTTTGCCACTGCATGTCCAAAGGAAGGATAATCCACCGACGCTTTACTGTCGCATCCCATATCCTTGTAAGCAATCTGCTTCTCCTCCAAATATGCAATCACTCTCATCTTTAAATCATAACCGCCATGGTCACTGCCAATCGCTATCATTTCATATTCCTCCATGTTTATACTTTATTATCAGTGAGATTATAGCACTCACAAACTATCTTTTTCAGAAAGGTTTATCACCTTATGACCTGCAGCCTTTAAAAGCCTGTTCATTATAGCCTGTCCAAAACCTTCTACCGCAAAACCTTCCGAATAAATCCGCGTCACCTGCTCCTCGTCAAACTCACGCAGTATCCGATACAAATTCCGGGCTATATCTTCCTCAGCATGTCTGCTGCCGATACTTTTTACTACATCTGCACTATACTCCCGGCACAATTCTTCCGTGGCAATCACACCCACCTTGTGCCCGCATTGAATGTCTGCCGCCGCCTGCCTATTAATATATACAAGCACATCCTCGGCATCACCCTGTACAATCGTCAATTCTCCCTTAGGTGCATAATGCCTGTATTTCATTCCGGGAGCCTTGGGCGCCTGACCGGTATCTGCCCGGAACATGGTCTCATCCTCATCCACCCGCCCCAGCACCTGCTCGAGCATCTTGGGGGTAATATATCCGGGGCGCAATATCTGTGGTGGAAAAACCGTCAAATCAATGATAGTGGACTCCAATCCGATTCCGACCTCTCCGCCGTCAATAATCATATCTATCCTGCCCTGCATGTCTTCCACCACATATTTTGCCACTGTAGGGCTTGGTTTTCCCGATACATTGGCGCTGGGTGCAGCCACATAACCGCCGGCATATTCAATCAGTTTTCTTGCTATAGGATGAGAGGGCATACGCACCGCAACCGTGTCGAGACCTCCCGTTGTTTCGTAGGGCACTTTGTCCGATTTAGGCAATATCATGGTAAGCGGACCGGGCCAGAAAGCTTCCGCAATCTTTAACGCCTCCCGGGGCACCTGCGAAACTATATCAGTCAAGTCTTCCATCCGGCTGATATGCACTATCAGTGGATTATCCGATGGTCTGCCCTTGGCAGCATATATTTTCCGGGCCGAATCCTTATTCAGGGCATCTCCGCCCAGGCCGTATACCGTCTCCGTGGGAAATGCTACCAGCCCGCCGTTTTTTAATACTTCACCGGCTTCCCGCAACAAATCTTCCCGCGGCTCCTCCTGTGCAATTAAAACAATTTTTGTCTCCATACCAATCCGCTTCCTGACATCTTATCACAAAACATATCTCAGTACAGTATAACACATCTTTTAGCAAAGTTCTACACATTCTCATTTAAATACTGTAAAATACCCATATGTATCGCCCAAGCCACTCTCTCCCGATATGTTTCCTCGCACAATTTTGCCGCCTCAACACTGTTGGATAAAAAACCACACTCCACAATCACAATGGGAACCTGCGTCTTTTTCAACAGATAATAGCTGTCGTTTGCTTTAATCTGTCTGGTGTTTTCTGCGTCTACCTTCTCCACAAACTGTGTCTGAATACTGTCCGCCAAAGCCTGCCCCTCTCTGCTGCCGGTGTAAAAAAACACCTGCGCACCATGGACATACTCCTCAGGGTAACTGTTCTGATGAATGCTCACTGTTACGTCCGGCGCCTCCTCATCTATAATGGCAATTCTGCGCTTCATATCCTGCACTTTTTTATTGGGAACTCCAGCATCGTATAAACCTTCATCCGTCTTTCTTGTAAGCACCACTTCCACGTCTGCTTCTTCCAGAAATTCCTGCACCAAAAAGGCTATCTGCAGATTGATATCCTTTTCCAGAGCACCGTTAATTCCAATTTTCCCCGGGTCGTCTCCACCGTGCCCCGCGTCAATTACCACCTTGTATTTGCGTTTGCCTGCCAATACATTATCACCGCTTACACTCTCTGCAAGTTCCCGGCTCCAAATCAACATGGCTGCCACCAAAAGCAAACCCATTACAATGGATAGCCATTTGTACTCAAACTTATTCATCTTGCTTTACCGCCGTTTTTGTTCCATATATATGCACACGTCTCCTGCAAAAGAACTGTTTTGCAATTTCTTAATCTTTACTTAATTATTAGTAAATAGTTGCATTATTAAAACCTTTTGTCGTATAATATACACATGAAAAGAAAACCTAAAATCATCACGATTGCACTCGGCGTAATTGGTATCTGTTGTCTCATTGGGGCAATATTCTTCTTTGTAAAAGATTTTGTGGACAGGCAGGAATCCGAAGACACCTTTGAAGCCTTGCGTACATCCTACGAAAATTACATAGAAAGTGAGCCGGTCACTCCCGCTCCTACCTCGCCCCCCGAAACAGAACATGTAACAGAATCCAAGGTTCCTGTCATTCTTGACACCCCCTCGCCATCTCCTTCTGCTACTCCTACGCCTGTTGCCATCACCAACCCTTACAAGGGCAGTTTTCTTGCGAATGATGACATGGTTGCATGGTTGAAGATTCCGGATACAAATATTGACTATCCTGTAATGTGGACACCCGGTGATGAAGAGTACTATCTGTACCGTGATTTCAACGGAAAGGACAACAAAAACGGCTGTCTGATACTGGATACGGACAGTTCTGTTGCTCCCTTCACCACCAATCTGATTATTCATGGGCATAACATGAAATCAGGTGCAATGTTTGGCAACTTAACCGATTACGAAAAAGAATCTTATTACGATTCCCATAAAGAAATGTTCCTCTATACAAGGGACTGCTTGAAAATCTATGAGGTAATCGCAGTATTCCGCTCCCAGGTTTTCAAAAAATCCGACAAGGTATTTAAGTTCTACAAATTCTTTCAGGCAGATACACAGGAAGAATTTGATGACTTTTATAACAATATCAAAAAAATGTCACTATACGATACCGGTGTGACTGCCGAATTCGGCGACCGCTTCATCACCCTTTCCACTTGTGTTTATCACGTAAAGAACGGGCGTTTTGTAGTGGTAGCAAGAGAAAAGGATACCGCCGAACAATATCTTCCCATTGAGGAATAGGACATTTATCAAACAAAACATAAGGAGGGTATATCATGAAACTATTTAAGAAAATTGCAGCTATTTTAGCAGCCGGAGCCATTTTTACCACCGCGTCTGCATTTAGTCTGCCCACAGTCTCTGCCGAAGAGCCGGCAAGACACAGCGTAAAATACGTTGCATCCTTGGGAGAATGGCGTTATCAGCCTACCACAACATGGGATGACAGCTTAAACGGCGTGGAGCTTTATTATTTGAAGGAACTCATCAAGGACGGCGACGTTCTGTTAGTTATCGGTACCGGTTCCGGTCTGAAGCTGGAATTGGATGTCACTCTCGGAAATATGACATACTTAAATTGCGACACATCTGTAATCGTAACAGCCAAAGGTGCCAAGGAACTGTTTGTTCTCAGAGATTCCACCGGTATTTTTAACGGAGATGTTGACACGGCTTATGTATATGAAAACGCTATCTGTAACCTGAATAACAATGTTAACCAGTTAATTGTCAACGCAAAAGACACCGCTGAAGCTAATATTGGTGTACTCGGTACCCTAAATTGTGTTACCGTTAATTTTGCCAACAATTCAAGTTACTCCCGCTACAATTTCAAGCCTAACACCTTCCGCATGGCAAACGGAACCATCACCACAGACCCGGCAAATTTCAGCAACACACCCCCTGCAGCTGCAGAGCCTGCTCCCGCACCTGCGCCTACCACACCGGACAGTGAATACGATGAGGTTCCCAAGACCGGAGACAGCTACATGGGATTTGTACTGCTGGCTGCAGCAGCAATCTTCTTTGCAGGAAGCTACTCCTTACGCAACAAAAAAGAAGCTTAAAATAAAAGTAAACCCGCAGATACATTCTGCGGGTTTTGTGTAGAGAACGGGGGACCGGCACCATGGTAGCCGCAGGCACGCTCCCGCTATGCTTCGCAACGCAGCGGTACTAAGCTCGCTACAATGCATCTTACGACGCATTTACCTCGCTAAGTGCCGGCGTGCTCAGAATGCACTGCTTGTACCATGGTGCCGGTCCCCCGTTCTCTACACAAGAGCTCCCGCGTGTGTGTGCGGGAGCTTCTTTTTATGAATTTACATACGACTTCAAAATATTCCACACTTCCTGAGTACCATACCCCAGTCTCCATACCGCAACGCCACCAACATTGTTAGCGTTCATCACGTTCAGCTTGGCTGCGATAGATTTTGCATCCTCTATCCAAACCCTATAGGTTTTGCTTCCGGAGGTCCACTCAAGGAAATTCTGACCGGTTACGTCATCCCAAACAGGCTCCTTACCGACTCTCTTAATGAAATCCGCTGTATTGTTCAGGGTCAGATACTGATCCGTTACATCAGCGCCCTCTATGCACCATACGATGGTATAGAAAGGCAATGCGTTTACCACCTTCTCTGCAGGCACCTGGGAAACCGTCTTGGTAATACCGTTTGCCACATAATCAATGCTTGCCACGCTTCCCGGGTCACCGCTTCCATGCCAATGCTCATCATATCCCATGATAATTACATAATCCGCCACCTGTCCCTGAATGTCCAAACGATAATATTCATTAAAATGGAAGGGCACATAATTATCAATTGAAAGTGTGAGTCCCTTACTTCTGCACTGTACGGAAAGCTCTCTCAAAAACTGTACATAATGTACTCCACTGTCCGCGCCAACTCTCTCAAAGTCGAGATTGATTCCATCAAGCCCCAGACTCACCGCCATGTCTGAAATATTCTGTGCAAGCCTTTGTCTCGAAGTAGTATTGGATAACACTTCATAAACGTCAATATCCTCTCCCGTCTCATTTGCATAGTTGAAATCATCTAAGACTCCCCACACTTTCAAGCCGTAAGCCCGCGCACTTTCCACATAATTTGCGGACGCAAAGCTTCTGAAACCGCCTTCATTGTCATTTAAGCTAAACCAGGTGGGTGCGATTACATTCATGCCCTTTGCACCTGCCACCATGGAATGCAGGGTATCGTTTCCTCCCACGCCTCCGATAGAATGCCAGCCCAGACACACCTTGCCATCCATGGAAATACCTGTATATTCCGGGGCTACATAATCCGTGACAGCCTTCTCTTCCTCCATACGCTGGTTTTCCAAAAACTTATTTTCCACATAGCCGATAATGGCATCTTCGCTTTTTATCTTGCACCAGTTCTCCATCTGTTCCAATATCTCTACAGTCTCACCCGCCAGAACCTCTCTGAGAATCGGGCTCTTAATGCCACCGCGCACACGAATGTTAGTATCCTTGGTTATCTCTGCCACCTCTCTCGTGTCCCACTCGGTACGGACAATCACCTGTCTTTCAAATACCTGATAGAAATAATTGGTAAAAAGTTTCACATAATCCGCCAGCAGATATACCGTATCGTCCTCCACATAACTGATGGGATGCTTCATATCATGGTTGCCTGCAGCATCAGTATAGGTACTTTCGCCCAGCACCGATGATATGGTCTCCACCGCATTGGTATATAAAAGCAGCTGCTCCTTTTTATCCACATAAAACACTTCATTCAAATATTTGTGTACGGTATCAATATCAAAATAGCACACACCATCCTTAATATGCGCTTTTTCTTCCACGATGGCATCCTGCAGGACAATCGCTAATTCTCCTGCTTTTGTCACCTTAAAATACTCATCCAAATCTGCAGTCTCCGTACCATAGGAATACCTTTCCTTAAGGTAACCGAACGCTACGATTCCTCCAATTACGATAATTAACACCAGCGCCAGCAAAACCGGAATAATTTTCTTCTTCATGCTCTAAGCCTCTTTCCCCAAAAGTAACTGCCCGCACAAATGCACGGACAGTTACATTTTACCATACTAAGACGGTAACGTCATTACCAATTTTGACAAAATTCCACATTTGCTTCAGCATAAGAGGCAATCCCATCAACAGCACCCGTGGAATTCAAGGCTCTATCCTGTCTAAACGAACCTGCGCAATGTGTCCGTCCTCACCGACAACATAATCAGCCATATAGATACTTTCTTCCGCTACCGCAGTCAAAGCTGCTTCTCCCCATTTTACAGGGGTTCCATCCACAAAGAATTCCGCACCCTGTCCATGCATTTTTGCATAAAGAAGACACAGTTTTTTCACGGCAGCATTTTTATCCTTTTTCTGATAACTGTCCAAAAATATCTTCCTCCTATAGAAAAGCTTCCAAAAAGGATTCGTGATATATTAACAGAGATTGGAAGCTTCTTGGTAAACGCCCCCGGCAGTACTTAATTTACAAAAAATACAAAAAACTTAATGTTTAAAATGAATTATAATGGTGAAAAGTATTAGTTGAATTACTATGATCAAGCACGCACTTATGCCTGTAAGACATCCCAAAAAATAATATGTCAGAAACTATATTTTTGCCATATAATATGCTATAATATAATTGAAACATAAAGGATGGGCGGAACGAAATGTTCCAAATAAGAAATCAACCTGAAATTAAGATTGCCTGCCTCCTTCCCGTACTGAGAGTACCGAAGGCATTTACTTGTTAAAGTATA
>CALYZQ010000010.1 GCA_945609985.1 uncultured Lachnospiraceae bacterium | reverse complement strand
GCAAGAACAACTCCTTCCGTTGTAGCATTTACAAAGACAGGAGAGAGACTGGTAGGTGAGCCTGCAAAGCGTCAGGCAGTTACTAACGCAGAAAAGACCATCGCTTCCATCAAGAGAGACATGGGTACCGACAACGTACGTAACATTGATGACAAGAAGTACTCTCCTCAGCAGATTTCTGCAATGATTCTTCAGAAGCTTAAGGCAGATGCTGAGAGCTACTTGGGCGAGAAGGTTACAGAGGCAGTTATCACTGTTCCTGCATACTTCAACGATGCTCAGCGTCAGGCTACCAAGGATGCAGGTAAGATTGCAGGCCTCGATGTAAAGCGTATTATCAACGAGCCTACCGCAGCAGCTTTGGCTTATGGTCTTGACAATGAAAAAGAGCAGAAGATTATGGTTTACGACTTGGGTGGTGGTACCTTCGATGTTTCCATTATCGAAATCGGTGACGGTGTTATCGAGGTTCTTTCCACAAACGGTGATACCCGTCTTGGTGGTGACGACTTCGACAACAAGATTATCCAGTGGATGATTTCTGAGTTTAAGAAGGCAGAAGGCGTAGACTTATCCGGTGATAAGATGGCTATGCAGAGATTGAAGGAAGCAGCTGAGAAGGCAAAGAAGGAGCTCTCCAGCGCTATGACAACCAACATCAACCTTCCTTTCATCACCGCAACCGCAGAAGGTCCCAAGCACTTTGATATGAATTTGAGCCGTGCTCAGTTCGATGAATTGACACGTGATTTGGTAGAGAGAACAGCTATTCCTGTTCAGAACGCTATGAAGGACGCAGGTCTTACAAATGCTGACTTAGGTCAGGTACTTTTGGTTGGTGGTTCTACCCGTATTCCTGCAGTACAGGATAAGGTTAGACAGCTTACAGGTAAGGAGCCTTCCAAGTCCCTTAACCCTGATGAGTGTGTAGCAATCGGTGCTTCCGTACAGGGTGGTAAGCTTGCAGGTGATGCAGGTGCCGGCGATATCCTTCTTTTGGATGTAACTCCCCTTTCCCTCTCCATCGAGACCATGGGTGGCGTTGCAACCAGACTGATTGAGAGAAATACCACAATCCCTACCAAGAAGAGCCAGATCTTCTCTACCGCAGCTGACAACCAGACCGCAGTAGATATCAACGTAGTACAGGGTGAGAGACAGTTCGCAAGAGATAACAAGTCCCTCGGACAGTTCAGACTGGATGGTATTCCCCCCGCTCCCAGAGGAATCCCTCAGATTGAGGTTACCTTTGATATCGATGCTAACGGTATCGTAAACGTATCCGCTAAGGATCTTGGTACCGGCAAGGAGCAGCACATCACCATCACCGCAGGTTCCAACATGTCTGATTCCGACATTGAGAAGGCTATCAAGGAAGCCCAGGAATTTGAGGCACAGGATAAGAAGAGAAAGGAAGCTGTTGAGGCAAGAAATGAGGCAGACTCCTTCGTATTCCAGACCGAGAAGGCACTGAATGAAGTTGGTGACAAGATTGCCGATTCCGACAAGACTCAGGTTCAGGCTGATTTGGAAGCAGTTAAGGCAATCCTTGAGAGAACCAAGGATCAGGAGATGAGTGACAGCGATATCGACGAGCTGAAGGCAGCAAAGGAGAAGCTGACAAACAGCGCACAGTCTCTCTTCACAAAGATGTATGAGAGCATGCAGCAGGCACAGGGCGGTGCAGGTCCCGACATGAGCAATATGGGCGGTGCAGACGCAGGTGCAGCACCTGAGGATGATATCATTGACGGAGATTTCCGCGAGGTATAATCAAGAAGAGTTTATCTGAAATTATGTACTTCTGGGTGGTGTAAAATGCCTCCCGGAAGTACTGTGTTATGTAGGAGGCAAATATGGCTGAAAAGCGAGACTACTACGAGGTCCTTGGCGTAGACAAAAATGCAGACGAAGCTGCAATCAAAAAAGCATATCGTGTTTTGGCTAAGAAGTATCATCCGGATGCAAATCCCGGTAATGCTGAGGCAGAGAAAAAGTTTAAGGAAGCTTCAGAGGCTTATGCAGTGTTAAGTGACCCTGAGAAGAAGCGTCAGTATGATCAATTCGGTCATGCTGCTTTTGAAGGCGGAGCAGGCGGTGCAGGAGGCTTTGATTTCAGCGGTGCTGATTTTGGAGATATATTTGGAGACATTTTCGGAGATTTCTTCGGCGGTGGTCGCAGAAGCAGTGCCAGAAACAATGGCCCCATGAAGGGTGCCAACCTTCGTACCAGTGTCCGCATTACCTTTGAGGAGGCAGTGTTTGGCTGCAAGAAGGAAATTGAGCTTACTGTAAAGGAAAACTGTAAGACCTGTAACGGTTCAGGTGCAAAGCCCGGCACAACACCCGAGACCTGTACCAAATGTGGTGGCAAGGGTCAGGTGGTATATACTCAGCAGTCCTTCTTCGGAACAGTCCGCAATGTGCAGACCTGTCCGGATTGTCAGGGAAGCGGTAAGGTGATTAAGGAAAAGTGTGCGGACTGTCACGGAACAGGCTATATCTCCATGAGAAAGCGTTATTCTGTGGATATTCCCGCAGGTATTGACAACGGACAGTCTACCAGAATGCCCGGTCTCGGAGAGCCCGGCACCAACGGTGGCCCCAGAGGCGATGTACTGGTAGAGGTGATTGTGGGCCGTCATCCCATTTTCCAGCGTCAGGAGTTTAACATATTTTCTACTGTGCCCGTATCCTATGCGGTAGCGGCATTGGGCGGAGAAATCTTTATCGATACCGTAGATGGTAAGGTCATTTATGACGTGAAGCCCGGTACTCAGACCGATACCAAGGTGCGTCTGAAGGGCAAGGGTGTGCCTTCCTGGAGAAATAAGGATGTGCGCGGTGACCACTATGTAACCTTAGTGGTACAGGTGCCCGACAAGCTGAGCCATGAGGCCAAGGAGCTGCTTAAGCAGTTTGATGCCCTCACAGGCGATTCCTTAAATGCTACCAAGAAAATGGACGAGAACGACGAAGAACCCAAGGAACCGAAGGATTCCAAGGATGGGAAGAAAAAGAAGTTTTGGAAATAAAGAAAGCTGCCGTGCTAGCGAAGGTTAGTGCGGCAGTTTTAGTTTGGGCGGGCAGCATGGGCGGCTTAGGGCAGGTATTTGTTATCGCAGGCACGCTTTCGCTACGGTTCGCAGCGCAGCGGCACTAAGCTCGAAGACGAAAACCGCAAGGCGATTTATCGCCTTTACCTCGCTAAGGGCCGGCGTGCTCACAGTGCACTGCTTATAACAAACACCTACCCTTGCCTGCCCATGCTGCCCGCCCAAACTAAAAGTGCCTGCGGGAATCTGCAGGCACTTCATCAAAGTATTATTTTATAATAAAAAACTAATTATCGTTAGAATTCCAATATATGCATTTCTTCAAGCATTCGCCACAATTTTTGCAATTTTCATCAACTATGGGGGCAGGAAATCCCAGCTCATTATTCTTGAATGTAATATGCTCACATCCACCACAATCTGCACACCCAACACATATTCCCATATCCGCAACTTTTTTGACATTATTCATCTCTGTTCCTCCACTTCAAATGCATGACCTCTATAAATGAGGATTTGCTTAGATACTATACAAACTTTATTTGCGATGTGTTGCATGGGGCTCACGGATATTTTACGTTTGCGCCACGCAATTACGTTTATAAATCACTATTGTAATAATTCAAACGTAAATCATATACATTTCTTACGTTCATTTTGAGCATAGTTTAAATATAGGTGGTGTTTATTTCAGTGCTTACGGATAAATGAATTATTTAGTAGCAGAAAGCGTCTGCTTCAGCTTCTCATACTCAGCCTGCATCTGCTTAAAGCTTTCCTCATCGCCGCTGTCTGCATCGGGATGGTAGGTCTTGCAGAGAGATTTATATCTCTTGTCCAGCTTTTCCAAGGTGTTGCAGCCGGCGAAGTAGAAGGAATTCTTTACGGGGTTGCTGTAAACCTCTTTTAATTCACCAATCATTTCATTGATGCGGTTACGTTGCTTGTCCAAATCTTGGATGCGGGGAATGAGTCTCTGTAACTCCGCTTGAGACATGTCCTTCTTGCGGGAGGAGCAGTAATCGGTAAGGGACTTTAGCTCACGCAGGTATTCGCCCCAGAGTGCACGCAGTATCTGGTTTTCTCTGGTGGAAAGCAGGGTGTTGATTTCTGCTTCCAAGGGGTCCAGATTTTGGATGTGGGAGTTTAATACCTGAATATATCCGCCGGAAGCATCACCTCCGTCCTTTGACTCGATGCTTAAGGTTTTCTTTTGCAGGCGGTCCACAAACTTGGTGTAGCGGTCCTTTGACATTTTCAGTTCGTTTGCCCACTCGTGCCATTCGATACCCAGAGACAAAAGTATAATTACCAGTGTGGTCATCAGGGAGAGGAAGTACAAAATACCGCAAACAAGTGTCAGCATGTCAAACTTTTGTAAATAAGCAAATATGCCAAGGCCGAATACGGTCTGTATGCGGCTGTTTGCTCTCCATAAAGTGAAAATCACCAAAAATGCACTGCCACCGATGGACAGATACAGGGAAATGTCCGCGATAAATACGATGGCATAGGTCAGTCCCCTTACAATGGAGAAGAACAGACAGCACAGTCCGTTTACATATTTATTGCCACCAAGGCTTATGAATCGATAATCCGCTTCGCATATTTCATAGAGTTTTAAGTATCTGATGTAAGTAAAGCTGTAAAGCAGATTAAAGAAGGATACCAAACCATCGACTACAATCTTTACGGGTTCTGATGCTACGCGCACCAGCATGATTGCCAGGAAAATAAGCAGTGCCATCACAGCCAGAATGCCGATGGCAAGAAGAACAATCAGCCAGGTGGCATCGGGTGTCTTGACAAACTTAAGCACCAGATACAGTCCGAAGGTCAAAAGGCTCATGCCGCCGATGGGCAGAAGCTTCTCGAATGCCTTTGAAATAAATTTGCAGGCTGTTGCAATCAGCAATAGGGGCAATGCCAACAGGGACAGGAGATTAATTTTAATGATTTTAATTACTTTACCCATGATGTACCTCCTTACTCTGTATAGGCAAATTCATAAGAAATGCCGATGATGTATTTGCCTTCCGGGTCTGCCTTTATCGTGATGGTATCACCGCTTGCAGGGTCTTTATAGACAGTCTTGGTGTCCTGCATCCCGGCACCGTAAAAGATAGTTCCGCCAAGAGATGTGGGCTCACCGTACAGTCCGTCCTTGCTGTGGAATACGGTTGTCGGAGACATCCCAAGGGTTACGCCCTCGGGGAAAACCACTGTGTTTTTGGTAAATTCAAGGCTGAGTACTCTGCAATCTCTGTAAGAGCGAAGCTCATCACTTGTGTTTTCAACGGTAATGGTGATGCCAAAATCCTCATCACTTAAGGTGAGTTTTTCGGAGGGCTTCAGTTTTTCATGGTGATTCAGAGATAACTGTGCTGCAATCTCCTTGATGGAAATCACCTGACGGTTAATCTGAATCATGCGGGAGAACTTGTCCGCCAGCAAAATCTCAGGCATGGGCTGGGTGTCCATCCAGCGGGAGGTAAACTCCTTTGCATCCTCGATGGAAAGAAGAAGCTCAGAGGGGGCTTTTGCGGAAAGCTCCAGCTTCTTTGTATTGGTATCAATCTCAATGCCGTTAAACTCTTTCATGGTGTTAAGCACCTCCAACACTTCATAAGTGCCGGGTTTTAAGGTGAGCTTTTGATAATAATCGTTGTCGCTGTTTAAGGCAAAGCTGTAAATCTTTTCGGTAACGGTATTTTGCAGGGTAACCTGAAGCTCGGAACGCTCCTGTAGGTTTTCCTCCTGCATATTATATTCCTTGGGAATATCGATAAAACTTACATTTAAGATGCAGTCGCCCTCATGAAGCTTTCCTTCCCTGCCGCAGGCAGTTAAGGAGAGAAGTAACAGGCAGGCTGCAAAAAGTGTCAGTCTTTTCATAGGCAATCCTCCGTGTGTAATAAGCTCTACCTATACTATAGCTTTTTCATAGGAAAACCGCAAGTAAATTATGAGAGAGAGTGGGGGAAAAGGATATCTGGAGAAGTATTGGAAATAAGCGTTGACTTCTTACTCGCTAGTTGTTAAAATTATTGCAGAAAAGCCCTTCACCAGAGAGGTGGAGGGCTTTTTAATGGTAAGTCAGAAAGGCGGAAAAGTTCATGAAATGGGTGAAATTTCGGGTAAAGACAATTACAGAAGCTGAAGATATTATTATCAGCACTCTTTATGATATTGGTTTGGAGGGCGCACAGATTGAAGACAAGGTGCCTTTGACAGCACTGGAGAAGGAGCAGATGTTTGTGGATATTCTGCCCGAGGGACCTGAGGATGACGGCATCGCATACCTTAGCTTCTTTGTAGAGAAGAAGGAGGATGGAAGCTTGGAGGTGCAGGGCGAATCCGTGGACGCAGAAACCATTCTTGCAAGGGTTGAGGCAGAATTAGAGGATTTGCGCGATTTTATGGACATTGGTGAGGGCAGTGTTACAGTTGATGAGACGGAGGATATTGACTGGATTAACAACTGGAAACAGTATTTCCATCAGTTTTATATAGATGATATTTTGGTAATTCCCTCATGGGAGGATATTAAGTCTGAGGATACGGACAGAATGGTACTGCATATCGACCCGGGCACTGCCTTCGGTACAGGTATGCATGAGACCACTCAGCTTTGTATCCGTCAGCTGCGCAAGTATATCACACCTGAGACGGAGCTTTTGGATGTGGGAACCGGTAGCGGTATCCTTGCAATTTTGTCTCTGATGTTCGGCGCAAAGCATGCGGTAGGAACGGATTTGGATATCTGCGCCATCGAGGCAGTGGCACAAAACTGCGAGGCAAACGGTATTGCCCCCGAGCAGTTTGAGATGATGATTGGTAACATTATTACGGACAAGGAAGTACAGGATAAGGTGGGTTATGAGTGCTATGATATCGTGGTGGCAAACATTTTGGCTGATGTGCTGGTGCCCCTGACTCCCGTTATTGTAAATCAGCTGAAAAAGGGCGGTATTTATATTACCTCCGGCATTATCGACGATAAGGAGCAGACTGTGGTAGACGCTGTGAAGGCAGCAGGTCTTACGGTGCTTGAGGTTACTTATCAGGGCGAATGGGTCAGTGTTACAGCCAAGAAGGAGTAAGAATGTATCAGTTTTTTGTGGAACCCCATCAGATTAATATAAATGACAAGTGTGTCATAATAGTGGGCGGCGATGTAAATCACATCAAAAATGTATTACGCATGAAGCCCGGCGAGGAGTTATCCGTCAGCAATGGGCAGGATGGTAAGGAGTACCGCTGTGCTATCACCGGTTTTACACAGGATACTGTGGAGTGTGAGCTTCGCTTTATCAAGGAGGATGGCGTGGAGCTTCCAAGCAAAATCTATCTGTTTCAGGGACTTCCCAAGGCAGATAAGATGGAGCTTATTATTCAGAAGGCGGTGGAGCTTGGTGTGTATCAGGTGGTTCCGGTTGCTACAAAGCGTTGTGTGGTAAAGCTGGATGATAAGAAGTCGAAGAGTAAGGTGCAGCGTTGGCAGGGTATCGCGGAGGCGGCTGCAAAGCAGAGTAAGCGCGCCATCATTCCGCAGGTGACAGAGCCGGTAATCTTTGGGGAAGCGCTGAAAAGGACTGCCGATATGGATGTGAAGCTGATTCCTTATGAGCTTGCGGAGGATATGACAAAAACCCGCTCCATCATGGAAAATATAAAGCCCGGACAGAGCATCGCTGTGTTTATCGGACCCGAGGGCGGCTTCGAGGAGGCAGAAATTGCAAAAGCATTAGAGATGGGTGTAGAACCCATTACGCTGGGAAAGCGTATCCTGCGCACGGAAACGGCAGGTTTTACGGTACTTTCTTGGATGATGTATCAGTTAGAGGGACTGTCATAGGAAATGGCAGGACAAGAGGATTTTGCATATAGTAAAGCAAGATGAGTAAAAAGGAGATCTAAATAGATGGAAGTATATTTGGACAATTCCGCTACTACCCGGGTATTTCCCGAGGTGGCTGAGTTGATGACAAAAATCATGTGTGAGGATTATGGTAATCCTTCCAGCCTTCACATGAAAGGCGTGCGGGCAGAGCAGTATCTGCGATACGCCAAGGAAACGCTGGCAAAGCTTTTGAAGGTTGCGGAAAAGGAGCTCTATTTTACCTCCGGCGGAACGGAATCCGACAACCTTGCCCTGATTGGTGCAGCCATGGCGAACAGAAGACGGGGAAACCATTTGATTACCACGCAGATAGAGCATCCGGCCATTATACAGACCATGCATTATCTGGAGGAGCAGGGCTTCCGGGTAACCTATTTGCCTGTGGATTATAGCGGTTGTATCAGCCTTGCGGATTTGCAGCGCGCCATGACACCACAGACCATATTGGTGTCCATTATGCATACCAACAATGAAATCGGTTCCCTACAGCCCATCGAGGAAGCGGGAGCATTGATAGAGCGTATGAATCCCGGCACGCTGTTTCATGTGGATGCGGTGCAGGGCTTCGGAAAGGCAAAGATTTTCCCCAAGCGTATGAATATCGACATGCTTTCCGCCAGCGGTCACAAGATACACGGACCGAAAGGTGTGGGACTTTTGTATGTGGCTGATAAGGTAAAAATTGCGCCGCTCTCCCATGGTGGAGGTCAGCAGATGGGACTTCGTCCCGGCACGGAGAATGTGCCCGGTATCGTAGGTATGGCAAAGGCGGCAGAGCTTTTGTATCAAAATTATGATGAGGATATCCGGCATTTGTATCACTGTAAGAAGCATTTTATCGAGGGTGTTAGCAGGCTGGAACAGGTGCAGGTAAACGGACTTTTACCTGAGGACCCATACGGACAGAGGACAGCGCCTCATGTGGTGAGTGTTTCCTTTGGGGGAGTCAGAAGTGAAGTGCTTTTGCATGCATTGGAGGACAGCGGCATTTATGTTTCCGCAGGAAGTGCCTGCTCCGCAAGAAAACCCCAGCCTTCAGCGACCTTAAGGGCAATCGGCGTGGACAAAAATCTGTTGGAATCCACTATTCGCTTCAGCTTTTCCGTATTTACCACCATAGAAGAGATTGACTATGCATTAAAGGTAATGTATGATAAAATTCCAATGTTGCGGATGTATACCCGCAGGAAGTAAGTATTTAGAGAAAGAGGTACACCATGTTTACAGCTTTTTTGATTAAGTATGCCGAAATCGGTATAAAGGGACGTAACAGATATTTGTTCGAGGATGCACTGGTGCATCAAATTAAGTATGCTTTAGAGAAATGTGACGGACAGTTTTTGATCCATAAAACTCAGGGACGTATCTATGTGGATGCCCAGTCTGAATTTGATTTTGACGAGGTTGTGGAGCGCCTGCAGACAGTGTTTGGTATCTCCGGCATCTGTCCCGTGGTTTATGTGGAGGATGAAGGCTTTGATAAGCTGGTAGAGACCATCACAGGCTATATTGCAGATGTGTACCCTGACCGCAACAAGACCTTCAAGGTACAGGCAAGACGCGCCCGCAAGAATTATCCCAAGGATTCCATGACCATCAACATGGATATGGGCGAGGCGATTTTAAAGGCATTTCCGGAGATGAAGGTGGATGTGCACAATCCGGATATTGTCCTCAATATTGAGGTAAGAGAAAAGATTTATATTTATTCCGAAATTATTCCGGGACCCGGAGGAATGCCTGTGGGAACAGGCGGAAAGGCAATGCTGCTTCTATCCGGCGGTATTGACTCTCCGGTTGCCGGTTACATGATAGCCAAGCGCGGTGTTAAGATTGATGCGGTATATTTCCATGCGCCTCCGTACACCAGTGAGCGGGCAAAGCAGAAGGTAGTGGATTTGGCACGTATTGTTTCCAGATACACAGGCCCCATTTATCTGCATATTATTAATTTTACGGATATCCAGCTTTATATTCACGAAAAATGTCCTCATGAGGAGCTGACTATCATTATGCGCCGTTATATGATGCGTATTGCGGAGCATATTGCAAAGGAAACCGAATGTCTTGGATTAATTACCGGTGAAAGTATCGGTCAGGTGGCATCCCAGACCATGGCCTCCCTTGTTGCAACCAATGAGGTGTGCGAGCTTCCCGTGTACCGTCCTTTGATTGGCTTTGATAAGCAGGAGATTGTTGAAGTGTCTGAAAAAATCGGTACCTATGAGACCTCCATCCAGCCCTTCGAGGACTGCTGTACCATTTTTGTGGCAAAGCATCCTGTTACAAAGCCCAATGTTAACGTTATCCGCAGACATGAGCACAATCTGGATGAAAAGATTGAAGAGCTTGTGGCAACAGCGTTAGAAACGGATGAAGTGATTATAGTGGAATAAATAAAAAGGATGTCTCAGGTTATTGCCTGAGGCATCCTATTTGTCACTTGGTTGTCCAAAGCCTGCTGATTATACAGTGTAAGGCTTTAAAACATTCAGTACATCATCAGCGCCATCTTCTGCGTGGATGTTCAAGTCGATAGGC
Source organism: uncultured Lachnospiraceae bacterium (assembly GCA_945609985.1). Lineage (GTDB taxonomy): Bacteria > Bacillota > Clostridia > Lachnospirales > Lachnospiraceae > Acetatifactor. The sequence continues at coordinate 32,457 of CALYZQ010000010.1, read as the reverse complement.
TTGGATAAATCCAAACTGAAGATACCCATGATAGATTTTGCGTCGATTACGTATCTTCCGGATACGAGATCGAAATCATAATCAAACTTGGTGATGTCGTTAACAAAGTTTTTTACTTTGTCAATAGAGTTTAAAGAAATCTGTACTGTTTTCATATAACTACCTCCTTAATGTGTGTCATACCTTCTGAATTCATATTAATGTGTGAACAGATAAAAGTCAAGGGAAAAAACAGTCAAAAAATATCGTAAAAAGGAAAGTTTTCTATGAAAAATGCAGCATTGCACAATTTGGGGTGCAAAGTGAATTCTTATGAATTGGATATTATGCAACAAATGCTTGTGGAAAAGGGGTACAAAATTGTACCCTTTGATGAGGTTGCGGATATTTATATCGTAAACACCTGTACCGTAACCAATATAGCTGACAGAAAGAGCAGGCAGATGCTACACCGTGCAAAGCTTAAGAATCCGGACGCCGTTGTGGTGGCAGTGGGCTGTTATGTACAGACCGGTAAGGAGAATGTAAAGCAGGATGAGAGCATTGACCTTGCTATTGGCAATAATCGCAAAAAGGATTTGGTAGAGATTTTGGAGGCGTTCCTGGATGAGCGCGAGTCGGCAGTGACACAGGACAAGACGCTGGGAGATACCACCATTCTTGATATTGATAATACCTACGAGTATGAGGAGATGACTCTCCAAAAGACAGCGGAGCACACACGGGCCTATATAAAAATTCAGGACGGCTGCAACCAGTTTTGCAGTTATTGTGCCATTCCCCTTGCCAGAGGCAGGGTGAGAAGCCGCAGGGCGGAGGATATTATCCGTGAGATTGAGGGTATGGTTGCGGCAGGCTATCGTGAGATTGTACTTACAGGTATCCATATCAGCTCCTATGGCATTGATTTTGAGACGGAAGCATGGAAGCAGGGAAAAAGTGTGGAGGTGCACAGAAACGCGGAAAGGCGTGATTATTCCGGGGAGAGCAAGCTCATTGATTTGGTGGAAAGAATCCATGATATTGCGGGACTTGAGCGTATCCGCCTGGGGTCTTTGGAGCCCAGAATTGTAACAAGGGAAGCTGCGCAGAGACTGGCTGCATTGCCCAAAATTTGCCCGCACTTCCATCTGTCCTTGCAGAGCGGCTGCGATGAGGTGCTAAAGCGGATGAACCGCCATTATACTACCAAGGAGTACTATGAAAGCGTAACCTATCTAAGGGAAGCTTTTGACCATCCGGCAATCACCACGGATGTGATTGTGGGATTTCCGGGAGAAACAGAGGAAGAGTTTGCGCTGACAAAAGCCTTTTTGGAAAAGACGGACTTTTATGAGATGCATATCTTCAAATACTCTAAGCGCACGGGAACCCGGGCTGCTGTGATGCCGGGGCAGCTGACTGAGGCGGTAAAGGGTGTGAGAAGCAACGAGCTTCTTGCGCTTGAAAAAGAGCAATCTAAGGCTTTTCGCAGTTTCTATTTGGGAAAGACTGTAGAAGTGCTTTTGGAGGAGCAAAAGGAGATTGCGGGAGAGCGCTATTGGCTGGGACACACCCCTGCGTATGTGAGAGTGGCAGTAAAAGAGAGAGAGGGACTATGCTCCAATCTTTTGGTGAAGGTTAAGATAGGTGCCTTTTTGACGGAGGAAATTATGACGGATGAAAATCATATTTTTTGATATAGACGGAACTTTGATTGACAAAAGCTTTCAGATGAGTGAAAGTACAAGAGAAGCCATTACAAGAGCAAGGCAGAACGGTCACATCTGTATGATAAATACGGGAAGAACCTACAAGATGGTGGGGGATTATCTTTCTGATTGGGCGGAATTTGACGGATGCCTTTGCGGGTGCGGAACCACGGTGATTTACAGGGGAAAGGAACTGCTGCACCGGACCTTTTCGGTGCAGGAGGCTAAGCGTATCATTGCAGGATTGGAGAAGTATGGAATAGATGCGGTACTGGAAGGCGGACAAAATAATTTTCAGAAACCACTTTCCGACATGCATACGGAGAAATTCAGGAAGTATATGGCACAGTTTGGCTCTCTTGGTTACGGAAGCTTTGAGGAGGCGCCGGGTAAGTTTGACAAGTTCTACTGCTATGTGGGAGAGGATGAATACAGAAGAGGATTCTTTGCGGAATTTGCGGATATCTTGGACTACATTGACAGGGAGAGAGGCTTTTATGAGATTGTTCCCAAGGGCTTTTCCAAGGCAAGCGGCATGCGGTATCTGGCGGAATATCTGGGGGCATCCATGGAGGATACTGTAGCTATCGGTGACAGTAACAATGATATTGCCATGCTTCGGGCAGCAAACACGGCAATCGCCATGGGCAATTCCTCGAAAGCTGTACTTAAGCTTGCGGATTATGTCACCACGGATGTGGATAAGGACGGTATTTACAATGCCCTTACATGGCTTGGTGTTTTGTAATTAGGCATTGAATTTTATGGGTAAATGAGGTAAGATAGTAAGAAGCAGATAATGTATTGGCGGTATGGAGGATTTATATGCAAAACTTAGAAAATACACAATATTTCAAGGTACAGTCAGAGCCCGAGACAGGGGTAAAGGTTGTACTGTCAACTGTGTATGAAGCACTGACGGAGAAGGGGTACAATCCGGTAAATCAGATTGTGGGATATATTATGAGTGGTGACCCGACGTATATCACCAGCCATAAGAATGCCAGAAGTCTGATTATGAAGGTTGAGAGAGATGAACTGGTAGAGGAGTTGTTGACGGAGTATATCCGCAACAATAAGTGGAAATAGGAGGAATTCCATGCGTATAATGGGCTTGGATTTTGGTTCAAAGACAGTGGGTGTGGCAGTGAGCGACCCGTTACTGATTACGGCACAGGGTTTGGAGATTATCAGACGCAAGGAGGAGAATAAACTCCGCCAGACGCTGGCCAGAATTGAAGAACTGATAACAGAGTACGAAGTGGAAGAAATTGTTTTGGGACTGCCCAAGAATATGAATGCATCAGAGGGTGTCCGTGTTGAGCTGACCAATGAGTTTAAAGAGAAGCTTGAGAGACGGACGGGACTTACCGTAACGATGTGGGATGAGCGCCTTACCACCGTGGCTGCAGATAAAGCCATGATGGAGGCCGGAATACGCAGGGAGAACCGCAAGGATTACGTGGACAAGATTGCTGCTGCCTTGATTTTGCAGGGCTATTTGGATTATAGGAGCATGCAGGCAAAGTAGATTATTGGAGAAGCTATGAGTAAATTAGAGAAAATTACGTTTAATCCGGAGGGAGAAGAACCGGTAGAATTTTTTGTGTTGGAGCAGACCAGAATCGGCGGCTACAATTATATTTTGGTAACAGATTTTGAGGAGGGCGACGGTGAAGCCCTTATCTTAAAAGATTTATCCAAGGATGGTGAGGAGGAGAGCATCTTTACCATCGTATCTGACGATGATGAGCTTGCGGCAGTATCAGGCGTGTTTGCCGATATGCTGGAGGATATCACTTTTGAATAATATGGTGACGGTAAGCGTTACTTATTAACCGGATTTGTCTGCAAAACGGTTTATGTGAGAAAAGGCAGGGTATACTTTTATTACATATAAAAGCCGTGGGTGCAGGAAGTCCGTGTGATACACAGAGACAGGCGTACAGGTTACGACAGAACAAATAGGCCTGTCTGGATTGTGCCATTACATTTGTTGATGAGAAAAGGCTGTCAGCCATGTGGAATAATGGAGGAAATATATTTGAAGAAAAAAGAGAATATGAATGCATCCAAGTTAAAGATAATCCCCTTGGGAGGCTTGGAGCAAATCGGTATGAACATTACTGCCTTCGAGTATGAAGACAGTATTATTGTGGTGGATTGCGGATTGTCGTTTCCGGCAGATGATATGCTGGGAATTGATTTGGTAATCCCTGATGTTACTTATCTGAAGGATAATATTGACAGGGTGAAGGGTTTTATGATTACTCACGGACACGAGGATCATATCGGTGCCCTGCCTTATGTACTGAAGGATATTAATGTGCCTGTGTATGCTACAAGACTTACTATGGGTATCATTGAAAATAAGCTAAAAGAGCATAATCTGATGAAGGGCACAAAGCGTAAGGTTGTTAAGTTTGGTCAGTCCATCAATCTGGGTGATTTCCGTGTTGAGTATATCAAGACCAATCACAGTATCGTTGATGCGGCAGCCCTTGCCATTTATTCTCCTGCAGGCGTGGTAGTGCATACCGGAGATTTTAAGGTGGATTACACCCCCGTATTTGGTGATGCCATTGATTTGCAGAGATTTGCAGAGCTCGGTAAAAAGGGAGTATTGGCACTGATGTGCGATTCTACCAACGCAGAGCGCCCCGGGTTTACCCCTTCCGAGAGAACTGTGGGCAAGACCTTTGACACCTTGTTTGAGGAGCACAAGAATACCAGAATTTTTGTGGCAACCTTTGCCTCCAACGTGGACCGTGTACAGCAGATTATCAATACCGCTTATAAGTTTGGCAGAAAGGTAGCTGTGGAAGGCCGCAGTATGGTCAATATCATTGAGACCGCAAGCAACTTAGAGTGTATCAGTATTCCTGAGAATACGTTGATAGATTTGGAACAGATGAAGAATTACCCCGATGAGCAGCAGGTAATCATCACTACCGGTAGCCAGGGCGAAAGTATGGCGGCGCTTAGCCGTATGGCAAACAACATGCACCGCAAGATTACTATCGGACCCAAGGATACGGTTATTTTCTCTTCAAGCCCCATACCGGGCAATGAGAAATCTGTAACGAAGATTATCAACGAACTTTTGCGCAAGGGCGCAGACGTTATTTTTCAGGATGCCCATGTGTCCGGACACGCCTGCCAGGAAGAGATTAAGCTGATTTATACTCTGGTTCAGCCCAAATACGCAATTCCAGTGCACGGCGAGTATAAGCACTTAAAAGCGCAGGCTAAGATTGCGGAAAGTCTCGGTATTGAAAAAGAAGATATCTTTATCCTTTCCTCAGGAGATGTGCTGGAGCTTGATATGGAGCAGGCAGCAGTAACAGGAAAGGTGCCTACCGGTGCCATTCTGGTGGACGGTCTCGGTGTGGGAGATGTTGGCAATGTGGTTCTTCGTGACAGACAGCATCTGGCTGAGGACGGTATTATGATTGTGGTAATGAGCCTTGAGCGCTACAGTAACCAGCTGGTGGCAGGACCTGATATTGTGTCCAGGGGCTTTGTGTATGTGAAGGAATCTGATGAACTGATAGAAGAGGCGCGTTGTATTGTGGATGAAGCTATTCAGAACTGCCTCGATAGGGGCGTAAGTGATTGGGGCAAGTTGAAATCCATTACCAAAGATGTACTCAGTGACTATGTGTGGAAAAAGACTAAGCGACGTCCCATGATACTTCCGATCATTATGGAAGTATAAACAACCTCTTGAATTATTTGTGGAGAAAAGATACAATATGAGCAATATGGATCATGCAGTAGAGCATTTGATAGATGCGATTCTAAACTCAGAAGAATACCTGACTTATAAAGATGAGCTTTCGAAGGTGAAGCAGATGCCGGAACTTAAGGCGCAGCTCGATGAGTACAGAAAGCGGAATTTCATTTTGCAGCACAGTGAAGGCTATGCCTTTGACAAGTTGGAGGAGTTTGAGAGAGAATTTCAGGAGTTTAGGGAGAATCCGCAGGTGGAAGCATTTCTTGCAGCAGAGCTTTCGTTTTGCAGAATGATGCAGGATGTGGAAACCAGAATTACAGGAGCATTACATTTTGAGTAAATAAGGGAAGTGAAGCCAATGAAGACAAGTAAGTTGATACTGGCGGTAGTCAGTACCATATTAAAAGTGGTTGTAGCGGTGGCAGTTGTTTTGGTGATTTACCGAGGTGCCATGACCTGCTATGAATACGGCTACCGTATCTTTGAAGAGGCGCCCATGTCTACGGGCGAGGGAAGAACAGTAACCGTGACTGTGACAGAAAAGATGTCGCCCAAGGAAATCGGAACATTGCTTTTGTCTAAGGGATTAATCCGCGATGACAAATTATTTGTATTGCAGTATCATCTGTCCGAGTTTAAAAAGGATGTAAAACCCGGAACATTTGAACTGACCACGGCGATGACGGTAGAAGAGATGATGGAGGTTATGGCTTCCGATTCCGCGGAGGATGAGGAAGAATAACAGAAGACGGAGTGCAAATGATAGTAGATGAAAGAATGGCTGCCTTTATCGATTCTCTCGATAAGGGCAACACCCCTTTTTTGGATGAAATTGAAAAGTTTGCCTTGGAGACACAGGTGCCCATAATCCGCAAATCCATGCAGAGCCTGCTAAAATTTATCCTGGCATATGCAAAGCCGAAGAAAATCCTGGAGGTCGGGACTGCTATCGGCTTTTCTGCTTTGCTCATGAGTGAGTATGCGCCTAAGGGTTGCCATATCACCACCATAGAAAAGTATGAAAAGCGCATACCGGTTGCAAGGGAGAATTTCAGACGTGCCGGGAAGGAAGCGGATATTACGCTGATAGAGGGAGATGCGACGGAGGTATTAAAGTCCTTGGAGGGTACCTATGACATTATTTTTATGGATGCCGCAAAAGGACAGTATATCAATTTCCTGCCGGATATTATGAGATTGTTGCCTCATGGTGGTCTGCTTATCTCAGATAATGTGCTGCAGGACGGAGATATTATTGAGTCCCGGTTTGCGGTTACCAGACGAAACCGTACCATACATGCCAGAATGCGGGAATATCTGTATGAGTTAAAGCATAATCTGGGATTGGAGACGGTTATTTTGCCGGTGGGTGACGGAGTTACCTTAAGTACCAAGCTTTGATTGATGTGATGGGATACTTACGTTTTGAAACGGAGGAATACAAACATGACACAGAGAAGAAAGCCGGAGCTTTTGATTCCGGCAAGCAGTCTTGAAGTGTTAAAAACTGCAGTTGTTTTCGGAGCAGATGCAGTATATATCGGTGGAGAGGCGTTCGGGCTTCGTGCCAAAGCCAAGAACTTTTCCATGGAAGAGATGGCAGAGGGAATAGCCTTTGCTCATGCCCACGGAGTGAAGGTGTATGTGACCGCCAATATTCTGGCACATAACGAAGACTTAGAGGGTGCCGCAGCATATTTTACAGAGCTTCGAGACATGCAGCCGGAGTCTCCGGATGCTCTGATTATTTCAGATCCCGGTATGTTTACCGTGGCGAAGGAGGTCTGGCCGGAAGTTGAAATTCACATTTCCACCCAGGCAAACAATACCAACTATCAGACCTATCTGTTCTGGTGGAAAATGGGAGCAAAGCGCGTAGTATCTGCCAGAGAGCTTTCCCTTGCGGAAATCCGTACCATTCGCGACCATATCCCGGAGGAGATGGAGATTGAGAGTTTTATTCACGGAGCTATGTGCATTTCTTATTCGGGAAGATGTCTGCTCAGCGCGTATTTTACCGGCAGGGATGCCAATCAGGGTGCGTGTACCCACCCGTGTCGCTGGAAGTATGCGGTTGTGGAGGAGAAGCGCCCGGGAGAGTATCTGCCCGTGTATGAGAATGAACGAGGAACCTATATCTTTAATTCCAAGGATTTGTGCATGATAGAGTACATTCCTGAAATTGTGTCGGCAGGGATTGACAGCTTAAAGATAGAGGGGCGCATGAAGACGGCGCTTTATGTGGCGACGGTTGCCCGTACCTATAGAAAGGCAATTGACGATTATTTTGAGTCTGAGGAAATGTATCGTGCAAATATGGATTGGTACCGCGCTGAGATTTCCAAGTGTACCTACAGACAATTTACCACGGGCTTCTATTTTGGTAAGCCGGATGAAAATACTCAGATATATGACAATAATACGTATGTGAATGAGTATATATATTTGGGGATTGTGGATACCGTGGGTGAGAAGGATGGAGGCTGTCTTACCCGGTTTGAACAGCGCAATAAATTCTCCGTTGGAGAGCAGATTGAAATCATGAAGCCGGACGGAAGAAATATCGAGGTAGAGGTGCTTGCTATGTATGATGCGGAGTTTACTCCCATGGAGAGCTGCCCCCATTCCAAGCAGGTGATTTGGGTGGAATTGTCCAAAACACCCGAATGTTACGATATTTTGCGCAAAAAGGCAGAGATTTTGGTTGACCAATCATAGCGCGTATTGTAAAATGAAGCGTAAATTGATTGCAAACGTTTATTGCAAATAGAGAGGAACGTTAGGATGAGTGAAGAGTTAAAGGTAGAAGAGCTTTTTGCCAGCAAGGTATTTACCCTGGGCAAGATGAAGGAGAGATTACCTAAAAGTGTATATAAGGAAGTGGTTACCATCATTGATAATGGTGGAGAACTGTCACCTGCCACAGCGGACGTGGTTGCAAAAGCGATGAAGGATTGGGCGGTGGAGAATGGTGCGACCCATTATACTCACTGGTTCCAGCCGCTTACCGGTATCACTGCGGAAAAGCATGATTCCTTCGTGACACATCCGGATGCAGACGGACGGATGATTTTAGAGTTTTCCGGTAAGGAGCTGATAAAGGGTGAACCCGATGCTTCTTCTTTCCCCTCCGGCGGACTGCGCGCAACCTTTGAGGCGAGAGGCTATACCACATGGGATATTACGTCCCCGGCCTTTATCAAGGAGACTGCTACCGGTCCCACCCTGTGTATTCCTACAGCTTTTTGCTCTTACACAGGTGAGGCCTTGGATAAAAAAACTCCGCTTTTACGTTCCATGGAAGCGCTGGGCAAGCAGGCAATGCGTATTGTGAGAATGTTTGGAAACGTAGAGGCTACAAAGGTGATTCCTTCCGTAGGTGCGGAGCAGGAATACTTTTTGGTAGATGCCAAGAAGGCGTTGAAGAGAGAGGATATTATTTTCTCAGGAAGAACCCTGTTTGGTGCACCGGCACCCAAGGGTCAGGAGATGGATGACCACTATTTTGGTGTTATCAGAGAGCGTATCGGTGCATTTATGCACGATGTAAACATAGAGTTATGGAAGCTGGGAGTTACTTCCAAGACCCAGCACAACGAGGCTGCCCCCGCACAGCATGAGGTTGCACCCATATATGAGTCTGCCAATGTAGCGGTTGACCACAATCAGCTGGTAATGGAGACCTTAAAGCGTGTGGCAGGTAAGCACGGACTGCGTTGTATGCTTCATGAGAAGCCTTTTGCAGGTGTGAACGGTTCCGGCAAGCACAACAACTGGTCCATTACCACGGATACCGGTGTGAACCTTTTGGAGCCCGGTCAGACACCCAATGAAAATATTCAGTTTTTATTGGTGCTGGCATGTATTATGAAGGCTGTGGATACTCATGCGGATTTACTCCGTCAGAGTGCATCCAATGTTGGAAACGATCACCGTCTGGGCGGTTATGAGGCACCTCCTGCAATCATCTCCATCTTCTTAGGTGAGCAGCTTGAGGATGTAGTAGCCCAGCTTGTGGAAACAGGTAAGGCGGATTCCTTAAAGGAGGGCGGAATGCTTCGTACAGGTGTGTCTACCCTGCCTGATTTTGTAAAGGATGCAACGGACAGAAACCGTACCTCACCCTTTGCTTTTACCGGTAATAAATTTGAGTTCCGTATGGTGGGCAGCGAGGATTCCATCGGAAGCCCCAACACTACATTAAATGCTATCGTTGCAGAGGCTTTCTGCGAAGCGGCTGACAGGCTTGAGGGCGCTGAAGACTTTGAGATGGCGGTGCATGATCTGATTAAGGAGTACATGACCGCACATCAGAGAATCATCTTCAACGGCAACGGCTATGCAAAAGAGTGGGAAGAGGAAGCGGCCAGAAGAGGACTGCCCAATATTCCATCCATGGTGGAAGCTGTGGATACCCTTACCACTGATAAATCCATCCGTCTGTTTGAAAAGTTCGGTATTTTCACGGAGGCAGAGCTTCGCTCCCGTGCAGAGATTTTATACGAGACCTATGCAAAGACCATCAATATAGAAGCATTGACCATGATTGATATGGCAAACCAACAGATTATACCTGCGGTAATGCGTTTTGCAAAATCCCTGGCAGACACTACGCTGGCAGTGAAGCAGGCAGGCGGTGACGATTTCACATCCACTGAGCTGTTAAAGACCGTGACCGCAAAGCTTACGGAGACCAAGAAAGCTGTGGAGGCACTTCTTGAGGCAGAAAAGCAGGCATCTGAAATGGTGCGCGGTAAAGAGCAGGCATTCTTCTATCATGATGTGGTGATGACGGCCATGAATAATTTGAGAAAGCCCGCAGACGAACTGGAGAAGCTGGTGGATAAGGAGTACTGGCCATTCCCTACATATGCGGATTTGTTGTTTGAAGTATAGAGATGAAAGAGTAAGGCTGCGGAGTTCCGCAGCCTTACACTGCACTATTTGGGGTATTGCGCATATAGTATCATCAATTTAAAAATTTTTTAAAAAATTTGAATTTAGGTATTGCAAAGTGGACATACTTCATGTATAATACATCAAGTAATACGAAATAGCGCTATCGCCAAACGGTAAGGCAACGGACTCTGACTCCGTCATCTCAAGGTTCGAATCCTTGTAGCGCTGTCCAAAAGAACCACAAGCGCATGCTTGTGGTTCTTTGTCTTGAGAGGATAGTGCTTGCGCTATTCTACATGCTCTTTGAGCTCGGCAACAAGTCTTTTAAATACTTCCTCATTCCGTACAAAATCAAATCGTTTGTCTTCCGATGCTTGCAATCTGAGATTACAAGCATTACCTTTATAGTTTTTCGAGGTTCCTTCATTTATATGCTTTATGAGATTAACCATCGGGGCTGTATAATCCATATCCTTTAAGTTGGCTTCAATGATTGCATATCTGCAGCTTTCTTCCAGTGCTTTTAGTGTATGCGCTGTATCTTTCATATCGGCATACTCGAGTGCAATACGACTATAATAAAATGAAAGATCAAAAGCGTAAAAGCCCACATTGTCATCTGAAAACAGCCGCCGGAGGATATCAATTGCAAAAGTATATGCTTCAATGATTTCCTCATGCGTAAATGGAACTTTTGAAGTCATATTGCACGCAGTTAATGCGGCCTCATGGATTAAATTCATTATGTAACTTTGACATGCGCCTACACCTTCTTCTCCATCAAGAATGGCACTCCGAAGATTTTCTCTTGTTATGAAAAACGTACCACTCATGTCAGCATAGTATAATGCTTTTTCTTTATCGATATTAGCATAAGTGTAACTCAAGCGTTGTATGACTCGTTCTCTTTGTCGGGGCTCAGTTGATTTTTGCAAAAGTTCTTCGCCGAGCGTAATGATAAGTGTTGCTTTATCTTGGGGACATGGATATACGGCCTCTCTGTTGATTGCAAACATAAGTCCTTCGATTACACGGCAATCATTTGGAAATTCAGCATATGCCTTTTCCCACATTTCCAGATTTTTTTGATTTTCTCCATTTTGTTGAAAAATCTCACTTTGTCTTAGATATTCGCATATTGTTTCTTCAACTCTTATCTGATCTACACTGAGTAATTCATCAACAGTTACATTAAAATAAAAAGCTATTTTAGGCAACAACGTAATATCCGGGTAGCCTTCTCCCCGTTCCCATTTCCCTACGGATTGCGGAGTAATTCCAAGATGCTTTGCAAGAGCTTCCTGGGTTATGTTTCGTTGTTGTCGCAATGTGCGCAATTTTTCCTTTAAGTTAATTTCCATAAATTTAAACCACCTGTGTTTAGAGTGATAAGCGCTTATCCTGATTATATAGTATCAAAAAAATAATAGCTGTTTCAAGAACCGCAAGGTTTGTTTATAGGCGGATTTCGCAACCAAAGGTTGTTTTTTCGAGGAAAAGTAATGTCTTGAGAAATTCTGCGGGTATTTTTACGTTCGGGGGCAGGAGGAGTGGGGTGGAGGGGACCATGGTACAAGCAGCGCATTCTGAGCACGCCGGTCCTTAGCGAGGTAATTGCGTCGGAAGATGCAATTAAGCGAGCTTAGTACCGTTGCGATGCGAAGCATAGCGAAAGCGTGCCTGCGGCTACCATGGTCCCCTCCCCCCCCGCATCTCCTGCCACCAGACGTAAAAATGCACGTTATGCATGTTTTATGTGCGTATTTTCCAACTGTATTTTTCATAGTGAGTTTATATATAATATAACTATCATAGCAGAATAGAGAGGATTCATATGCAGAACACATATTACAGAGAAGAGATACAGGAAGCGCTTAATGCGGGAAAAAAAGCATTGCTTTGCCTTGACCGGGCAAAGGAGAGCCTGTCAAGTGCCGGAAATTGGGGATTGTTTGACATTCTGGGTGGTGATTTTATTGCGACCTTTGTAAAGCATTCCAAGATGAATAAGGCAAATGAAGAAATTCAGGAGGCCCGACTTGCGCTTAGAAAGTTTCAAAAGGAACTTATGGATGTGGATAACATCCCGGAGTTTCAAATACAAATGGGAGACTTTCTGTCCTTTGCAGATTACTTCTTTGATGGTATCATTGCTGACTTAATGGTACAATCGCGAATTAAGGAAGCTAAGAAGCAGGTAGATGACGCCATACGCAGGGTACAGTATATTTTGGCACAGCTTCAGAAACGGGCGTAAGAAGTGGATGACGACAGGCGTACGTATTTACTTCTAAACAAAGTCAGTCTTGTGAAAAACACTATTTTTTCGTATAATGAATGAGATGGGAAGCAGAAAGGAATGCATAAAATGGAACAGACACAAATGAAACAGGCGAGAAAAGACATTACGGCACTTGGATTGTGCTATTTATTTGGTACCATAGGGATTTATCTTGCAAAGTATGCAATGAGTTGGCTTATCGTTACCTTTAAACCGGAATGGCTTAAAAATCCTGATTTGGCAATTATACTGGGTATGATACCTATTTATCTGGTGGGCATGCCCATATTGATGATTATGGTAAAACGCCTGCCGGTGACAGTGCCCGAGAAGCGTCATATGAAAGCAGGAAATTTTGTCTTGTCTTTTATGATGTGTTATTCCATCTCTATAATATGTAACGTGATAGGACTGATAATCACATTTTTGATTGGACTTTTTAAAGGGGGCGTGGTACAGAATAACATTGCAAATCTTACTGCGGATGCAAGCTTGGGAGTCATGTTTGTATGTATGGTTATCTGGGCACCTATTATGGAGGAATATCTGTTCAGAAAGCTGATAGTAGACAGGACGGTGCGTTATGGCCAGGGTGTGGCAGTGCTGGTATCGGGTCTCGTGTTCGGACTTTTCCACGGCAATTTGAATCAGTTTGTATATGCTTTCCCCATGGGTATGTTTATGGCATTTCTTTATGTAAAAACGGGTAAATTAAAGATTACCATTGGTATACATATGATTATCAATTTCCTGGGCAGCATTGTGGTGACGCTTCTGACGGATGCAATAGGTTTGGAGGAATATACTGCGCTGATGTATGGAGGAGTGCATGAGGACATCCTTATGGCATTTATCGTGGAACATCTGCTGGGTTGGATTCTCTATGTGGGCTATATCGTCTTGATTTTTGGTACTGTAATTGCAGGATTTGTATTGCTCATTGTGTTTCATAAGAAATTCAGGTTATCCCCCGGTGAAGTGGAGATACCGAAGGGCAAGAAATTTACGACAGTGTTCCTGAATCCAGGTATGGGGCTGTTTTGTTTGTTTTGGATTGTTGTGATAGTTATACAATTATTTAGTTAGACAGAGGTTAACATAATGTACACGTTTGAAAGCAGAATACGCTACAGTGAGGCGGACAATAACGGCAAGCTCACCATGGCAGCATTACTCAATTATTTCCAGGATGTGACTACTTTTCATTCCGAGAGTTTGGGGCTTGGAGTAAAGGCCATGAAAGAGAAGCAGCAGGCATGGGTTTTGAATTCCTGGCAGATTGTGGTGGAGGAAATGCCGGAATATTGCGACAGGGTGACTGTCGGAACAATGCCTTATGATTTTAAGGGCTTTTTCGGTTCCCGTAATTTCTTTATGAAGGCGGAGGATGGAAGCTATCTGGCGAAGGGCAATTCACTTTGGACATTGCTTGATTTACAAAACGGCAGACCGACAGTGCCTTCCGAAGAAATGTTAACTGCGTATGCGTTGAGTCCTAAGCTTGACATGGAGTATGCTCCCAGAAAAATTGTGTTACCTACGAAAATGGAAGATGCGGAGCCGATTACGGTGAAAAAACATCATCTGGATACCAATAATCATGTAAACAATGGTCAGTATGTAAACATGGCGATGGACTTTCTGCCGGAGGTTTTTTGTGTGAAGCAGCTTCGTGTGGAATACAAAAAGCAGGCGTTTTTGGGTGATGTGATATATCCGGGCGTATCATATGAGAACGGTAAACTTGTGGCGGCGCTCCGGGATGCAAAGGGTTTGCCCTATGCAGTTGTTGAATTTTTGGAGAAAGAGTAGAGGAAAAATATATGATTAAGCTGGGTGAGAGACAGACGCTTACCATTGTAAAGAAAGTAGAATTTGGTGTGTATCTGGCAGAGTCCAAGGATAATGCGGAAGAGAAAGTATTACTTCCCGTCAAACAGGTTCCGGAGGGCGCTATGCCGGGGGATGTGGTGGAAGTATTTGTGTACAGAGATTCCAAAGACAGAATGATTGCAACCACCAACACACCGAAATTAAAGATGGGTGAGGTGGCAGAGCTTGCCGTGGCACAGGTAGGTAAATTCGGAGCATTCTTGGACTGGGGGCTTGAGAAGGATTTACTGCTTCCTTTTAAGCAGCAGAAAAAGCGTGTACAACCCGGAGATAAGGTACTGGTGTCCCTATATATTGACAAGAGCGGCAGACTATGTGCGACCATGAATGTGTATGAGAATTTAAGATGTGACAGCCCTTACAAAAAGAATGATCAGGTAACGGGACGTGTCTACGAAATCAGTGACAACTTCGGAGCATTTGTAGCAGTGGATAATATCTATTCGGCGCTGATTCCCAAAAAGGAGTTGTACGGAAAGGTTATGCCCGGAGAAGATGTAACTGCCAGGGTTACTCAGGTAAAAGAAGATGGCAGACTGGATTTGAGTATCCGCGAAAAGGCATATCTGCAAATTGAAAAGGATGCGGAGGAAATATTAAAAATTATAGACAGCTATGACGGAGTACTTCCATTTAACGATAAGGTGTCTCCTGAGATTATCAAGCGAGAGACCGGCATGAGCAAAAATGAGTTTAAGCGCGGCGTAGGGAATTTGCTGAAGAATGGTCTGATTGAAATTACTGACAAGGTAATTCGCAGGAAGGGACGATAAAGATGAAAAGCAGAGTGAAGAAGCTGGTTCTTTGTATATTGGTGCTGGCACTTGCGGTGGCAGGTATATTTGGCACTGAGTTGTCTGTGCAGGCGGGCTTCGGTGACTTTAACGATTATGTCGATGACTTCGATATGGGAGATTTTGACTTTGATATCGGCGATTTTGATACAGATTGGGGCTCTGACTGGGATTCTGATTGGAGCTCGGACGGTGACTTTGATTTTGATATTATTAATATCGGAAGAGCATTTAGGCTGGTGGGCGGCGGTTCTGCCACTGTCATTGTATATGTAGTGCTTGTCGGAGTGGTAGTTATATTAAAGACCAAAAAGAGGGCTAAGCAGAGGGAATACACGCAGAGGCGCGTTGTACAGCCGATGGTAAAGCGGCGCAAAACTCTTCCGGACCGTACCGATGAGATTAATGCACTGATTAAGAAGGCGGATCCTAATTTTACAGCCACCGACTTTCTAAGCTTTGCCCGTCAGGTGTATATGGATATTCAAACGGCATGGGAGAACAGAGATTTAGAGCCGGTGAGAGCAGTTCTGCATCAGAATCTGTATCAGCAGACACAGAAGCAGATTGAAGAAAAAATAGCAAACGGCATTGTAAATCATTTGGAGAGAATCAGCGTAAATACGGCGTATCTCACATCCTTTGTCAGAGACAATCAATATGAGTATCTGACTGTTTATCTGGCTGCGAGCATGATTGATTATCAGGTGCGGGAAGCGACAGGAGAGATACTATACGGTAACAAGGATACCCGCTGGGATATGTATTACAAAATGACCTTTATGCGAAATCGTGGCGCAGCTACCCGCAGCGCGGAGGAAAAAGCAGAGGGCATTATGTGCCCTAACTGTGGAGCGCCTTTAAAGGGTACATCCTTCGGTGTGTGTGCTTATTGCGACAGCGTGATTTTGACCGGTGTTTATGACTGGGTATTATCCTACTTTGGCGTTGTGAGGGATGATACGGTAGATGAAGGTATTCGGATTTAGTATAAATATAAAAAACACTGGATTTTTTGTCTGATTATTGTTATAATAAAGACACAAGGTATTTTAGTACCTGATTGATACATATGAGAATACGGAAGGAGGAGCAGTTATGGATATTGCAGGATTATCAATGGCACTGGCTACTCATGCTGTTCAGACTGATGTAGGAACGGCAGTGCTTAGCAAAGCGATGAATACCAATGAAGAGTTGGGTGCAAGAATGGTACAGATGATTGACGCTGCAGCTATGGAGCAGAGTGTAAATCCCCATGTGGGCGGTAATCTGGACATCAGAATTTAGTAATTGATATGATTTGGGGCTGTCTGGCGATGATGTCAGACAGCTCTTTTTTGCAAAAAGTGCATAAAAAAGTATTGCTTTTTTACCGGATTTTTTGTACATTTGTATTATATGGAGTATTATGGAGACAGAATCCAAAGGAGCGTAAACATATGATATCAAATCAAATACTACAGAATACAATCGAGGGATTAAAGAGTATAGCAAGGGCGGAGCTTTGCGTGATGGATGTGGATGGCAAGGTAGTGGCATCTACCGCAGACATGGGCAGCTCTTCCAAGGCAGCAGTGGAATTTGTAGCTTCATTTGCAGATTCCCAGGAGATTCAGGGATATCAGTACTTTAAGATTTTTGACGAGCAGCAGCTGGAGTATATTCTGGTTGTGGGCGGTGCCGGAGAAGATATTTATGTTATCGGTAAAATGGCAGCCTTTCAGATTCAAAGTCTTTTGGTAGCATATAAAGAGCGCTTTGACAAAGATAACTTCATTAAGAACCTCTTGCTTGACAACCTGCTCTTGGTAGACATATACAGCAGGGCTAAAAAGCTTCACATTCAGACGGATGTATCCAGAGTGGTAATGATTGTGGAGCATGGACATTCCAAAGAAAATAATATGCTGGAGATGATGCGTGTTCACTTTTCTAACAGCAGTAAGGACTTCATTACTGCCGTTGATGAGAACAATGTTATAGTGGTTAAGGATTTGACGGAGTCTGACAGCGCCAAGGAAATTGAAAAAGCAGCAAAGAACCTGGAAAGCTTTTTTCAGAAAGAGGGCATCAAGGGTGTACGCATAGCTTATGGTACTGTTATCAAAGAGATTAAGGAGGTTAGCCGTTCTTACAAAGAAGCCAAAATGGCGCTGGATGTAGGAAGGATTTTCTTTGATGACAGAAATATTGTGGCTTACAGTGAACTTGGTATCGGACGTTTGATTTATCAGTTGCCTATTCCTCTTTGTAAAATGTTTATCAAAGAGATTTTCGGCGGAAAGAGTCCTGATGAGTTTGATGAGGAGACCCTGACTACCATTTATAAGTTTTTCGAGAACAGTCTGAACGTATCGGAGACATCAAGACAGCTGTTTATTCACCGAAATACACTGGTATATCGTTTGGATAAACTGCAAAAGAGTACAGGACTTGATTTGCGCGTCTTTGAGGACGCAATTACCTTTAAGATCGCATTGATGGTAGTAAAATATATGAGGTACATGGAAAATTTTGAGTACTAATGATAGGTGGTTTTTACATGGCTAAAAGAAAAGAAGCTTTAAGAAAGAAACGCGAGAAGATGATAGAGGAAAAAGGTGTTATTTACCTTGACAATGTGAGTAAATCCTATTCCACGGGCTCCCCTGCACTTAATGGTGTGACTTTAAGTATAGGCAAAGGCGAGTTTGTGTTTATTGTGGGTGACAGCGGCTCCGGTAAATCTACCCTGATTAAGCTGCTTCTCAGAGAGCTTACTGCAACAAGCGGTAATGTTCATGTCATGGGACTGGATATGGCGAAATTAAAGCACAGACAGATACCCAAATATCGTCGTAACCTGGGAGTGGTTTTCCAGGACTTCAGATTGTTAAACGACAGAAATGTATATGAAAATGTAGCATTCGCACAAAGGATCGTAGAAAAGTCAGCCAGCGAAATTCGCAGGAACGTGCCGTCCATTCTGGCAACGGTAGGTCTTGCAGGCAAATATAAAGCGAAGACAAAGCAGCTTTCCGGAGGAGAGCAGCAGAGGGTTGCTTTGGCAAGAGCGCTGGTGAATAAACCGTCCATCCTGCTTGCCGATGAGCCTACCGGTAATCTGGACCCTAAGAATTCATGGGATATCATGAAGTTATTGGAAGAAATCAATGCTAAGGGAACTACCGTAGTGGTTGTAACTCACAACAGAGAGATTGTCAACGCCATGGAGAAGAGAGTAATCACCATGAAAAAGGGCGTTATTGTGAGTGATGAAGAGAAGGGTGGTTATATTGATGAAGATTAGTACGCTTTTTTATACTATCAAACAGGGTTTTGCCAATATATTCCGCAATAAGTGGTATTCACTGGCATCTATAGCTACCATTTCAGCATGCTTATTCCTGTTTGGTTTATTTTATGCTGTTGTGGCAAATTTTCAGAATATTATCAAGACAGCGGAGGAAGGAGTTTCTGTTACTGTATTTTTTGATGTGGATACAACCGATGCCCGTCTGGAGGAAATCGGTCAGGATATTGCAGCCCGCCTGGAGGTTTCGGAGGTAAAATTTATCTCTGATGATGAGGCATGGGCGACTTTTGGCCCTGAGTACTTTGGTGAAAATTATGCGGAAGGGTTTCCGGAGAATCCTCTTGAGGGCGATAACAGCTATGAGGTGTATCTGAGTGATGTGTCCATGCAGGATGCATTGGTTACCTGGTTAAACTCCATCCCTGAAGTGCGTAAAGTAAATTATTCAGAGCTTACAGCCAATACCTTAAGCGGTGCGAATCTGTTGATTGCATATGTGTCCATAGGTATTATTGTCATACTGCTGGCAGTAAGTATTTTCTTAATCAGCAATACGGTAGCTATCGGTATTTCCGTGCGCAAGGAAGAGATTAACATTATGAAATATATCGGTGCCACTGACTTTTTTGTACGCGCTCCGTTTGTGCTGGAAGGAATGATTATCGGTGTTTTAGGTGCGGGTCTCCCATTGATTTTGATTTACAGCCTGTATAATTATGCTTTGAATTATATTGTGGAAAGATTTTCTGTGCTCAGTGGTTTTTTAAGCTTTTTGAGCGTGGATCAGATATTTAAATTCCTGACACCGGTGTCACTTCTTGTGGGCGTCGGTATTGGATTTTTGGGAAGTATTTCAACAGTCCGTAAGCACCTTCATGTATAAACAATGTTGTTTTGTAAAAGGATAATTTATGAAGAAAACAGGGATACTTATCTGTCTGATAGTTGCGGTGTTAGCTATTGCAGCAAACGATATGGATTCATCCGCCACCAATATGTCCTCCCTTACCTCTGACAGTATCAAGGAAAAGGAACAACAGATTTCCCAGGCCCAGAAGGAAAAGGAGAGTATGAAGAACAGTCTTTCCGACCTTCAAAAGATTAAGAAAGAGCTGGAGACCCAGAAAAAGAATCTGAAGAATTATGTGGCGCAGTTGGACCAGAATCTGGAACAGATAGAGCAGAATGTAGCAGAACTTAAGGTAAAAATACAGAATAAGGAACAGGAGATAGCTCAGTCAGAGGCTGAGCTTGAAGCTGCGCTTAACAGAGAAGAAAATCAGAAAGAATCCATGATTAACCGCATAAGATTGATGTATGAACAGAAGGATTCTTATATGACGGATATGCTTTTGAAGTCCGAAAGTTTTGGGGATTTTCTTAATAAAGCGGACTATATGGAGCGCATTGTAACCTATGACAAGCAGCAGTGGAATGATTTTCAGGAGAACCGTCATCTGGTCGAACTGTGTAAGGAGCAGCTGGAGCTTGAGAAGCAGCTCTTGGACCAGGCGAAAATTAACGTGGAAATCGAGCAGGAGAATCTGGAGAAGCTGATAGAACAGAAGCATGAGGATCTGTTGGCATATGAGAATGATATTTCCAATAAGGCAAATATCATAAAGGAATACGAGGAAGAAATCAAGGCGCAGGAAGAAGAAATTAAGGCACTGGAGCAGGCTATAGCTGAAGAGAAAAAGAAGCTGTTGGCTGAAAGCATGCTGAAGTATGACGGTGGTAAGTTTAAGTTTCCGCTTGCATCCTTTACACGGGTATCCAGTGAGTATGGTGACCGCATACATCCCATTCTGAATGTTCCACAGTTTCATAATGGCGTAGATTTTGCGTCGCCTAAGGGAACGGCTATTTATGCGGCGTATGATGGAAAGGTAGTAGCAGCTACGTACAGTTCCACCATGGGCAACTATGTGATGATAGACCATGGTGATGGTTTGTATACCATCTATATGCATGCATCTAAATTGTACGTAAAGAAGGACGCGATTGTGGTCAGGGGTGAGACCATTGCTGCAGTGGGCTCAACAGGGCGTTCTACAGCCAATCATTTGCATTTCAGTGTGCGTTTGAACGGTGAATATGTATCGCCGTGGAATTATATATCCAAATAGTGAGGCAATAAAATGGAAACAGTTAATCTGCAAAGTGTTACGGAAAAGAAGAAATTTGGAGCCGGAAGTTTTCTGCTGGGTATCATAGCGGGACTTGCGGTTTCGCTTTTGATAGTAGGCGTCATTTCACTGGTGATTCCGAAGCAAAAAGCAGAAGAAGAGAAAAAATCTAACAGTATCGGGATTGTAAAGGATGCTGCAGTTAGTCCGGAAATGATTCGTAAGCTCCAGACATTGGAAGCCACAATCGATCATTATTTCTATCTGGACGAAAAGACAACAGAGGAGTTGCAAAACGGTATTTACAACGGATTGTTAACAGCGCTTGAAGATCCCTACTCTGAGTATTACACTCCGGAGGAATTGGAAGAATTAATGACACAGATGTCAGGCGTCTATTATGGCATCGGTTCCTATGTGAGTCTGGATACGCAGACCTCGCTTCCTAAAGTGAGTGGTATTATTTCCAATACTCCTGCGGAGGAAGCGGGCCTTAGGGAAAACGATTTGATTTATCAGGTGGATGATGTACTTACTTACGGATTATCGCTGGATGAAGCGGTTTCCTATATTCGTGGCGAAGAAGGCACGGAGGTGGTACTAACCATCATCCGTGAGGGGGAGAATGATTATCTTAAAATACCTGTTACCAGACGCAAGGTAGAGAGTCCGACCGTGGAGTATGAGATGTTGGAGGACGGTATCGGGTATTTACAGATAGTGGAATTCGATGAAGTGACCCCCGGACAATTTTCGGAGGCTATGGAATCTTTGGGAAATTCCGGTATGGAGAAGCTGATTATAGACTTGCGCGGCAATCCGGGCGGAAGTCTTACAGATGTAGTGGATATAGCCGGTATGCTTTTGCCGGAAGGCTTGGTGGTATACACCGAAGACAAAGCAGGTAACCGTGAAGAATATTTCAGTGACGGGGCGGAGGAGATAGATATTCCGTTGGTAGTACTGATTGATATGAATTCTGCCAGTGCGTCTGAGATTCTTGCGGGAGCCATTCAGGATTATGGTAAGGGAACCCTTGTAGGGACTACGACCTTCGGAAAAGGAATTGTCCAGCAGATCATACCATTTTCTGATGGTTCTGCCGTAAAGCTTACCGTAAGCAGCTATTTTACACCTATCGGCCGCAATATTCACGGCACAGGTATTGAGCCTGATATTCTCTGTGAGTTTGACGGAGAGGCTTATTATGGCAGTGAAGAACACCCGGATAATCAGCTGGAAAAGGCAAAGGAAGTACTGAGGAATGAATGATTATTTTAGAGGATTACGGTATGGGATACCCATTGGCTTAGGCTACTTGTCGGTATCCTTTACCTTTGGAATTATGGCAGTGTCCTATGGATTGTATTGGTGGCAGGCGGTAGCGATTTCCATGCTGACCGTCACCTCTGCAGGACAGTTTGCAGGTATCGGGATTATGATGCATCCGGGCCAATATATTGAAATGCTTGTGAGTCAGCTTACGATTAATGTAAGGTATTCTTTTATGTCCATATCCCTGTCACAGAAAACGGACAGTAAATTCAAGGGGCTGTATAGATGGCTGCTTGGATTTTTTATGACGGACGAAATTTTTGCCGTGGCAAGTACGGAAAAAAGTGTAAAGCGCTCTTTTTTTGCGGGACTGGCTACACTGCCTTATTTCGGATGGGCGCTTGGAACGTTAGTGGGTGCTCTTCTCGGTAATATTTTACCCCAGAGACTGATGAGTGCACTTGGTCTGGCTATTTACGGAATGTTTGTGGCGATTGTGGTGCCGGAGATGAAGCACAAAAAGACAGTTTGTATTGTGGTTGCATTCGCCATTGTATTCAGCTGCCTGTTTACCTATGTGCCTATACTGAGTCAGGTATCAAGTGGGTTGTCTATTAGTATCTGCGCTATTGCAGCGGCTATTTTGGGCGCGATATTATTCCCGGTAAAGGAGGATGAAGCATAATGGATACCAAAGAATTTTTGATTTATCTGTTGATTTTGTCAGGGTCCACTTATTTGATTCGTTCCATTCCCTTTGCTCTGCTTCGCAAGAAGATAGAAAACCGGTTTGTGAAATCATTTTTGTATTATATACCCTATGCGGTGCTGACCGCCATGACCATTCCTGCTATTTTTTATGCTACGGATTCCAAGATTTCCGCGGCAGCAGGCCTTGTGGTAGCGGTGGGATTGGCCCTAAAAGGGAAGAGCCTGACCGTAGTGGCGGTTGCAGCATGCGCAATGGTATTTTTAGTAGAGTGTGTGTTGGTTTAATTAATGAGTCTGAATGATATCATTAGGACCGTATATTCCTGCCAGAAAGTCCATTGCATTTTGCAATGTGGTTTGTGCAATGGACTGCAAGGCTTCTCTGGTAAAGAAGCCCTGGTGGGAGGTAATCATCACATTGGGGAAGGAAAGCAGTCTTGCAGTTGTGGAATGTTTAAGGATTTCATCAGAGCGGTCTTCAAACACATTATCAGTTTCTTCCTCATACACATCAAGACCCACACCTGCAAATTTGTGCATGCGGATTCCTTCGATTAAGTCGTCTGTTTTAACCAAAGCTCCGCGGGAAGTATTTACTAATATCACACCATCCTTCATTTGTTTGATGGTATCCAGTTGAATCATATGATAGGTGGAATCCATCAGGGGGCAGTGCAGGGATATCAAATCGCTTTCTTTTAACAGCTTTTCTAAGGATACATATTCCACAAAATCCTTAAGGGATTCGTTTTCGTACACATCATAGGCAATCACCTTCATGCCGAATCCATGACAGATGCGGCACATGGCAGCACCGATTTTCCCGGTACCGATGATGCCGGCTGTCTTTTGATACAGATTAAATCCCATAAGACCACTTAAACTGAAATCATTTTCGCGTACTTTGTTGTAGGCTTTGTAGATGCGTCTGTTGCATGCAAGAGCCAGAGCCATGGCGTGCTCTGCTACTGCTTCGGGAGAATACCCCGGCACGCGCATGATGCGCATGCCATATTGCTTTGCTGTATCCACGTCCACATTATTAAAGCCTGCGCTTCGAAGAAGAATCAGCCTGATGCCTTTTGCGTGTAAGATTTCCAGGGTTTGTTTGCCGATGTTGGAACTTACAAAACCACATACCGCATCAAAGCCTTCTGCCAATGCAGCGGTGCGGGGTTCCAAATCGGATTTCAGGTATTCGATTTCTATTTCCGGGTAATTGATACGTGCGGATTCGAAGGAGTCCCGGTCATAGCTCTTGGTATCGTAAAATAAAATTTTCATAGAGTGCCTCCTAAATAGTCATTTATATATAGTTTAGCGATTTGCGGGCACAAAATACATGTTTTGAAAATGTTGATAAAAAAGAAGCCGGGCATAAGTCCTACTTCTTTCGTTTTGGATATGAGCGGAGATGATGGGATTTGAACCCATGCGCCGGCGAACCGACCTACCGGATTTCGAATCCGGACCCTTCAACCACTTGGGTACATCTCCGTGGCATATTACAGCCTAGTTCATTGTAATGGAAAAGTGTTTTTTTGACAAGTGTTACAAGGTAATTATTTCAAAAATTAATCTGAAAATGCCCTTGTATAAGTTGTAACCGTAGCGATTATGGGTTATAATGTTAGATATAAATTGCATCGAAAAGGCTGCCCTCGGGGCGGCGGAATGGAGGAACGCATGAAGAGAATCGGTATGTTAACCAGTGGTGGAGATTGTCAGGCATTAAATGCAGCAATGAGAGGCGTTGTAAAGACCCTTGACCACAGTGGTGAAGAGGTTGAGATTTATGGTTTTTTAGACGGATATAAGGGCTTGATTTACGGTAAATTTTGTATGCTGACCGGAAATGATTTTTCCGGAATACTGACGAAGGGAGGTACAATTCTGGGAACGTCCCGTACACCTTTTAAGACCATCCAGGACCCTGATGAGAATGGCTTGAATAAGGTGGAGGCCATGAAGCAGAATTATTACAAGCTTCAGCTGGACTGTCTGGTAATTTTAGGTGGAAACGGTACTCATAAGACAGCCAACCTGCTTCGTCAGGAGGGATTGAATGTGGTAACGCTGCCCAAGACTATAGACAACGATTTATGGGGCACTGACATGACCTTCGGTTTCCAGAGCGCGGTTGACATTGCGACTAATGCCATTGACTGCATCCATACCACAGCAGCATCCCACGGCAGAGTATTTATTGTGGAGGTTATGGGCCATAAGGTGGGTTGGCTTACGTTGAATGCGGGTATGGCCAGCGGTGCGGACATCATTTTGATTCCTGAGATTCCTTATGATATTGATAAGGTGATTGATAAGATAGAAGAGCGTGATAAGAAGGGCTGCCGTTTCACTATTATTGCAGTGGCAGAGGGTGCAATTTCCAAGAAGGATGCCAAGCTTTCCAAGAAGGAATTTAAGGAGAAGATGAAGAAATATCCTTATCCTTCCGTTTCCTATGAAGTGGCTGCCCTGATTCAGGAAAAGACAGGCAGAGAGGTGCGAGTTACGGTTCCCGGACATATGCAAAGAGGTGGAAGCCCCTGCCCTTATGACCGTGTGTTTGCAAGCCGACTCGGTTCTGAGGCAGGTAAGTTGATTTTAGAAGGCAAGTATGGATTTATGGTAGGTTACAAAAACAGAGAGATTGTAAGAGTTCCCCTTGAGGATGTGGCAGGAAAGCTTAAGATGGTATCTCCGGATGCGTCCATCGTAAAAGAAGCCAAGCTTTTGGGAATCAGCTTCGGAGATTAAAGAATACACTGCGGTGCCGATGACAGGCACTGCATATGGAGGTTGTTATGTCTTATACAGCGCTATACCGAAAGTTCCGCCCGGATACCTTCGCGGATGTGAAGGGGCAGGATCATATCGTTACTACACTGAAAAATCAGATAAAGGCGAATCGAATCGGGCATGCGTATCTTTTTACCGGAACCAGAGGGACCGGCAAAACAACGGTAGCAAAAATACTTGCGAAAACAGTGAATTGCGAGAACCCCACAGAGGACGGTCCCTGTGGGGACTGTCGTATCTGTCGTGCCATAGCGGCGGGGGCAAGCATGAATGTTATTGAGATTGATGCTGCGTCCAACAATGGTGTAGATAATATTCGTGAGATTGTGGAGGAGGTTTCCTATTCTCCTGCGGAAGGCAAATACAAGGTTTATATTATCGATGAGGTACATATGCTTTCTATAGGTGCTTTTAATGCACTTTTAAAGACCTTGGAGGAGCCACCCTCATATGTGATCTTTATACTGGCAACTACGGAGGTGCACAAGCTTCCTATTACGATTTTATCCAGATGCCAGAGATATGATTTCAAACGTATTTCCATAGATACCATTACAAATCGCATGCAGACATTGATTGATGCGGAGAGTGTGTCGGTGGAGGAGCGTGCACTGCGATATATTGCAAAAGTGGCCGATGGTTCCATGCGTGATGCGCTCAGCCTTTTGGATCAGTGTATTGCATTCCACCTTGGCAAAGAGCTTACCTATGATAAGGTGCTTGATGTGTTGGGAGCGGTAGATACGGGAGTATTCAGTACACTGCTCCGCCATGTGCTTGACCGGAATGTGTTGGGATGCGTTGAACTTTTGGAAGATATAGTAATGCAAGGAAGAGAGCTTAGTCAGTTTGTTACGGATTTTACATGGTATTTACGAAACCTTTTACTGGTACAGGCTTCTGATAATCTGGAGGATGTTATAGATATGTCCACGGACAACCTTGCCCGGTTGAAGGAAGAGGCGCAGATGGTGGATGCGGACAGGATAGTCCGTTATATTCACATTTTTTCTGAATTGTCCGGACAGATTAAATATGCTTCTCAAAAGCGTATTCTGGTAGAGATTGCGTTGATTAAGCTGTGTAAACCGGATATGGAGGTCAGTCGGGAGGCACTGATTGACAGAATCCGTCAGGTGGAGGATAAGGTGGAAAACGGTGTGGTTGTAGCAGTAGCAGAAGGCGCGGCGCCTGTGCAGGGTGCTACAGCACCTAAAAAGCCAAGACCGGAGCTCCCCAAAGCAATACCCGAAGATATCAAAGCGATTGTTTCCAAGTGGCCTGCAATTGTGGGAAGTGCGGAAAATCCCATGAAAATGCATATGAAGACTGCAAAGCTGAGTTTGGGAGGAGATAACCGTCTGTTACTGGTGATGGAGGATGGTGTGAGTTCCGATTACTTTACACAGAATCCATCCAACAAGGAACAGCTACAGCTTCTTCTTGCAGATTTTTCCGGCAAAGAAGTGGAGGTTTCTATTCAGACAGTCAACAGCGAGAGGGAATTTGAGGACAATTATCCTGACCTTTCAAGGTTAATTAATATGGATATTGAGGAAGAGGAATAGAAAGATATTTTTTCCTTGCAGGATAATGCTGCAAGATGTTACAATCAAAGTTGTGGAGCGCATTTGGTGCTGACGATAATATATTTTGGAGGATAGTATTATGGCAAAACGTGGAGGATTTCCCGGCGGTATGCCCGGTAATATGAATAATCTGATGAAGCAGGCACAGAGAATGCAGCGTCAGATGGAGGAAGGACAGAAGGAATTAGAGACCAAGGAGTTCACTGCGGCAGCAGGCGGCGGTGCGGTGTCTGTTACCGTAAACGGCAAGAAGGAGATTGTAAGCGTGAAGCTTTCAGAGGAGGTTGTAGACCCCGATGATATCGAGATGCTTCAGGATTTAATTGTGGCTGCTACCAATGAGGCTCTTCGTCAGGCAGAGGATGCAAGTGCAGAGCTTATGGGCAGGATGACAGGCGGATTCGGCGGAGGATTTCCTTTCTAATGGATATGTATAGCGGACATATCAATAAATTAATAGAAGAGCTTGCGGCATTGCCCGGTATCGGCTCTAAATCAGCCCAACGCCTGGCGTTCCATTTAATCAACATGCCACAGGACAAGGTGAACCGGTTGGCGAATGTAATGATGGAGGCCAAGGCAAACGTGCGTTACTGCAAGGAGTGTTACACCTTAACGGACAGAGATGTTTGTCCGGTGTGCGCTAATGACAGACGCAATCACAGATTGATTATGGTGGTGGAGAATACCAGAGATTTGGCGGCCTATGAGAAGACCGGTAAATATGAGGGCGTATATCATGTCCTGCATGGTGCGATTTCTCCCATGATTGGTATTGGTCCCGGCGATATTAAATTAAAGGAGCTGATGGAGCGGTTGCAGGAGGATGTGGAGGAAGTGATTATTGCCACCAACTCCAGTTTAGAGGGCGAGACTACCGCAATGTATATCAGCAAGCTGATAAAGCCCACAGGGATAAAAGTCACCAGAATTGCAAGCGGTGTGCCGGTGGGTGGTGATTTGGAATATATTGATGAAGTTACCCTGCTCCGTGCACTTGAGGGCAGAGTAGAATTATAAATCATGGAGGTAGCAAAATGTCAGTAGAGACAAAAGTATTTGGAAAAACTCCTGACGGTCAGGAGATTATGTTGTACAGCATTAAAAACAGCAAAGGTATGCAGGTGGATTTGACCAATCTTGGTGCAATCATTGTTAACTTACTTGTACCGGACAAGAACGGACAGGTGGCAGATGTGGTATTGGGTTACGACAAGGCAGAAGACTATTTTAGAAATGGCTGTTTCTTTGGCGCAGTTATCGGACCCAGCGCAAACCGTATCGGTGGGGCAAGCTTTGAGGTGGATGGCACGACCTATCAGCTTGCAGTA
Source organism: uncultured Lachnospiraceae bacterium (assembly GCA_945609985.1). GTDB lineage: Bacteria > Bacillota > Clostridia > Lachnospirales > Lachnospiraceae > Acetatifactor. Next base: position 4,028 of record CALYZQ010000010.1, on the reverse strand, counting down.
AATGACGGACCCAATAACTTACATAGCGATTTCTTTAAGGGTTATCACAAGGCTTTGTGGGATGCAAAGATTTGCGACAATGGTGTCACATTCTCTCTTGAGGATGCTGACGGCAATATGGGCTTCCCCGGTAACAAAAAGGTACAGGTGACCTATACATTGGATGAAGAGAATGCACTGACCCTTCATTATCATGGAAGCAGTGATAAGAAGACTATTTTGAATCTTACCAATCATACATATTTCAATTTGGATGGACATGACAGTGGAAGCATCGAGGGACATGAACTTCAGTTGAATGCGTCTAATTATACTCCGATTGTAATGGGCGCGATTCCCACAGGTGAGATTGCTCCTGTTGCGGGAACCATTATGGACTTCACAACTGCTAAGGAAATCGGCAGAGATATCAGAGAAGACTTCATGCAGATTAAGATGACAGGCGGCTATGACCACAACTGGGTAATTGACGGATGGGATGGTGAGCTTAGAGAGTTTGCTGTAGTAAAAGGCCCCAAGAGTGGCAGAGTGATGAAGGCCTACACCAATCTGCCCGGCGTACAGTTCTATGCAGGTAACGCTATTTCGCCACAGACCGGTAAGAATGGTGCAGCCTATGCAAGACGCGGCGGCTTATGCCTTGAGACCCAGTATTACCCTGACACGGCACATCAGCCTTCCTTCCCTTCCTGCATTTTCGGAGAAGGTAAGGAATATGATTCCGTGACTGTATATCGTTTTGAATAAAATTTTGTCGAGCACTTTTTAAATTACGACGACAAAGAATGATAAAATACCTCCCATGCCAATGTTATTATGGAGGAAAACGGCATGGGAGGTGTTTTTATATGGAATTACCAAAAAATATTACACAAATCGGACAAGCAGATAACAATGTAAAAATTTATGTAGAGGATTATGTTGTATCCTATATGAAGCAGCTGAACCATATGGCGCAGAACAAGGAACTGGCAGTGGCATTATATGGTGTGCGTAAAGAAGAGGAGGGCGTTTCATATCTGTTTTTTTACGGAGCAGCCAAATTGGATTTTTTACAGAGGGAAACGCGACACTTATCACAGGCGCAACATCAGGAAATTGAACGCCTGCGAAGAAATTATTTTGAAGAATTAGAATTCTTAGGTTACCGTATCCTCGACGGAGAGATGATAGAAGGTTTCCACGTCTGTGAACAGGGAATTTGCAGGTACATATCGGGATATGCACAATTTTATGAAAAAAATGACAGCATGCTTGCGTATATGCTGGATGTCCGCAAGGAGGAAATTCAGCCGGAGGTTGTAGAACGTGAAAAATATGATATTGTAAAAAGGCGCCAGGAGGAAAGAAGGCAGGAAGAAAAGCGACAAGAGGAGAGAAGACAAGGAGAACGACGCGGCGGTGAGCGGGAAGAGAGGCAAAGTCATTATAGAAACATGAGGCAATTCAAACCCGAGAGACAAGAAAGTGCTGCAGAAAAAGTCAGACATATGAAGGTGTCAGTTGCAGCAGTCTTCGCACTTCTGTGCGTATTTGGTTATGCGCTTTTGAGTGGTGAAGAAGGAGTTTTGAAGTTGCAGAAAGCTGCAGGGCAGATGTTTCAGCGGTTGGGTGAACAGAAACTGCCGGATGCAGTGGAAGCCAATAACGATAATGTGCAGATTGATACCTTGGTGGCGGATGAAGAGCTTACCCGGGCATTGGAGCAGGAGAACCGGATGTCACCTGTGAGTACGGAACTAACCCCGACACCTACGCCAACACCTACGCCAACTCCGCCCCCGACACCTACGCCGACACCTACGCCAACACCAACCCCGACCCCAACCCCGACTCCTACACCGGAGGCAACACCAACAGTAGCACAACCGATTGCATATACAATTCAGAGCGGAGATACTTTGATAGGAATCAGTATGAAAAATTATGGTAACGAGTCGATGGTGAAGAAAATATGTGAGCTGAATCGGATTTCTAATCCGGATGATATTAAGGTGGGTGAGAAAATTTTATTACCATGAGTGATGTATCTATGATATAATGGCAATAGACATCATACCGGCCAAGAGCCAAAGCGAAGGTAAAATACATGGCAGATATCAAGGATTATTTAAAGGAAAAAGAGAAGCGGGAAAAAGCAAAGGGTGATTATCGAAATAAGATTACCCGTCATAAGCTGGCTACTGTATATAGAATTCTTTTGGTGCTTGTGATTATTGCAGCGGTGATAGCGTTGGTCATCGTACAATATAACAGGCGGATTTTTACGGGATATGAAACGCTTTCCTCCATTCCGAGAGAGAAGGCTGCGGATGCGATAGACATACGCCTGCGTGATTCGGTGCTAACCTATAGCAAGGATGGTGCACATTGTACAAATGCTAAGGGAACAGTGACATGGAATCAGACGTATGAAATACAGGATGTAAAGATTGCCAAATGTATGGATGTGACGGCTATTGCAGATTATAACGGCAGAAGTATCTATGTGCAGAGTGCGGATAAATTGCTGGGGCAGATTGCGACTACAATGCCGGTACAGAATATTGCAGTTTCCGCAAACGGAACTGTTACGGCAATATTGGAAGACAAAGATACAACGTGGATTAATACCTATAATGCAAACGGAGAAATGCTATACACGGGCCAGACTCATATGCATGACAGCGGATATCCTGCGGCAATCAGTTTATCTCCTAGTGGAGATTTATTGGCAGTCAGTTATATTTATGTGGATGCCGGTGAACTGAAGAGCAACGTGGTGTTCTATAATTTTGGACCGGTTGGAGCTAATCAGAGCGATTATCTGGTGAGTACGCATATTTATACGGACCAACTTGTTCCGGAACTGCATTTTATGAATGACAGTACAGCTTTTGCAGTGAGTGACAGCAGCCTTATGATATACAAGGGAAGCCAGAAACCTACTCAAGAGGCGATCTATTTCTATGAAAATGAAGTGCGGTCTGTTTTTTACGATGAGAATTACATAGGAATTGTTTTCCTTTCGGACAAACCGGAAAGTACATATAAATTAGAAGTGTACGGAACGGATGGAAAGAGAGTAGGGACTTATTATTTTGATTTAGATTACAGACAACTCTTTTTTGGAAAAGATTGTTTCGCAGTTTACAATGAGACGGAATGTATGATTATGACATTAGAGGGAACAGAAAAGTACAGCGGTAGTTTTACGAAAACAGTTAATCTGATGTTGCCGACCAACAGGGCATATAAATTCCTGCTGGTTACGGATGCTTCCATAGATACGATACAGTTAAAATAATCTGTCGGATAGTACAGGAGGAAACAAATGAATATATTGTTAATAATTGTTTTGGTTTTGCTCATATGCAAAATAAGAGATGGCTATAAGCGCGGCATGGTAAAAGAGATTATCTCTTTTGTTTCTTTAATCATATTGTGCATCGTACTGGCATTGCTGGCAAATGGCGTAAGTAATTACTTTGATAAAAAATATGTTAATGTAGCATTGGTAATTATTCTTTTGATAATTATTGCTGTTGTACATCACCTCTTAGGTATTTTGTTCTTTTCGGCAAAGCTGGTTGTTAAGCTTCCGCTAGTAAGCTGGGCGGACAAGCTTTTGGGAATCGTAGTCGGAATTTTAGAAACAATTCTGATTCTTTGGACACTTTATACATTTGTTATGCTAATGGATCTGGGAGCAATAGGAACCCAAATCGTATCATATACAAAGGAAAGTAATGTTTTGCTTTGGTTTTATGAGAATAATTATTTGGCATATCTGCTGGAAAGTGTCAGTTCCAAAATTGATTTTAATACAATAATGTAGTACAAAGCGCCTGTGCTCTTGGAGAATTTTGAGCCGGGCGTTTTAAATTACTTTAATTGAATAAAAAATAGCGAAACATGATTGACAAATAAATTTATCCGGTGCTATAATAAAATTCCACCGCCAAATGGAGGTGGGAAAAGATTTATAAATAATTTAAAAAAGTTGTTGACAAGGGAAGCGACATGTGATATTCTATCAGAGTTGCCGC
>CALYZQ010000009.1 GCA_945609985.1 uncultured Lachnospiraceae bacterium | reverse complement strand
ATCTAGAGCAGGAACTCTCTGCGATTCTCCAACTGACAGTAAGTTTACTCTATCCACATCGCACTTGACAAACTAAACTTCGCTATGATACTCTACCATTTAGATGATAAAAGCAGTGACGAAGAGAGTACACTTTATCCGCGCTTTACAGAGAACATTCCGGTGGGGCAGACATCATGCGATGATGCAGATATCCTCACACAGCTGAGAGGAATGAAGTAAGAAAAGTGGAAGATGGCTTCCGAGCAGCGCACCGAACCCATGTCCCCGGCATAACAAAGCCAGCGGTTAGCGGCAAGGCTGCGACAGGTTCCGCCTGTTATAGCGGTTGGGGTCCAAGACCCCCTAAGGTCTGCACCGCGAGATGCAGATAAAGAGAAGTGGTAACACGGGTATACGCCTGTCTTCTTATTTATTAAGAGGGCAGGCATTTTTGATTTTATTTTTAAAATTGGAAAATTGTTTGCCTGACACAGAGTAAGTGACGAAGGGTTGCCTGATACATTTTCACGCCCTGTGAGAACGTTAGCACTTAGCGAGGTCAGTACGCAAGAATTGCGTACTCGAGCTTAGTACTGTTACGTTCGAACCGGAGCGAAAGCGTGCGTGTAAAATGTATTTGCGCATCTCTGAGTCACGTGGAATTTAAAAAAGGTAACGCTTTTCCACATGAAAGGAGTCAAACATGACCAACAAAGGTAACTATTATTTAACAACCGCAATTGCCTATACCTCCGGCAAGCCCCATATAGGCAACAATTACGAAATCGTTCTGGCAGACAGTATTGCCCGCTTTAAGCGCAAGGAGGGCTATGATGTATTCTTCCAGACCGGTACTGACGAGCATGGACAGAAGATTGAATTAAAGGCACAGGATGCAGGTGTATCTCCTAAGGAGTTCGTGGACAAGGTGGCAGGAACCATCCAAGGACTTTGTGACCTTTTGAATATTTCCTATGATAAGTTTATCCGTACCACGGATGATTATCATGAGAAGCAGGTGCAGAAGATTTTCAAGCGTCTGTATGACCAGGGAGATATTTACAAGGGTGCATACGAGGGAATGTATTGTACGCCCTGCGAATCCTTCTGGACTGAGTCTCAGCTGAAGGATGGAAAGTGTCCCGACTGCGGCAGAGATGTAAAGCCTGCCAAGGAGGAGGCTTACTTCTTCCGTATGAGCAAATATGCGGATAAGCTGATTAAGCATATCAACGAGCATCCTGAGTTTATTCAGCCTGTATCCCGCAAGAACGAGATGATGAACAACTTCCTGCTTCCCGGACTTCAGGATTTGTGTGTATCCCGTACCTCCTTTAAGTGGGGTATTCCCGTGGATTTTGATGACAGACACGTGGTTTATGTATGGCTGGATGCACTGACCAATTATATCACCGGTATCGGCTATGATGCAGAGGGCAACAGCACAGAGCAGTACAAGAAGCTTTGGCCCGCTGATTTGCACTTAATCGGTAAGGATATTATCCGCTTCCATACCATTTACTGGCCCATCTTCCTGATGGCTCTTGGCGAGGAACTGCCCAAGCAGGTATTCGGTCATCCCTGGCTTCTTATGAACAATGACAAGATGAGTAAGTCCAAGGGAAATGTTATCTATGCGGACGATTTGGTAGATTACTTCGGCGTTGACGCAGTGCGTTATTATGTGCTTCACGAGATGCCCTATGAAAACGACGGTAACGCTACCTGGGAGTTGATTGCAGAGCGTTCCAATTCCGACTTGGCAAACACTCTGGGTAATCTGGTAAACCGTACCATTTCCATGAGCAACAAATACTTTGGCGGTGTTGTGGCTGACAAGGGTGCGGAGGATGCAGACCTTGACAATGATTTGAAGAGCACCATTACAGGCACCTATGCCAAGGTAGTAGAAAAAATGGCAACCCTGCGTGTGGCAGATGCTTTAACTGAGATTTTCGGCATCTTCAAGCGCTGCAATAAATATATTGATGAGACGGAGCCCTGGGTACTTGCAAAGGATGAGGCAAAGGCAGACCGCCTTTCCACCGTTTTATACAATCTGGTGGAGGGTATTGTAATCGGAGCATCCCTGCTTGAACCCTTTATGCCGGCAACCGCGGAAAAGATTGTGGCACAGCTGAACACAAAGCTTCGCGGCTTTGACGAGGTGGAGAAGTTCGGACTCTATGAGAGCGGCAATAAGGTTACCGACCAGCCCGAGATTTTGTTTGCACGTTTGGATATGAAAGAGGTAGCAGAGAAAGAGGAGGCACTGAGACTGGCTATGATAGAATCCGTAAAGGCAGCTGAGGAAGCTGTAGAGGAAGCAAACGTAATTGATATTGAGCCCAAGGAAGAGATTTCCTATGATGACTTTGCAAAGCTGCAGTTCCAGGTTGGTGAGATTATCGCCTGTGAAGCAGTGCCCAAGTCCAAGAAGCTTCTTTGCAGTCAGGTGCGCGTGGGCAGCCGGGTGCGCCAGATTGTGTCCGGCATCAAGGCACATTATTCACCTGAAGAAATGGTGGGCAAGAAGGTTATGGTTCTTGTAAACTTAAAGCCTGCTACCCTGGCAGGAGTGCTTTCCGAGGGTATGCTTTTGTGTGCAGAGGATGCAGAGGGCAATCTTGCACTGATGACACCTGAAAAGGAGATGCCTGCAGGTGCAGAAATTTGTTAGTAATATGGACGAAACATTTTCCTATGAGATAAGGTGGGCAAAAAGAGAAGAATGGAAGCCTGCCATGCTGATGATTTGGGAGACCTTTCTTAAGTTTGAGGGTAATGATTACACCGAAGAAGGCATCCGTAATTTCTACGATTTTATTTCGGATGACGGTCTTTACCAAATGTTTCTGCAGGGCAGATATCAGTTGATGGTAGCCGTGTCGGGAGAGCGCGTTATCGGCGCGGGCTCCCTCAGGAACAAAAATTACCTGTCACTGCTTTTTGTGGAGGAGGCGTTTCACAAAAAGGGAGTGGGAAGAGCGCTTATAACAGGGCTTTGCGATTACTTAAGAAATGAGATGGGGCAGCGCAAGATGATACTGAGGGCAGCACCCTATGCAGTTGATTTTTATCACAGGCTTGGCTTTCGCAGCGTAAGAGGGGAAGAGGAATTTTCCGGCATCCGCGTTACGCTTATGGAAAAAACATTGTAACTGATTTACCACAAGAAAGGAAAGAGATATGAAATTATTTAATTTGGACAGCCCGTTAATGCAGGCACTTAGCAGAGTAGCAGATATTATGTTGTTGAACGTTCTTACATTTATCTGTTGTATTCCTATTGTTACGGCAGGAGCATCCTTCACTGCCATGCACTATATGTGTCTTAAGATGGTCAGAAACGAAGAAACATATCTGGTGAGAGGCTTTTTTAAATCCTTCAAGGAAAACTTTGGGCAGGCAACAGTTATCTGGCTGATACAGCTTGTAGTGTTCTTTATATTGGGATATGACTTCTTCATTATGTATACTTCAGAAGAAGGCTTAAACATTGTGCTTCAGGTATTGATTTTCATCGTTACCATTTTGGCACTGTTGACCTCCAGTTTTGTATATCCTGTTCTTGCAAGGTTTGTAAATACCGTTCCGAGAACCATCAAAAATGCTTTGTTTGTCAGCATTATGCAGCTGCCTAAAGCTATTTTGAATATTATCCTGAGTGCGGTACCGATTTTCCTTGTTTTGTATGTACCCCAGGTAATTCCCCTTGTACTGTTTTTGGGTTTTGCGCTGCCGGCGTACTTGCATGCGAAGCTGTACAATAAGTTCTTTAAGAAGCTGGAAGACAGAGTGATGGAGGAAATGGGACCTGCAGAACCTGCTACGGATTCTGATGAAGAGGATGAAAGAATCTTTAAGGATGAACTTGATCCTGCATTGCAGTCCATCCGTGATGACAATGATTAAGAAAAAGTTGTAACTGGTTACATTTTTTGTATAACTTGACTAAGAAAATATACAAAAATTATTCAACCTGTCAACTTAGGCTAAAAAATGCCGAGATTATAAGCAATTTTTACAATGAGATTTAAAATATTTGTGTAATAGTGGCATAGCGGTTTTTTGAGTTTTTCGTTATACTATAAAAAGATTTGCGAGGCGAAAGCCATCAAAAGAAAAAGAAATGGTTATTTGAAAGGAGTTTTATCATGGCAAGTTTATCTTTAAAACACATCACCAAGATTTATCCTAACGGATTTGAAGCTGTTAAGGACTTCAACTTGGAGATTCAGGACAAGGAGTTCATCATCTTCGTAGGACCTTCAGGTTGCGGTAAGACCACAACTCTTCGTATGATCGCTGGTTTGGAGGATATTTCCGGTGGTGAGTTGAAGATTGGAGACAGAGTAGTTAATGACGTTGAGCCTAAGGATAGAGATATCGCAATGGTATTCCAGAACTACGCTTTGTATCCTCATATGTCCGTATATGACAATATGGCATTTGGTTTGAAATTAAGAAAGGTTCCCAAGGATCAGATCGATAAGATGGTTAAGGAAGCAGCTAAGATTCTTGACTTAACTCCCCTCCTTGATCGTAAGCCCAAGGCTCTTTCCGGTGGTCAGAGACAGCGTGTTGCTATGGGTCGTGCTATCGTTCGTAATCCTAAGGTATTCCTTATGGATGAGCCTCTTTCTAACTTGGATGCTAAGTTGCGTGTACAGATGCGTATCGAGATCGCTAAGTTACATCAGAAACTGGGAACTACCATCATCTACGTTACACATGACCAGACAGAGGCTATGACCCTTGGTACCAGAATCGTAGTTATGAAGGATGGTGTTATCCAGCAGGTTGATACCCCTCAGAATCTGTATGACAAGCCTCAGAACCTGTTCGTAGCAGGATTCATGGGTTCACCTCAGATGAACTTCTTAAATGCTACTGTTAAGGTTAACGGAGACGTTGCAAGCCTTGAGATCGCAGGCAAGAGCATTCCTCTTCCTCCTGCTAAGTCCAAGAAGCTTATCGATGGCGGTTATGACGAGAAGGAAGTTATCTTCGGTATTCGTCCTGAAGATATTTATGATTCCGAGGTGTTCATCGAGAACTCTCCTAACAGCGTATTTGAGTCTACTATCAAGGTATACGAGTTGCTTGGTGCAGAAGTTTACTTGTACTTCGATCTGGATGTATTCCCTATGACTGCAAGAGTAGATCCTCGTACAACTGCAAGACCTGGCGATACTGTTAAGTTTGCTTTCGATGTTGAGAAGATTCACGTATTCGACAAGGAAACCGAGCAGATTATTACCAACTAATAAGAGCTTATTCGAGGGGTACTGGAGACAGTACCCCTTGTTTTGTATCGAGTTTTTTGTTAAAATATGTTGTGTAAAAGTAGCAGTCGCAATATGGAGGCGTAAGTAAATGATTTCAAATCAGATAATACAGACCAGTCTGGATGAACTCAGAGCAATTACCAAGGTGGATTTGTGCGTATACGATTTGACCGGTGTAGTGGTTGCTTCTACCATGGATACATGTGATATTACAGGTGAATTAATAATAACTTTTGCCCATTCTCCGGCAGATAGTCAGGTAATCGGTGCGCATCATCTGTTGAAGATTTCGGATGAAGGAGAGCTCCTTTACGTGTTGGTAGCCAGAGGACTGGGTGACGATGCGTATATGGTAGGCAAGATTGCTGTATGCCAGATTCATAACTTGGCAATCGCCTATAAAGAGCGTTTTGACCGCAATAATTTTTTCCAGAATCTGCTGTTAGACAACCTTCTTTTGGTGGATATTTATAACAGAGCCAAGAAGCTTCACATTGAGGCTACGGTTCCCAGGGTTGTCTATTTGATTGAGACCCATATGGAAAAGGATAGCATTGTTACGGAACTACTTAAGGGCATGTTTTCCAATCAGGCTGGTGATTACATTACTTCCGTGGATGAGAGTAGTGTGATACTGATTAAGGCTTTGGACGGTGACAGCTCCGCAGAGAATCTGGAAAAGGTGGCGCAGACCATTGTAGACATGCTGAATGCAGAAGCCATGGCAAATGTGCGTGTGGCGTATGGTACCGTGGTGCAGGAGCTTAAGGATGTATCCAAATCCTACAAGGAAGCAAAAATGGCCCTTGATGTAGGTAAAATTTTCTATGTTGAGAAGAATGTGGCTGCCTATAGTACCCTCGGAATCGGCAGACTGATTTATCAGCTCCCTATTAATCTTTGTAAGATTTTCATTGATGAGATATTCGGTGACAATGTACCTACTGATTTAGATGAGGAGACATTAAATACACTGAATAAGTTCTTTGAGAATAATTTAAATGTATCAGAGACCTCCAGACAGCTGTTTGTGCACCGTAATACGCTGGTATACCGTATCGAAAAGATACAGAAGAGTACCGGACTTGATTTGCGCAGCTTTGATGATGCGCTTACCTTTAAAATTGCCCTGATGGTAGTAAATTACATGAAATATTTGGATTCTGTGGAATATTAAGGACAACCCCTTGAATATATTTGGTGTAAGCCAAACTTGTTCAGGGGGATTTTTTTATGCAGTTTGAGAGACATATAAAGTATTTGGATTATCTGGAAGAGGGAGAGAGGGTAAAAGGAGCGGGTTTTTTGAAACTTCAGACAAGAAACGGAAGGTGTGACCTGCAGATTCAGATAAGCGGAATGCATGCGACGGATAGCTTTTCAAGAGAAACGTTTCTGGTTACCGGAGAAGGGGACGTGCTGTTGCAGGAAATTACCCTGGATGGAGGAAGGGGAGTTTTATGCCTTTATGGGTTGGAATGTGGCAATCTGGCGAGAACGGGAGTACAGTATGAGAAGCTTCTGGGAATCAGGATACCTATTGCGGCGGGCCGGGAAATTTACGGAGTGATAAAGGAGAACATGCCTAAGGAAATGCATTGGGAAGAAACACCGGCGAATGAGGTGCAGCTGAAAGAAGAGCCTGCCGGGGAAACAATTGTGGAAACACAGCCTGAGGAAGTGTGTATGGAAGAAGTGCAATCTGAGGAAGTACAACTTGAGGAGATAATCGAAGAGGAGTCGCGTCAGGAAGAGCCTCGGCCCGAATCTGACAATTCCATGCCGAATTTTGCCTCCGCAGGGCTTTCTGAGAATAAATGGATGCAACTTTGGAAAATATATCCCCATATAGCACCGTTTAAAGATGAAAGAGAGTATTTGACCATCGGGCCTGAGGATTTTGTAATATTACCGATAAAATATTACCGGATGGCGAATAATAGTTTCCTTTTGCACGGGTATTATAATTACAGGCACTTGATTTTGTGCAGGATGGAGCAAAAGGGACAGCCGGTATACTACATAGGAGTCCCCGGAAATTATTATGATAGGGAAAAAGAAGTGGCAGTACTCTTTGGATTTGAAAGTTTTGAGTGCGCCAAGGAACCGGTAAGGACAGGAGATTACGGTTATTACATGATGCGGGTGGAGCTATAATCCTTCATAATCAAAGGGAGGAATAAAACTTTCTTTGGCGGTCTCACCCTCCTGGATAAAACCATTCTCAATCCCGAGCATTTCGGCAAAATGTAAAATCCGTTCATATTCCTCGTTAGACACGGGACGGTTTAAGCGTTCATCCTCTGCCATATGCGGCATGGGAGTATACTGATTCATGATACTGACATAAATGTCATTTTTGTAAGTCTCATACAGATATCGTAAAATTTTCTTGGAATCTCTGGTCTGGCCGGGAAGCAGCAGGTGTCTTACAATAATACCCTTCTGCATCAGTCCGGTCCGGTTGTCAAAGACAGGCTTGCCTACCTGACGGTACATTTCTTCAATGGCCTTGGAGGCTACAGTGAAATAGTCAGGCGCGTGAGAATAAGCCTGACTTAACTGGCTTGAAATATATTTTAAGTCCGGCAGGTAAATATCTACCAGCCCTTCCAAATAGCGAAGGGATTCCGGCTTTTCATAGCTACCCGTATTGTATACAACGGGAATGGACAGGCCCTGTAGCTTGGCCTTATCGAGTGCAATACATATTTGTGGAATATAGTGAGAGGGAGTGACCAGATTGATATTGTGGGCTCCCTTTTCCTGTAACTCAAGGAAAATTTCTGACAGATGTGTCAGGAAAATTTCTTTGCCGGTTACGCCCAGGGCAATATTGTGATTCTGGCAGAAAATGCAACGCAGATTACAGCCGGAGAAAAAAACAGTGCCGGAGCCATTGGTTCCGCTGATGCAGGGCTCTTCCCAGAAGTGCAGCGCAGCTCTTGCTGCGAAAAGGCGGTCAGAGCTGCCGCAGTAGCCGCTGTTTCCAAGCGTGCGGTCTGCGTGACAGTTATGGGGACAAAGAGTACAGTCGGACATAAGCTGCGTCAGCCACTTGTCAGAATAGAGCTTGGGTGCATTGTATAAAGTTTGGTTTTGGGTTTTTGGTGTTTGTTCCATTTTCATTCCTATCATCAATCCGTATATACAAAGACCGTACATGCCGGGCAGGACTACAACTCCACCCGGCACCCTTACGGCACATGAGAGGTTCTGCTTAGTGCTGCTTTGTTCCCAACCTGACACGGTTCGCAGATTCCCATTGCGTAAGACCGAATTTCAACATTGTAGCCATGCTTCCGGACAATGTACGGCTTTTATAGTGTAGCGTTTCCGGGGGGCTTTGTCAAGGAAATTTTGTCATCGAAGGAATGTTTGCCGCAGAAAAAAGACATTGCAGAAAGGTGAGGGCAACCCTGTGCGAAAACAAAGCATTATTTACATAGCAATCCATTGTAGATTATGCTAAAATATGGTGCAGAGGGCAAAAAGGGAGGGTTACACCATGAATTTTATCAGTATTTTGGAACCGGAAAAGGTGCAGGATAAGTGGCCTGACAGGGCACCTGCCTATTTCCTGGATTTAAACATTGACCAGATTCTGAAGCTGATTCAGGAGGAGTCAATGGACTACAACATAGCACCGATGTACTATCAATTTCCTGACAGGGAAAGTATGAACTACCGCAGAGAGATTTATCGGGACATCAAGCAGCCGGAGATTTTTGAAAGTCAGCAAAAGTTTTCTGAGAACATGCGTCATTCCAATCACATGGAGCGGATGCATGTGGCAAAAGACAATGAGATACAGGGCTGTATGTGGCGGACTGAAGCAATCTATTATTATTGCATGGCAGTCAGAGAACTTTATGAGGTATTAGGTAATGCGCTGTCGCAGAATACAATTTGTTCGGAAGGTCTTAGAAATCTGTATGAGTATTTGGACGCCCTACAGAAAGAGGAAGCTTACGCAAAAATGCAGGAGGGTGTATATACTATCTGGGATAAAATAAAATCATTCCGCTATACACTCATCATCCAGGGCAATCGTCTTGTGATAAAAGAGGGTGTCACACAGAAAAAATACGAAGACTTCCTGAAAGATAATTTTGGTCAGTACAATGTTGCTAAAAATGATCACATGCATTCGCCATATTTAGGAAGTCAGATTTTAGGAAACATGGAAAAAGCTCTTCTGATGGCATACTTTGGAAAATATCCAATGCTCTTAAAGGAGATTGTTTCCTTTGCGGCAGGCTATACAAATTATAAAAAGGAAGAGCTGCTTCGCTTGGAGGAAGAGGTGCAGTTCTATTTGTCATATTATCGTTTTCAAGCGAAGTGCATAAGACAGGGCTTTGTATTTGCAAGTCCTACCTGCGAAGAGGAAAAGCCCATGGAGGCATGCGGTGTTTATGACCTTGCTCTTGCCTGTGTAAACTACCTGCAGGACAAAGAGGTAGTAAGCAATGATTTTACTTACGCAGAGGGAGAGCAGTTTTTTGTGGTAAACGGTCCCAATCAGGGCGGTAAAACCACCTTTGCCAGAAGTGTGGGTCAGCTGGTGTATTTTACAAAAATGGGTCTGGATGTAAATGCAGTTACTGCGAATGTTCATTATTTTACGGATTTGCTCACCCATTTCTCTGTGGAGGAGAGTATGGAGAGCGGTCAGGGCAAGCTGATGGAGGAGTTAAACCGTCTGTCACCCATTATGAAGCAGAATTGCAGGAATGCTTTTGTAATCATCAATGAGCTGTTTACTACGGCTGCTCATTACGATGGTTGTATTATGGGTGCCAGAGTGCTGGAGCATTTTACGGGGAGTGAATGTAAGGGAGTATATGTTACTCATCTAAGAGAGCTTGGGAATGCCTGCGAAGGAGTAGTGAGACTGGCAGCCATGCTTGATGGAACGGCAGCCCACAGACGTACCTACCGTGTCATTCGCAATGCGGCAGAGCTGGACGGTTATGCGGAGGACATTGTAAACAAATATCAGTTGTCTTACGATGACCTGCATGAGAGACTTAAGAATCCGGCTTGGATGGAAGGGGGTAATGCATCATGTTAAGCGTTAATTTATTATATGAAAACAGTGAACTCGGCGGGGGCAAGCCTTATCATGATACAGAGAGCATTGTAAACGATTTAGGATTGAACCATTTGTTTGAAAACGCTGCAATCAATCAGCAGGCACGAAACAGAGCTGTGAGGCAGACCATTGATATTGACAATGAAATTCACAAGGCTATGCGCAAGGTGATGATGACACCTCTGCGTACGGAGGAAGAATTAAAATACAGACAGGCTGTGCTCAAGGATTTTCTGTCAAATCCTGATTATACGGAGAAGCTGTATGCCGCTGCGAGGAGATTGATTGCAGCTTGGAAAAAGCACGGCAAAGATGAGCGTGAAAAGGGAAATTTTATGGATAACCAAAGACAGCTGATTTCCGAGATTAAGCTGTTACATATCTTTTTGAAATCACTTACAGAGATAAAGCTGTTAAGCAGAAGGTATAAGCCGGATTTTAATTCAAGAGGGCTTAGAAGTTTTTGCGAGCGGTTGGAAACGGAATACTCTGACGAATGGGAGAAGAAGATACGGAAAGTATTGGATGACCTGCGTTTCTTTTGTGATGATGAGGAGTCAGAGGAGGATATCCGGTTCTTAAAGAGAATTCCGAGATCCAATATTGTACTGGAAGGTGCTGTTGGGACAGGTTTTAAGTTCTCTGATTTAAAGCTGGATTCCGTAAGTACCCAGGAAAAGCTGATGCAAAAGAGAAAGTCTACACTGAACGTTTTTGAAAAGCTGTCCGTAACCTTTTCTTCTGAACCGATGATTATTGCGAAGGATGAAGACTCCGCACGGGAATTGTCAGAGCTGGAAAATGAAATTGCAATTTATATTTTCAGCTATCTCCAGGGATTTTCCAGAAATTGCCGTGACTTCTTTGAGGCATTATTGGTACAGAGTGCCTTTTATGCAGGCTGTAGTAACCTGTATATCAGATGCCAGCAGATTAAGGTGAATACCTGTTATCCCACAGTCTGCACAAAGGAGCGCATGAGATTCGAAAATCTGATGGAGCTTTCCATGGGTCTTTGCAACAGAAAGGCACCGGTGGGTAATGACGGTGACATAGCGGATAAAATGCTTTTAATTGTTACCGGTGCAAATCAGGGCGGTAAATCCACCTTCCTAAGAAGTATCGGTGTTGCACAGATTATGATGCAGAGTGGTTTGTTCGTTGCAGCAAAGCACTATGAGAGCAGTCTTTTCCCTAATTTCTTTACTCATTTTGTAAGACGAGAGGATACTGCCATGAACAGCGGACGACTGGATGAGGAGCTTGGCAGAATTAATAGGATTGTAAACAATCTGGGTAAGGATTCTTTGGTGCTGTTAAATGAATCCTTTGCTACGACCACGGAGGAAGAGGGCTCTGTCATCTCCTATGACATTATTAAGGCTCTGGGAGAAGTGGGAGTAAAGGTGTTTACGGTAACCCATCTTCTGTCCTTTGCCAAGAGAGTATACGGGGAGCAGAGAGCTGATGCGGCATTTTTGTGTGCGGAGAGAATGGAAGACGGTACCAGAACCTACAAAATGATTGAAGGAGAGCCGGAGCTTACCAGCTTCGGACTGGATTTGTACGATAAAGTAATCGGTGGAGATAATTAAAATGCTAAAGAATTATTTCAGGAAAGTGGGCGCAAAAAGGGTATTGATGACCGTAATAGGTAATATATTCATAGGTCTGGGCATAGGAATTTTTAAGCTGTCCGGTCTTGGAAATGACCCTTTTACAGCCATGAATCTGTCCCTGTCAGAGTGTGTGGGACTGGAGTATGCACATTTTCAGGTGCTGTTTAATCTGTGTGTGTTTGTAATCCAATGGTTTTTCGGAAGAGAGCTGATTGGAATCGGAACCCTTGTAAATGCCTGCCTTTTGGGTTATATTGTCACCTTTTTCTATAATGTGCTGTTTGCACTTTTAGGAGCACCGCAGGTATTGTGGTTGCAGGTGATTGTGGTATTTGTGGGGGTTATTATCTGCAGTTTTGGGTTATCCTTATATCAGACCTCGGATGTGGGTGTGGCACCCTATGACAGCCTTTCTCTGATTACGCAGAAATATCTGCCGAAGATACCCTATTTCTGGCACAGAATTTTTGATGATGGTATCGCGGCGCTAGTCAGTTTTTTGACAGGAGGCCTTGTGGGTCTGGGTACTCTGGTTTCAGCCTTTGGTCTGGGACCTTTTATCCATTTCTTTGATAAGCATTTCAGCAGTAAGCTGGTAAAAAAGGAGGAATAACTATGAATAAAAGTGCATTTCATCAACTTTCCTACGGTGTATATGTGGTGAGCACCTGGGATAATGGCAGACCTACAGGCTGTACGGCAAACAGTGCCATGCAGATTACTTCCGAGCCTGCTACCATTGCCGTAAGTATCAATCATGACAACTACACCAATCAGTGTATTCAGGAGAATGGCAAGTTTGCCATCTCTATTCTGGGAGAGAAAACGGACCCTTCCATCATCGGCGGCTTCGGTTTCAGAAGCGGCAGGGACTGTAATAAGTTTGATGGTGTGGAGCAGGTATTAAAGGGTTATTTGCCTGTGATAGCGGATGCCTGTGCTTATGTGGTGTGTGAGGTGATTGATAAGATGGAGACCTCCACACATACAGTATTCCTGGGCAAGGTGACGGATGCTGATGTTTTGAAAGCAGATACACCGATGACCTATGCTTACTATCATAATGTCATCAAGGGTAAGAGCCCCAAGAATGCACCTACCTACATCGGAGAATAACGGAGAAGATACTATGTTAATCGGAATATGCGAGGACGAAAGTGCTTTCGCAGGTACGCTGGGAGCAGCGGTAAAAACTTTTATGGAAGAAAAGGAGCGGGAGTGCAAAATCAATTTTTACTCCTGCGGTAAGGATTTGCTGGAGGTTATGGACGGTAACCTTCAGCCGGACCTTCTTTTTATGGATATCCAGCTGGGAGATATGGACGGCGTGGATGTAATACATACGGTCAGAAGCAAGTACCCCAACCTGCCGGTGGTCTTTATCACCAGCATGGAAAACCGGGCGCTTGACGGCTATGATGTGAATGCTTTTTCCTTTATCTACAAGAGAAATTTTATGGAGAAGCTTCCGAGAGTATTGGAGCGTTTTCTGACGGAGTGCTATGACAGTAACAATGTAACAATAAAAGATAAGGGCGGGATGCAGGTTATTCCCATAAAAAATATTTACTGGGTGGAAGCCGATAACCGCAATACCAAAATTGTTACGGGAAGCGCTGAATACACGGATGCAGAATCCATACAGCATTTTGCGGACAAGCTGCCAAAGTGGCTCTTTGTGGAGGCATATCATGCATTGTTTGTCAATGTGGACCACATCCGCAGAGTGGAGAAGGATACAGTGATTTTGGATGACGACAGGTCTTTGCCTGTAAGCCGCAGAAACAGAAAGGATGTTATGTCTGCCATTATGAGCAGACTTTCTAAGCTATGAACAAAAGAAAAAGCCTGATTTTGTCAGTTATTTTCATATTGTTTTTCCTGTTACTTCCTTTGAGCGGTGCACTGTTTTACACCACAAACTGTGAAGCGGAGTATGTGCAGAGCGTGGATGTGTGGGGTGTTACACATTCCATTAAGCTTTCGGATTTGAGGAGACAGCAGCAATTGATTAAATCTCTTCCGGAGAATCTGGAAGAGGCCCTTGCGCATGTAGACCATGTAATCAATGTATTAAGCTTTGAGCCCAAAAAGACCAAGCGTAAGGTTTCGGAAGAAGAACAGGCAAAGGCTGAGGCCTACGAGGATTTGACTGCCAAATTTCAGATAAACAAGGATGACATATCGCATTACGGCAGTATCCGTGAGCGGATTATATATGCCCTGACTTACTCGGAGTATATAGAAAATCTGGAGACCGGTACGGATGTTTTGTCTGAGGGTATCGGTGCGCTGACAGGAGATAAATGGGTGATAAATAACATTGCCAAGTGTAAGCGTGACTATTACGGATTGGAGATTATTGCACCGCCGCTTTTATTGGATTACGGTCTGAATGAGGTGTTGCACGACCATGTGTCGGACATTATCGCGCTGGTAATGGTAGTGTGTGTCAGCATCTTATTTTACTCCCTTTATAAAAATTATGAGTTTGGTTCCACCACAAAGGGAAAAGGGATTATCGTAGGCTGTAGCATGCTGCTGGCAGCAGGTGTTTTTTGTATCTACGTAGTAAATCTGGGTCTGGCATCCTATTTTCTGAAGCTGCCTAAGCTGACCCTTCCGTTGCAGGCCTTGGATAGCTTTGTGTATTGCCATTATCTTGTGACTATCGGAGCATTTATCATTATATGGCTGTTGATGAAGCTTCTTTTCTGGATACTTTTGTTTTACATTATTATTTGTTGCATATCCAAAGAGAAAAACAAGCTGTTATGCAGTGCGGCAGGTTTGTTTGTGCTGGCAGAATTTGTGGCAAGCCGTTACAGCGGAGAGAATCCTATTTTGGTGCTGTTCCGTGAAATCAATATTTTTTCGGCACTTACCTTTGATAGATTTTTTAACAGGTATCTGAATCTCAACATTGCTAATAATGCAGTGGATAGAATGAATGTGTTTTTATTGATTTTTGGATCACTTTTGATTGGCTCCTTTGTTGTGGTGAGATTCCGCTTAAAGGGGTTGGAGAAAAATGCGCAGAATAAAATGATGCAGGATTTTTACAGTGAAATAGATCTGCGCTATCAGGAAAGCCGCAGGCTGTTCCATGATTTCCATAATCATCTGATGGCAATCAAAGCCCTGAATGAATGCGGCGACAGAGAGGGCACGGACAAATATATCAGAGAACTGACGGAGCGTCTGCGGGATAGTATGATGCCGGTCAAGACAGGTTCCAAGGTTGTGGATATGTTCCTGTTTAAAAAGACAGGACAGGCAAAGGAACAGAGAGTTCCCATAGAATACACAGTGGGATGTTCTCTGAAAAACACCAAAATTCCGGAATTCGATTTGTGCGGTATCCTGGGCAATCTTTTGGACAATGGATTGGAGGCACTGCGGGATTTGCCGGAAGAGCAAAGAACAATTCGTCTGTCCATTCAAAACAAAAATGACATGCTTTACATTGCCTGTGAGA
Source organism: uncultured Lachnospiraceae bacterium (assembly GCA_945609985.1). Lineage (GTDB taxonomy): Bacteria > Bacillota > Clostridia > Lachnospirales > Lachnospiraceae > Acetatifactor. The sequence continues at coordinate 28,211 of CALYZQ010000009.1, read as the reverse complement.
ATCCCTATCAGGGGGAGCGCAGGGAGGCGGACGGTAAATTTATTACTACAAAGACGGATGAAAAGTATCACGGAATCGGACTTGCATCCATTCAGAGACTTTGTAAAAAGTATATGGGTAACATGCAGATTAGTACGGACAACAACATATTCCGAGTAGAAATCCTAATAAATGACATATAGTACCACTTCTGCATAAAAAACAACCACTTCTTCCGGAGCGGTTGTTTTTTATTTTTGGCATTATTATAATTTGAATATACAATGGAAGAGGAGGGCGGAAGCGTGAAAGGTACAATAAGAAGAACAAAGAAAATATGGGGGATATTGCTGGCAGTGTGCATGATGATGGGGCTTGCCGGCTGCGGGGAAGAGAAAATTATCTCACAGGACTATCAGATAGGAAACAGTCAGCACGGGTTAGCTAATGGCGTGATGAAGACAGACACGGGATATTATTATAGTCAGAACGGATTCAGAGGATTAAGTTTACATTATTATGATGAAAAAAATGCTAAGAGCATGTATCTTTGCAATAAACCTGAGTGTAGGCATGACGGAAACGAATTTTGTGCGGCGACCTCTGATAAGTACAGCGTAGCCGGAACAACGCTTTACAGCAATGCACTGTATATCAATGTGATAGAGGAGACAGAGACTTCCTATGAATTTAAGCTTTTGAAAGCAGCCTTGGATGGAAGCTCTTTGAGTGAAGTAGTGACGTATCTCAGCATTAACAATGTGGGAATTGGTGTGAGTACTAAAGATTTGGTCATTCACAGAAATAAGGCTTTTCTCGGGTACAGTGCGGGAAATTCGGATAATGACCAGGTGGGATTTAATGGCACGGCAATCTATGATTTGGAAACAGGGGAACTTTCCTATTTGGGTGAAAAAGAGGGAGATATAAATATCACACAGCACAGCTTTTATGGTTACGGAGATTATATGTATTATGTCAATGCGGAAAAATATAAGAAGAGACTGTGCAGATACAGCTATGCGGACGGAAGTGTGGAAGAGCTTCCTTTGGAACGTAATTTTAAGGGAAAATACACTATCTATGATGAAGAGGCAATTTTTTACGAAAGAGGAAATGCAGAACTTTATATTTATAATCCGAAAACAAAAGAAAACCGTAGTATTGATATAAAAGGACAGGGATGGTACGGAATTTCTCTTGGGGAAGGAAAGGGCTGGACGGATACGGGCATTATGGATATGATAAGTGACGGCAAATATCTTTATCTTTCAGAGAACAAAGCCATAAGCAGTTTTTCTCCCATTCCGTTTAGGATAGGCGGGATTCCCGATGAAGAGGGGCGTTTGAAATATGTAGAGATTAATGTGCTGGATAAGGAAGGCGAGCATGTAAATTCTTTTGCCTTTAATACGGAAGAAATCTTGGGATATAGTGACTATTTCAGTTTTCATTTCTGCGGAGACATCATTTATATGCAGACACCGAAAATGATGTATCAGTGTACCAGGGAGGATTTTGTGGCTGGAAATCCCGAGTTTGAGGAGGTATATCCTATTGATATTTGGATGCCGAGTATGAGGGAGGTAGAAGAATGAGAAGACAGGGGAGAGCCGTTGCAGGTATTATTGCGGCAACATTACTTCTTTCATGTGCGGGCTGTGGCGAGCAGAAGCTGATATCAGAGGAGTATCAGAGGGGGAACAGCCATCATAAGTATGCAAATGCTGTCATGAAGACAGATACAGGGTTCTATTACAGTCAAGGAGACTATGGCTGGCTAAGCTTGCATTATTATGACGCGGCAAACGGCAAAAACATGTATCTGTGCAATAAGCCGGAGTGCAGACATGAGGGTGATGAATTCTGCGTGGCAACTTCCGAAAAATACATGGTATTCGATACTATCCTTTATAGTAACTGCCTTTATATCAATGTGATAGAGCCTACAGATAGTGCCTATGAGTACAAATTACTCCGGGCATCCTTGGATGGAAGCTCGTTGGAGGAAGTGGTAACCTATCTGACTGTCAATAAGGTAGAAATAAATCCGGATACAAATCCCATGATAATTCACAGGAATAAAGCATTTTTGCCGTATGTCGTAAAAAATGTCAATAATCAGCAGATTGGATATAACGGAGTGGCAATCTATGACTTAGAGACAGGAGAGGTCACCTATCTGGGCGATAAAGAAGGCGACTTGAAGGTGGAGAAAACGAATTTTTGCGGTTATGGAGATTATATGTATTTCGTTACCGCTGAAAAGTATAAGAAGAGGCTGTGCAGGTACAGCTATGCGGACGGAAGCGTGGAAGAGCTTTTGTTGGAACGCAATTTTACAGGTGATTATGCAATCTATGATGACGATACCATTTATTTTATGAGAGGTAATTCTGAACTGTTCATTCATAATCCCAAAACAGGAGAAAATACGAGTGTTAGTGTTGAGGAATGGTACGGTATAAGGACGGGAGAAAACAGTTCGTCCCGAAGCGGATTTTGCGATTTGGTTAGTGACGGTAAATACCTGTATATTGGAGAAAATGGATTTCTGAAAAGCTTTTCCACTACTTCTGTTTGGATAGGAGGCATGGAAGACGGAAGTGATCTGGATTTTATGGAGATTAGTATCTTGGATGGAGAAGGAAACCTGGTAAATGAAATTCGGTTTAGCCCCAAGGATGTGCTGGGTTATCGCGAGTGCTTTCTTCTGCATTTCTGCGGAGAAACCATTTATATGCAGACACCAAAGATGATGTACGAATGTACCAGAGAGGACTTTGTGGCAGGGGAGCCTGAGTTCAAAGAGGTATATCCTATTGACATCCGGTTGCTAAGTATAGGGGGGTAGAGTAGTGAGAGGATTAGGGAGAGCCATATTTGGTATTATTGCGGCAACATTGCTCCTTTCATGTGCGGGCTGCGGGGAGGAGAAAATTATCTCGGAGGATTTTGAGCGGGGTAATTACGGGAATTTTTTTGTCAATCCCATTATGAAAACAGATAAGGGTTTTTACTACGGTCAAGGTGCCTTTAAGGAATTAAGCCTACATTATTATGACTCGAAAAATGGTAAAAATATGTTTCTCTGCAATAAGCCGGAATGTCGTCATGATGGAAATGAATTTTGTGCAGCTACATCTGATAAATATAGAACCATGGGAGCTGTTATGTATGGTGATAGTATATATATCAATGTATTAGAGGAGACAGAGACATCCTATGTATATAAGCTGCTTAGAGCATCCTTGGATGGAGCGTCATTAAGTGAAGTAGTGACGTATTTTGAGATTGACAATGTGGACATTCATCCTATTCTTTATGGTGACATGTCCAGAGCGATGGCAATCCATCGTAATAAGGCATTTTTACCATACAGACTTACCAACGATGTGAATAGTGAAGTTGGAATTTGCGGAACGGCAATCTATGACATGGATACGGGTGAGGTAACCTATCTGGGAGATAAAGCTTTTGCAGGATGGGATAACAATTTTATGGGTTGTGGTGAATATATGTATTTTGTTACTTCTCAGAAGTACAAAACGGAGCTTTACCGCTACTGCTACACTGACGGTTCTGTGGAGAAGGTGGCACTGGAAAGAAACTTCAAGGGAAAATATGCTATCTATGACGACAATACCATTTTTTACGTGAGAGGTCAGGGAGATTTATTCATACGTAAGCTTGATACAAAGGAAAATATAGCCGTAAAAACGGATGAATGGAACGGATATATGCTTGAGATTCCGGAAGAAAAGGGTGGGGGAATTGCGATGCACACACATGCACGCATTGAAAGTATATTGAGCGATGGTGAGTATGTGTATATTCCGGAGAATTTTTCTCTTGACAGTTATTCGTATCCCTTGTACATCATTTACTATGATTCTGAGGCAACCGGTGAACGTGTGGAGATTACGAAAGACTACATCGAAGTAACTATTTTGGACAGCGAGGGCAATTATGTAAACGAGGTCAGAGTAAGCTCCAAGGACCTTCTGGGCTATAACGAATACTTTACCCTGCATTTTACGGAGGATGCGGTTTATATGCAGACCTCGGTTATGGTGTACGAATGTAGCAAGGCAGACTTCATAGCAGGAAATGCTAACTTTAAGGAGGCATATCCTCTGGATATTGATATTGTCAGCAGGAAGGAGAAGGCGCAGTGAAGGGAATAAGAAGACGGGTGATAGCAGTTATTCTGCTTTGCCTAACCATGTGTTTTACAGGCTGTGGGGAAGAAGAACTTGTGTCGGAGGACTTCCAAAGAGGAAACAGCAGGAATATAGAAGTGAATTCCATTATGAAGACGGACAAGGGATTTTATTATAGTCAGGGTGGTATGGAGAAGCTGAGCCTCTATTATTATGATTCTGCAAATGGTAAGAGCATGTATTTGTGTAATAAGCCGGAATGTCGTCATGAGGGGGATGAATTTTGTGCGGCAACTTCTGATAAATATTATGCAATGGAGACTGTAATGTACAGTGGCAGTTTGTATGTGGCGGCGGTGGAAGAGACGGAAACCGCCTACAAATACAAGTTACTGAAAGCGTCCTTGGACGGAAGCAGTTTAAGCGAGGTTGTGACTTATTTTGAAGCGGATAGTGTGGATGTAATGCCTTTTTGTAATTGGAAGATGTATCCGGTTTTGACAATTCACCGCAATAAGGTATTTCTTCCCTACGAGCTGAGAAACCGGAACAATTCAGAGATTGGAATGAACGGAACGGCAATCTATGATTTGGCGACAGGGGAGCTTACTTATCTGGGAGAGAAGGACAGAGGACTTAAGGAACAGGACCTCAATTTTATGGGGTGTGGAGATTATATGTATTTCGCTACGGCCCAGAAATTTAAAACCAAGCTATACCGTTACAGCTATGCGGATGGCTCCGTGGAGATGATGGACTTAGAGAATAACTTTAAAGGAGAGTATGCCCTTTATGATGAGAACACAATTTTTTATATAAGGGCGCAAAAGGAGCTCTTTAAGTATAACCATGAAACTAAGGAAAATACGCGTATTAATACCAAGGAGTGGAATGGATATAATTTTGAGATAATGACTACGGAAGGAATGCAGCCAATCGTACTGGATTTTACGAATTTGTATAGTATTCTAAGTGACGGTGAATATGTGTATATTCCGGAAGGCTTTAGTAATAATGGCTTTAATGCTCCCCGGTTTGAGGGGTATGATCCTACACATTTCGATGATGAGGGGCCTGAAAAGAAAAATTATATTGAGGTCACCATGCTGGATTGTGATGGCAATTATGTAAATCATGTGGAGGTGAGCTCAGAGGATTTACTGGGATATAGCGAATGCTTTACTCTTCATATTTTGGAGGATGCAGTGTATATGCAGACACCGTTTATGGTGTATGAGTGTAGCAAAGAAGATTTTATTGCGGGTAATGCCAGCTTCAAAGAAGTGTATCCTCTGGATATTGGTATTCACAGTGTAAAGGAGGAGCAGTGAGAGGGTTGAGTAAACGATGGATGGCAGGTATTCTGCTTTGCCTGAGCTTATGTTTTACAGGCTGTGGGGAAGAGAAGCTTGTGTCGGAGGACTTTGTTAAGGCGAATAGCAGAAGCTACCTGATGAATCCCATCATGAAAACAGAGAAAGGCTTTTACTATAATCAGAGTGCTTTTAATGAATTAAGTCTGCACTATTATGATGTAAAAAACGGTAAAAATATGTATCTTTGTAACAAGCCGGAGTGCAGGCATGAGGGAGATGAGTTTTGTGTAGCGACATCGGATAAATATAAGGTGATGGATACAGCGATGTACAGCGGCAATCTGTATATCAGTGTCGTGGAAGAAACAGAAACTGCTTATGAATATAAGCTTTTGAAGGCAACTTTGGATGGTTCCTCCCTAAGTGAGGTGGTAACCTATTTCTCCATAGATAATGTAAGTCTGATGCCGGGAAGGAGTCCCATCATAACTAAAAATATGACCATACATAGGAACAAAGCATTTCTGCCGTATGTACTTATGAATTCCGATAACATGTCGGTTGGAATCAGTGGAACGGCTATCTATGATATGGAGACAGGTGAAGTTACTTATCTGGGAGAGAAGGAAGGGGATTTAAAAATACAAAACGGTAAATTCTGTGGTTATGGAGACTATATGTATTATGTTTCGGCACAGAAGTATAAAAAGGAGCTTTACCGATACAGCTATGCAGACGGTTCTGTGGAGAAAGTAGAGCTGAAACAGGGTTTCAAGGGAAACTATGCTATCTATGATGAAAATACCATTTACTATATCAGGGGAGCGGGAGAAGTACATATTTGGAAACGGGATACCGGAGAAAGCACACAGGTCGATACCGAGCCATGGCGGGGATTCTGGGAAACTCTGGAAACAGAAAATGGTCCAAAGAGTGTAATGTCAGTTGGCTATTCTTTGAGTGATGTGCTTTGTGATGGTGAATACGTGTATGTTCCGGAGGGTTTTAATTTTGATTATAGTACCCACATTTACGAGCATGAAAGTTATGCTACACAGAAATTAATTGACTATGTCGAAGTAACGATTCTGGACGGTGAAGGGAATTATGTCAATGATGTCAAAATCAGCCCAAAGAAATATTTAGGTTATAATGAGTATTTCGTCCTGCATTTTGTAGATGACATGGTCTATATGCAAACTTCTGTTATGGTGTATGAGTGCAGTAAAGCAGACTTTATAGCCGGAAATGCCAATTTTAAGGAGTGCTATCCCATTGATATTCACATTACAAGTGTAAAGGAGTTTGAATAAATGTTAGAACTTAAAAACCTGACTAAAAAATATGGTGATTTCACGGCGCTGGATCACCTGAATGCAAGCTTTGAAACCGGTATCTACGGTTTGCTGGGTCCCAATGGTGCAGGAAAATCCACTATGCTGAATCTGATTACAGACAATATTAAAAGGACAGAGGGAAGTATTTTATATAACGGCAAGGATATTCTCACCATGGGCAGCGCCTATCGCAAAAAGATTGGGTATACGCCTCAGATGCAGGGGATGTATGATGATTTCACGGCAAGGGACTTTTTGCATTACATCGGTTCCTTAAAGGGGATGAAATCGGCCCGCTGTAAAAAACAGACAGAAGAATTCTTGAGCGTAGTGAATCTGTCCAAGGATGCTCATCACAAGCTGGGTTCCTTCTCGGGAGGTATGAAGCAGAGAGTGCTTCTGGCAGCAGCTATGCTGGATGACCCTGAGATCCTCATCCTGGATGAACCCACTGCTGGTCTTGACCCCGCGGAGAGAATCCGGTTGCGCAATTATATTGCGTCGTTGGGTGAGAATCGTACGGTAATTCTTTCCACTCATGTGCTTGGAGACATCGAGAGCATTGCAAAGAAGGTATTGCTTTTAAGCCGGGGTAAGCTGCGCCACTTTGAAGCACCGCAGCAGCTGATTGAGCAGGTGAAGAGAGAGCTTGCCCGGAGGGGAGATGTGGAAACAGACAACATGACACTGGAGGATATTTACCTGTACTACACAGAACATTCGGAAGCATACGGGGAGCAGAAGCATGAGGGAAGCGAAGAGAATATTCATTAGTAAAAAAACAGTTTTTCTAATGGTATTGCTTATGTGCGTGAATATTGTGTTCTTTGGGTATCAGAACAATGAACACAAGGCGAGCACCATGGAGAGCGATACCTACAAGGAGTATATAGACACCTATCATCAGCATATTGATGAAACGATTGTGAATGCGTCAGACATGCTTTCGGTATCCATATTTATGGACGAGGATTCCTATGTGTACAGAAATCTGAAAAAAACACAGGCGGACTATGAGGTGTTGAAGGGTATCACCTTGACCGAGGGCGATAATCAGGAGATTATGAGCTTTTTCCGATTTACGTTGGTAGATTTTTTATTTCTGATTTCGGGAATTTACATTGTTCTATGCTTTTTGCAGGAACGCAAGAAGGGGCTGCATCTTCTGGTGAGAAGTACCACGAGAGGGCGTGCTGTACTGGCGATGCAAAGAATGGTAATTTTGTTTGTGGGGCTGGTGGTGTCCGATGCCTTGTTGTACGGAAGCTTATTAATGATTACGGTGTCAAAGGCAGATGTGGGATTTGACAGGTCCATACAGTCCATTTCGGAGTTTTCGGAATATGTGAGCAGAGTTACCATAGGGGAGTATTTATTTACACAGCTTGTTGCTAAGCTTGTGGGCGTATTTCTGTTGTGTGTATTCTTTTATATGCTGACAACATTGATTTCTTCCAGCTTGAGCATTATTGTTTTCGGACTTACGCTGGTGGCGGAATATCTGCTGTACATACTGATTATGCCTACGGACAGAATGTGTGCTTTCAAGTATATGAATCTGTACACATATGTTTTTGCCAGAACGGATTACGGAAGGTATTATAATCTGAATTTGTTTGAACAGGCTGTGGACAGCAGGCTTGCCGCCACGGTATTGGTAGTAGGGCTGGCTGTGATATTTACTGTCGTTACTATTATTAAGAATCGCAAATGGTATCCCATGTCGACACCTGCCTTCCTTAGAAAAATTGATAAGCTGATAGCAGCATTCAGTAAAAAGAAGTCCATATGGCCAAATTTCTTCTGGGAGTGCAGAAAGGTATTGCTTTCCCAAAAGGGTATCTGGATTGGTCTGATTGTATTTTATCTGGCCTATTCCGCATCTACGGATTCCTTCTATGTGGATACCAGAAATCCCTATGAGATGCACTGGTACGAGGATTTTGGGGGGGACATTAATGAGGCAAAGATGCAGGAGGTTACAGCTACCCGCGACAAAATTCTGAAGTGGATGGAAGGCTGCAGAAAGAATTTGGAGAAATATTATGCAACCAGAGAAAAATATCTCATGGAGGGCAGAACTACCCAGTATGTGGATAAGCAGATTGGAGAAACGCAGGCGAAATTGGCAGAGCATGAGAAGGAGATGGTGGGACTTAATATCGTGTATGAAAAAGTAGAAAATGGTCTTGAATACACAAAGAGGACAGGTAAGACCATTCAAATCATAGATACACACAGTTATTATCTCTTGCTTGACCATGACAAGAGTACCACTACACGCAATCATCTGTACATCTTTATCGGTATGATTGGTATTTTCTCGGGAATTATCGCAAACGAGAGCACCACCCATATGAAGATGTATCTTCACACCCTGTATAAAGGCAGGAAGAAGCTGATTGTGAATAAGGTGCTGATTATTGCGATTATGGCTTTTGTTATGAGTACAGCCATTCATATTATTCAATTTGTGCAGATAGGGGAAGTATTTGGATATATGAATTTGAATGCGGCAGTGCAAAGTATTAATTCCATGCGGCATTTTCTGCTGGATATTTCTATCGGTACATACCTGACGTTTATGTATATCGGCAGAGGGTTTCTGACCTTCCTGGTGGGATGCGGAGTGATGACTATCAGTAACTTCTGCAAGAACCGAATCAATACCATTGCGGTATGCTCGGGAATTATGATATTGTTTATATTATTGACAGGAATCAGCTTTTAGCTTTTCGAGCTTTTCCAGTTTATTCCGTTCTCTGAGTTCCACAAAGAACGTTTTTAGCATTTCAGAACATTCTGCCTCCAAGATGCCCCGGTTGACCGTCACCTGATGGTTAAACTGGGGCATTTCTAATATGTTTAAAATGGAACCGGCGCAGCCTGCCTTGGGATTCATGCAGCCCATGACCACCTCAGGGATTCTGGCCTGTACAATGGCGCCTGCACACATCTGACAGGGCTCCAGAGTCACATAGAGAGTACATTCCTCCAAACGCCAGTCGCCGATAACTTTGCTGGCCTTGCGAATGGCGGTAATCTCCGCATGAGAGAGCGTATTCTTGTCCGTATTGCGTCGGTTGTAGCCGCGACCGATAATCTTTCCTTCATGCACAATCACACATCCGATAGGCACCTCGCCCAAGGCGTATGCATTCTTTGCCTGCTTCAAGGCTTCCTTCATGTATTTTTCCTGAATATTTGTAAAAACTGCCATGGTGTTGTCCTTTATTATGATTTTGGGAAAAAGAGAACCTGGGTTGGTTTAGAGGCGGGACAGGGTGTTTGGTGATTCTGTTTCCGGATGGGTATTTTCTAAGCATTGCGGCAAAACATTTATATCTTCCGGGACGGCGCGCAGGATGCGTCCATGCACCGGCGTGCCTAAATCGCTCATCCATGAGCGATTTTCCCTGGTTTATAAAGCACGATGCTTGAAAATGCAACCATCCTCCACCAAGAACACAAACACCCTGTCTCACCTCTGCACCAACTGTAATTATCATATTTAACTAAAATCATTATAAAGACACAACTTTGATTTTGCAACCTTATATGTATAATCTGCATGAAATCCGTAAAAAATACCCCTAGAAAATGAATAACTTCAGAATGGAGGAGCAGGATGAATCCCAAGCAGCAATTACAGGAAATTATATGTCAGACCTATGGGGAAACGATTGCCACCTGTACCGGTGAGCAGCTTTATCATGGTCTGCTTACGCTTTGCAGGGACAGAATGTCACAGACACCCGTCATCGAGGGTAAAAAGAAAGTTTACTATATCTCCATGGAATTTCTAATTGGCAAGCTGCTTATCAATAACCTGATTAATCTGGGTATCTACAAAGAAATCAGGGATTTGCTTGAGGAGAACGGAAAGTGTCTGGCAGAAATAGAAGAGTATGAGCCGGAGCCTTCTTTGGGAAACGGAGGTCTGGGTCGTTTGGCGGCATGCTTTTTGGATTCCATTGCCACGCTGGGGCTGCCCGGAGACGGTATCGGACTGAATTATCACTTCGGTCTGTTTAAGCAGGTGTTTCAGGACAATCTGCAAACTCAGGAAAAGAATGAATGGCAGGAGAAAGATGGCTGGCTTACAAAGACGGATACTACCTTTGAGATTTCCATGGGAGATAAAAAGGTTAAGGCAGTGCTTTATGACATAAGTGTCATAGGATATAAGAACGGTTTGAACAAGCTGCATCTCTTTGATATCGCGTCGGTGGATGAGGAGTTTGTGAAGGAGGGCATCACCTTCGACAAGAGTGCAGTGGAAAAGAACCTGACCCTGTTTTTGTATCCGGACGATTCCGATGAGGCGGGGAATCTGCTTCGCATCTATCAGGAGTATTTTCTGGTGAGCTGCGGCGCAAGGCTGATACTGAAGGAAATGAAGGAGAAGGGTTATAGTTTGCACAAGCTGCATGAGCATGCTGTGGTGCAGATTAACGATACTCATCCCACTATGGTGATTCCCGAGTTAATACGCTTGCTGACCTTGGAAGAAGGTTTTTCCCTGGAGGAAGCCATTGATGTGGTGGAAAAGACCTGTGCCTATACCAATCATACCATTCTGGCGGAGGCTCTTGAAAAATGGCCTCTGAAGTATCTTGAGAGAGTGACACCACAGCTGATTCCTATTATCCGAGTCCTGGACAAAAAGGTGCGGGAGAAGTATTCCGATGCAAAGGTACAGATTATTGACAAGGATGACAGGGTGCACATGGCACATCTGGATATCCATTATGGTTTTTCTGTAAACGGTGTGGCTGCCATTCATACGGAGATATTGAAGCACAGTGAACTTAAACACTTTTATAATCTGTATCCGGAGAAGTTCAATAACAAGACAAACGGCATTACCTTCCGACGATGGTTACTATCCTGTAACAGGGAACTGACGGATTTTCTCACAGAAACCATTGGCCCTAAGTTCAGGCAGGATGAGGATGAGCTGCTAAGGCTTTTGGACAAAAAAGAGGACCCGGCGGTGCTTGCAAGACTTGCCGGTATCAAGCAGACCAAAAAGAACCAGCTGGCAGCGTATATTAGGAAGAAGGAAGGAATTACCATTCCAACGGAAGCCATTTATGATATCCAGATTAAGAGACTTCATGAGTATAAGCGTCAGCAGATGAATGCCCTCTATATCATTCACAAATATCTGGAAATCAAGGGTGGCAATAAGCCTAAGACACCCCTTGTATTCATCTTTGGTGCCAAGGCAGCTCCTGCCTATGTGATTGCCAAGGATATCATTCACCTGATACTGGTACTTTCCAAGCTCATCAATGAAGATGAGGAGGTAAACCCGTATATGAAGGTGGTGATGGTGGAAAACTATAATGTGACCTATGCGGAGAAACTGATACCTGCCTGCGATTTGTCGGAGCAGATTTCGCTGGCATCCAAGGAGGCGTCCGGCACCGGTAACATGAAGTTTATGCTAAACGGAGCTGTGACCATCGGAACAAGGGATGGCGCGAATGTGGAAATCAGGGAGCTTGTGGGGGATGACAATATCTATATCTTCGGTGAGGACAGCCAGGCTGTTATCAACCATTATGCAAGTAAGGATTATATCCCCAAGCAGTATTATGACAATTCTTTCATCATCAAGCGAGCGGTGGACTTTATTGTGGGGGAGAAGATGCTCTCCATCGGGAAGAGAGAACATCTGGAGAGGCTGTATCAGGAGCTTTTGAACAAGGACTGGTTTATGACACTCCTTGATTTTGTGGATTATGTGAGGGTGAAGGAGCAGGCATTTGCGGACTATGAGAACAAGGATAAATGGAGACGCATGATGCTTACTAATATTGCAAAAGCAGGTTATTTTTCTTCGGACAGAACCATAGCGGAATATAACGCAGATATCTGGAAATTAAAATAAAGAGCAGATTTCAGAAAGGAAAGAAAACATGAAAAAGAGAATTTTGAGTGTGCTTTTGTGCCTTGCCATGACCGTGGGCATTTTGACAGGCTGTAGCAAGGGTGACAATTCCGGCACACAAAACAGCAATGAAACTTCAAATCAGGAGAGCCAGAGCCAGTCAGATAGTGGCGGCAATCAGGGCGCATCACAGCAGAAGGGCAGAGTTTACTATTTAAGCTTCAAGCCCGAATCAGACCGTGTTTGGCAGGATTTGGCGGCACAGTATACCCAGGAGACCGGTGTGCCGGTAAAGGTGGTAACGGCTGCAAGCAATACCTATGAGCAGACCTTGATGTCTGAGATTGCCAATGCGGAGGCACCCACCCTGTTTCAGGTAAACGGCCCCATCGGCTATGAAAGCTGGAAGGATTACTGTGCGGATTTGAAGGATACCAAGCTTTACAGCTGGCTTCTCGATAAAGATCTTGCCATTACCGGAGAGGATGGCGGCGTGTATGCAATTCCCTATGTAGTAGAGGGATACGGCATCATTTATAACGAAGCCATTATGGATAAGTATTTTGAGATGGACGGAGCAAAGGTTGCAGACATGGATGATATCAAGAACTTTGCTACCCTGAAATCAGTAGTGGAGGATATGCAGGCAAAGAAGGACAAGCTTGGTATCAAGGGCGTATTTGCGTCCACTTCTCTGACACCGGGCGAGGACTGGAGATGGCAGACTCATCTGGCAAACATTCCCGTGTACTATGAATATACGGACAAGGGCATCACTGATACCGATGCTTTGGAATTCACCTATGCAAAGAATTTCAAAAATATCTTTGACTTGTACCTCAACAATTCCATCACAAAGCCCGGTCTTTTAGGTAATAAGTCTGTGGATGATTCCATGGCTGAGTTCGCGTTGGGACAGGTGGCAATGGTACAGAACGGTAACTGGGCTTGGAGTCAGATTGCAGGAATTGAAGGAAATACCGTAAAAGAAGACGACGTAGGATTTTTACCCATTTACACCGGTGTTGAGGGTGAAGAAAATCAGGGCCTGTGTGTGGGTACAGAGAACTATTTCTGCATCAATTCCAAGGCTTCCAAGGAAGATCAGGAGGCATCCATCGCCTTTGTGGAATGGCTGTTTTCCTCTCCTACAGGAAAGAGAGCGGTTGTCAATGATTTGGGTATGATTGCGCCTTTTAATACCTTTGCAGATGAGGAGAAGCCTAACGATCCTCTTGCCAGAGAAGTGCTGGATGATATGGAGGATGAGGACACCGAGGTCATTCCCTGGTATTTTACTTCCTTCCCCAGCATCCGCTTCAAGGATAATTTCGGTGCAGCACTTTTAGAGTATGCTGCCGGAAGCAAAGATTGGGAGGATGTGACGAAGCAGGTGGTAGATGACTGGGCGGCTGAAAAGGCGGCGGTTCAGTAATGGAGAAAACCTTAAAAAGATATTTTTTGGTGTTTGTAGCCCCTACTCTGATAGCCTTTGCATTTGCCTTTATTGTACCGTTTGTGATGGGTATTTATCTTTCCTTTTGTAAGTTTAAAACCATCACGGATGCGCAGTTTATCGGATTTCAGAATTATGTCAGGATTTTCGGGGATAGTGATTTCTTAAATGCATTATGGTTTACGGTGAGGTTTTCTGTGCTCTCCATTTTGACCATCAACGTATTCGCCTTTTTGCTGGCACTGGCGCTGACCCGCAAAATCAAGGGAACCAATCTGTTTCGTACCGTGTTTTTTATGCCCAATCTGATAGGTGGTATTGTGCTGGGTTATATCTGGCAGCAGATTATCAATGCGGTGCTCTTACAGTATGAAACCACATTGGTGGCAAATGCAGCATACGGCTTTTGGGGACTTGTGCTCATCATGAACTGGCAGATGATAGGTTATATGATGATTATTTATATAGCAGGCCTTCAGAATGTGCCCTCAGATGTGCTGGAGGCAGCGCAGATTGACGGAGCAAACGGATGGCAGACCCTTATTCGTGTGAAGCTTCCTCTCGTAATGCCGTCAATCACTATCTGCCTGTTTTTAACGGTATCAAACAGCTTTAAGCTCTTTGACCAGAATCTGGCGCTGACGGCAGGCGCTCCCGGAAAGCGCACCGCTATGCTGGCACTGGATATTTACAATACCTTCTACGGACGCAGCGGCTACGAGGGCGTGGGACAGGCAAAGGCTGTTTTGTTCTTTATCATAGTGGCGATAATAGCCCTGACACAGCTGGCTGCGACCAGACGGCGCGAGGTAGAAGCATAATTTTTGGAAACAGGAAGGAAAAGACGGAGAATGAAAAGAAGATTTGTAAACGGCATACTGTTCTTGGTATTGTGTATATTGGTGGTGGCGTTTTTGACTCCCATTTTCTTTGTGGTAATCAATTCCTTTAAGGGAAAGTTTTATATCAGCAATGAGCCCTTTTCCCTGCCGGATGAAACCACCTTTGCAGGACTTACCAACTATATAAACGGTATCGAAAAAACAGGCTTTTTCTCAGCGTTTGGATGGTCAGCTTTTATCACCGTCTTTTCCGTACTGGCAATTCTTTTGTTTACTTCCATGACAGCCTACTATCTGACGAGGGTAAAAAGCTGGTACACAAGTCTGCTCTACTATCTGTTTGTGTTCTCCATGATAGTGCCCTTTCAGATGGTGATGTTTACGATGTCAAAGCTGGCGAATATAAGCCGCCTTAACAATCCTCCCGGACTGGTACTTCTGTATCTTGGCTTCGGAGCCGGACTTGCGGTATTTATGTTCTGTGGCTTTGTCAAGAGTATCCCTCTGGAAATAGAGGAGGCTGCCATGATAGACGGCTGTAACCCCTTGCAGACCTTTTTCAGGGTGGTAATGCCGGTGTTAAAGCCCACGGCTATCACGGTGGCAATCCTAAACGCCATGTGGATTTGGAACGACTATTTACTGCCTTATCTGATTATAGGATTGAGCACTCCCTACAAAACCATTCCGGTTGCAGTGCAATACCTGATTGGCTCCTACGGTTCCAAGGACATGGGCGCCATGATGGCACTGTTGGTACTGTCTGTTATCCCTATCATTGTGTTTTATCTTGCATGCCAGAAGTATATTATCGAAGGTGTGGTCGCAGGGGCTGTGAAGGGATGATGTGGCAGATTTTGTGAGACAGGGGTAGATATGGGCGCAGGGAAGCAGTCAGACATACCATGGCAACCGCAGGCACGCTTCCGCTATGCTTCGCAACGCAGCGGTACTAAGCTCGAAGTCGCAATACTTGCGCCTTATACCTCGCTAAGTGCCGGCGTGCTCAGAATGCGCTGCTTGTGCCATGGTATATCATCCTCTTCCCTGCGCCCATATCTACCCGGCCTCACAAAATCCGACGAGGACTTGCAAAATCCCCGCTTTACGGCTATGCTATATACAGAATAAATGCGATATAGTCGCAGGGCATACAAGAGGAAAAGCGATGCAGATATATGGGTTTAACAAAACAACTTTATTAGATTATCCGGAGCATGTGGCAGCCACTGTATTCACAGGAGGCTGCAATTTCCGTTGTCCGTTTTGCCACAATGGAGGTCTGGTGCTGAGCCCTAATCCGGAGGAGCGTATAGAAGAGGAAGAGGTGCTTTCTTATCTGAAGAAGCGCAAGGGAATCCTTGAGGGTGTCTGCATCACCGGAGGGGAACCTACCCTTCAGAAGGATTTGCGGAATTTTATCTGTAAAGTAAAGGATATGGGATATCTGGTGAAACTGGATACTAACGGCTATCGTCCTCAGGTATTGTGGAATTTAATGCAGGAGGGGCTCCTTGATTATGTTGCCATGGATATCAAGGCTTCGAAGGAAAACTATGCTGTGGCAGCAGGCGTAGAGGGCCTTGACATTTCCCGGATAGAGGAAAGCGTGGGAATTTTGAAGGGTGATAAAGTTCCTTACGAATTCCGCACGACTGTAGTGAAGGGCATACATAGCATAGAAGAATTTGAAGAAATCGGGCAGTTCCTTGCAGGTAGCAGAGCTTACTATCTGCAGCAGTACCGTGAGAACGATAATGTAATCGTGCAGGGGTATGATGCCTTTTCGAAGGCGGATCTGGAGAGCATGGCGCTTCTTGCAAGAAAATACATTGACAAGGTGGTACTGCGGGGAGTAGAGTAGGATATCATGCAAGAGATGAGGAATGATAAACATGAGAATTTGGAAGAAATTAATCGGCGATAAAGCATTTTATAAATTGGCACTGGGAGTAGCGGTGCCTATGATGATTCAGAACGGTATTACCAATTTTGTGGGACTTTTGGACAATATTATGATTGGACGTGTGGGCACGGAGCAGATGTCCGGCGTAGCCATTGTCAATCAGCTTTTGTTTGTATTCAATCTGGCAATCTTCGGTGCTATTGCGGGACCGGGTATTTTTAGTGCGCAGTTTTACGGTTGTAATGATCAAAAGGGATTGCGCCATACCTTCCGCTTTAAACTTTACATCTGTGCTACTATATTGCTGGCAGGAATATTAGTGTTGTTCTTCTTTGGAGAAAATCTGATTCTGATGTATCTGCATGGTGAGGAGAATGTGCAGGCTTTGGAGGCGGCTCTTAAGTATGGTAAGGAATATTTGCTTGTAATGCTGTTTGGACTGTTGCCCTTTGCTGTGGAACAGATATACTCCAGTACCCTGCGCGAGTGCGGTGAGACCATGCTGCCCATGAAAGCCGGTATTTTGGCAGTGTTTTTGAATTTGTTTTTAAATTATTTGTTGATATTCGGTAATTTTGGCTTTCCCGAATTGGGCGTAACCGGTGCGGCGATTGCAACAGTTATTTCGAGATATGTGCAGGCAGCAGTAGTGGTTATATGGACTCACACTCATTGCGAAAGAATGCCCTTTATCAAGGGAGCATATAAAGAACTTCGCATTCCGGGCGACCTTGCCTGTAAGATGCTTATAAAGGGTACTCCACTTATGATTAACGAGATTATGTGGTCCGTGGGTATGGCGACACTGATGCAGTGTTACTCCACGCGTGGTCTGGATGCAGTGGCGGGACTCAATATTTCCTCCACGATTTCCAACCTGTTTAACGTAGCGTTTATAGCCATGGGAAGTGCGATAGCCATTATTGTGGGACAACAGCTGGGCGCCGGTAAACTGGAGGAAGCTAAGGATACGGATACCAAGCTCATTGCGTTCTCTGTGTTGTCTTGCTTTGCAATAGGCGCGGTTATGATGGTGCTGGCCCCTCTGTTCCCCATGCTTTACAATTGTACGCAGGAGGTAAAAGACCTTGCAACGATCTTTATCCGTATCTGCGCCGGCTGCATGCCCATATTTGCTTTTGCCCATGCGGCATACTTTACTTTGCGCTCCGGCGGAAAGACCATTGTTACCTTCCTGTTTGACAGCGTATTTATGTGGTGTCTGGTAATCCCGCTGGCATATATCCTCAGTCGTTTTACGGGAATATCGGTAGTGTATTTGTATCTGGCCTGCCAGCTTATGGATTTGATAAAATGTGCCATCGGATTTGTGCTGTTGAAGAAAGGTACGTGGATTCAGAATATTGTGAAGACGGAAGAGTAAGAATTATCAAAATATCGAAAAATAAAACTTGCCAAACAGAAAACAAAGTGATATGCTTTTCTTAAGCATATATTCTTTGATTATCATTTGGCATATGCCAATTCTTTGGGAGTAATCCTGTCAGACTTCATGGAAATCTATGCGAATACCCATTAATCACACAAGCATAGGATTCCGGAGGATGACAGGATTTATTGTTTTCGTGCGGAATCCTATGAGAAGGAGGAAGCATGAAAACAGATAATGATGTAAGGAAACAAGATGAAACAGTGCGGGCGGAGCGCAAGTATAAGGATACGGTGTTTAGGATGCTGTTTGAGGACAAGGAGAGGTTGCTTAGCCTGTACAATGCCGTAAATGGCAGTTATTATACAGATGCCGCTGAACTTGAAATTGTAACATTGGAAAATGCCATCTACATGAATGTGAAAAACGATTTGGCATTTCTGATAGACCTACAGTTGCACTTGTATGAGCACCAGTCAACAGTTAACCCCAATATGCCCTTGCGGTTCCTACAGTACATATCAAAAGAATATGAAAAACTAATTGATATGAAGAAGTTGTATAAGAGCAAATTGGTGGAAATTCCTACACCTAAGTTTGTGGTTTTTTATAACGGAACAGAGAAGCAGCCTGAGCGGCAAGTGCTAAGGTTGTCCAATGCCTATCAGAATAAGCTGGGTGAACCACAGCTGGAGCTGCAGGTTGAGGTTTTGAACATTAATGTGGGCTATAACAATGAAATAAAAGAACAGTGCAAAGTATTGGAAGAATACATGCAGTATGTAGACTGCGTGCGAAAGGAAGCAGAAGAGAAGGATTTGGAATCTGCGGTATCAAGTGCAGTAGACAAGTGCATCAGGCAAGGTATTCTGTCAGACTTTCTTCTGGCAAACAAAGCGGAGGTAATATCGATGAGTATATTTGAATATGACGAAGAAGCTGTAAAAAAGATATTGCGCGAAGAGGCGTTTGAGGAAGGTGCTGAATACGGGGAAACTAAGGGAAGAGAACAGGGAATACAACAGGGAATACAACAGGGAGAACAGCGACTACTTACCTTAATTAACAAAATGCACGCGGATAATTTATCTGACCAAGTTCCGAAACTATCTACGGACGCAGCGTTTCTGCGGAAAATGTATGAGAAATACGGGGTATAAAAATAGGTGAAAAAATATTTTAAAAATTTTTAAAATACCCCTAAAGTAATCCCAAATCTCTCCGATATACTTATCAAGAAAAGCAACTAGCTTTTACAGGAAACTACTCAATACGCACATTGAGTAGACCGGCAACTATCCGGGAAGATGTGATAAGTGCGAATCACATTGGAACGGATTAACCTATCACCGCGGCGCAAGGAAGCGCCCGTAAATTCAAGGAGGAAAATATTATGGTAGTACAGCACAATCTTACAGCAATGAACTCTAACAGAATGTTAGGATTAACCACAGCAACTCAGGCTAAGTCAACAGAGAAGTTATCATCCGGTTACAAGATCAACCGTGCAGCAGATGATGCAGCTGGTCTCTCCATCAGTGAGAAGATGAGAAAACAGATTCGTGGTTTGACACAGGCTTCCCTGAACGCAGAAGATGGTATCTCCGCAGTACAGACTGCAGAAGGTGCTCTGAACGAAGTTCAGGATATGCTTCAGAGAATGAACGAGCTTGCAGTTAAGTCAGCTAACGGAACCAATTCCGAAGACGACAGAAGCTACATCCAGAACGAAATTGATCAGTTAGTAACTGAGATTGACCGTGTAGCTACAACCACTAAGTTCAACGAATCTTATCTGCTTAAGGGTACCGGTTCTGACGGCAAGCCTGCTACATTAAGCTATACCACTGCAGCAACCGGTTTGGGTATCGCTTCTCAGAATTTTGATGAAGATGGTATTGCAACCATGTCTATGACAGCGGCAGCTTCTGCAGCTGTAACTTTACAGGCTAGTCAGGCATCTGTAGCTTCAACAGCTAGTAGCCCCAGTAAGGCAAGCGTAGCAGCTGTAACAGCAGCGAGAGAGGCTGGTTACAAAGTTACTATTGACAGCGTTACTTATCATTTGTATGATGGCGCAACTGATGAGGAATTGAAGAAAGATACTACAGCTAATGTATCTGATGGTTTCTTGGGTGATGATGACAGCAATAAGGTATTTAACAACAAGGAAGACTTCCTTAATGCGATTAAGGAAGCAACTGCAGAAGATGCTAAGGCAGTATCTATTGAAGGTGAAAATCTTGAGTTTACCGCATTTGCAGATTTGAACTCTAACCTGAACTTCAGCCTTCATGTTGGTGCAGATTCTACTTTAGACAATAAGATTGAAGTAGATATTCAGATGATGAGTGCACGTGGTCTTAAGGTGAACGGTCTTCGTGTAGATGGTGATGACGATACTAAGGCAACTGCAGCAATTGATACGATTGCAGCAGCTATCCAGCAGGTATCTACTCAGCGTTCCGCACTCGGTGCAGTTCAGAACAGACTTGAGCATACCATCAACAACTTAGACAACGTAGTTGAGAATACCACCGCTGCAGAGAGCCAGATTCGTGATACCGATATGGCTACTGAGATGGTTAGATACTCCAACAACAATATCCTTGCTCAGGCAGGACAGGCAATGTTGGCTCAGGCTAACCAGGCTAATCAGGGTGTATTATCCTTACTCGGCTAATTCTGAATCTTGTGAAGAATTGACTGTAATAAAAATGGGGTCTCCGATTGGAGACCCTGTTTTTATTTTGATTAAGACAGTATAGCAAACATTTCCTGAATGCGTGTATAATATGTATGATTCTTAGAAACTTCCTGATACAATTCTTCCGTAATGGCAATTCGCTCATCCTCATGGTGGTAATAGTATGCTGACTTGCTTAACATCTCTCTGGGATTATGATAGATGATTGGTGATGCAGGAGAAAGAATTCCATAATCAGCCTGATGATTGGTCAGCATAAATCCTTTGGCACCCATAATGGCCCAGGCAATCGGGGAGATTCCGGCTTTGTAATTACGGTGTGTGATGACCAAATTTAAAATGCTTTGCCTTGCAATTTGAGGAATATCTCTGTAATAGTCTGCCCATCCATAGTTTACAATGTTTTCGGAAGAATAGGTTGTCTGAGCGCTATACAGGTGAATTCTCTGATAGCGGGCTTCGTTTTTGTATGCATTTAGATGAACATCCCTATCAGCATAAGTAATCAGTGGATTAAAATAGTTGTAGTCATAAAATTGTTGCGCGGTTAGGATAGTGTTTTCCAAATTGGGAGGAAAGGCATTTACCAAATCGTTCCAGATATACCCGGGTAAATTATCGGCCATGGAGGGCATGCCATGAAACTGGTGTTGACAGGCAATGCAACCTTCCAGATAACCCTTTGTGGCATCCTTGAGAGCACTTTCCGGGGAGAGTGGATTTGGGGGCAAATCACTTCGTTCCAAAATACTGCCAATCAAAGATACATCCGCTTTATATTCAGTGCTACTTTCTTCTGAATAGACAGTGGCAGCCAGTGGCAGGAAAAAGCAGTTTGGTACACCGGCATCTCGCAATTCCTGACATAATGCAGAATCCATAGCAAAGATGTAGTTCCATTCATTACAAATAGCGGAGGAATAATAATCGGCATCATATCCCTTTACCAGCCAGGCAACATAAGGAATACCCATGGCTCCGCATGCCAGTGAGATAAAGGGAGAAAAATCTATGGAAAAAACAAATGCGGGGTCAGTTTCTTTTACCATTGTCAGTAGTTTGCTTAAATAATCGGTTGAATTCATGCCATTTTCGTTGGGTGCATCCTGATATATAAGAGTGCACCCGGAAAGCTTGAATGCCTGCTCAATTTCCCGTGACAATATGGAATTGGACTTTATATATAGTATCTGCATAAGAACTCCTTATTTTAGTAGTTTATCTAGGTTGGAGATGTGAAGTATTTTCTTTAATACCTCGGGATAATTAAAGTGTTTGCGAACAGTTTCATATCCGTTATCCTCAATGCGTTTTCGCTCCGTTTCATGATCAAGGTAGAACTTCACCTTATCGTAAGCTTCTTCTATGGAGTGATAAATCAAGAGGTTCTCCTGGTCCTTAAAATGTTCTTCAAAGTCCTTTTGATAGTTTGTTAACAACAGACCGTGGCTTCCCATGATGTCCAGACAACGTTGGGGAATGCCTGTTCTGATAGAACGGAATGTCACATTCAAGTTAATGCGGCTGTTACGAAATACCTTTGGCATTTCCTGATAGTATTCTACGGTTCCGCATTGAATTACATTGTTGAATACCTCGTTGGTACCGGTTGAGTATAGCTTGAAGTCCCAATGCTTGGATAGCATAGTAATTAATAATAAACGTTCACGATTGGTGACCATTTTGTTCAACAGAATGCTTAAGCTGCCGGTAGAGGGAGTATCCGAACTTAGTTTGTTCTTTTCCCATTCGCTTTGCACTGCTTTATTGAAATCGGGTTGAGAAAGCCATTCCATAAAATTATTGCTGAGAATGTTTGCAAATAAATCATAGCCGTAAAGATTAAGCTGGTTGTCAACTAAGGCGTTTAAGTAAGCTTTCTGGTAATCTGTCAAATAGTTAACTGCTTGAGTGAGTTTGGTATCGTATAGTGCACCGACAAAGGAAATGGAGGCCTGATATTTCGCAATATCCTCTGGAGTACATACAATATTATCAAGACGTTCGACATTGACGGCTAGAGGCATATAGTGTACATTTGTACAACCCCTTGAGATATATTCATCGGTTTCTATACTGTCAAATAGAAATACGTGATTCGTAGGATACTTTAAATATCTTAAGTCGCCGATATAGGTAGGAGAATCATAACACCAGGCAATGTAAGGGGTTTCGTGTGTGTAGCATGCCTCGGCTACCATGGCAAAGTAATTCACGGAAAAGACCATGTCAAAAGAGTTTAAGTCTAGATGCCGGTTGACCTGATCTAAAAAATCTTCATCATAAGTCCAACTGTTGTATGGAGTTTTGTAGGTGTGACATTCGAAACCAAGTGCTTCAAAAGCGGTAATGGACTCTTTGTGAGTGATAGAGTTCCACTCAAAAATCAGTACCGTTGGGGTGCGTTTTTTGCTTTTAGGTATTTGTTGTGATTCAGTTAATAATTTGTTCAGGCAGTGAGTTTTTTCAAACAGGGTCGTTTTGTAATAACGTCGCTCCCGATTATACTGTTCGAAAATTGGGAAAAGCGATTGGGCTTCGTTTAATTCTTTGTTCTCACTTAAGTGTTTAAATGCGGCTTCAACATTACCTTCATTCAAAAGATATTGTATATATCCCGTTAAACTATCAAAAGTAAGAGAAGGAGCCGGTGCTGGTGATATTGGTTCGAGTGCAATAGTTTTCTCTGCATGCTTAACAGTCAGCTTATCCTCGTGATATTTTATGTATAACATAAATAAATAGTACGACAAATGCTCTAAAAAACGATTCTGGTGTTTTGAGTGCTTTTGTGGTATATGCCTGTGACAATATTCCAAAATGGGAAAGAGCCATGTACAGAATCGGTGCAGAAGCTCTTTCTTTATAATGCATGTGGGATCGAAAAAATAATTCTCTGCAAGCCATTTTTCTTTGGCATAGGTATAATAAGCAGGATTGTATTTCTTTAATATGGAAAGTAACATGCGGAAATCATAGCCGTAGTAAAGACTTCTGTAATTTTCCTGTAAAGGACAATTGCAAGCTTGAGGCTTAAGAATATAGATGTCAGAAGAAGATTGTATAAAATCTTCTAATTCTTCACCGGTAATATCTAAAACGGTGTTTGCTAAACTAAAGCCTATATAGGGAGAATCAGTATTTTTCCACAACCAATAAAGGCCGGATACAGTTCCGTAGTTAGCAAAATTGTCCAAAGTTATGCCTGTATTATCTTTGTACTTAAGTGTAGAATTGTGATTATCGGCATCCAGCTGTAATGTAATAACCTTATTACATAATGGAGAAGCGTTAGGTAAGCAAAACTCCTGCTCTTCAGAAAAAATACAGTATAATAATTGGGAATCAGATGGAGTAGTGTTCATTGCAATTTGCTCCTTTTATTGATATAATCTTATTATATTAAATTTGATGAAAAGTATCAAGTGTCCGAAAGAATTAGGTAAAGAATAGGAATTTACATTAGGAGGAATGTGCGATGTTAACAGAAGTTTCAATACCGATGACCGAACATGATGGATGTATATTGCTAACGAGTGAGGATACAAAAAATAGTTTTAAATTGCTTTGTTATGGAAAGGGGAGCTATAGTGGTAACATTGAAATATTGTCTGCAATTAATTTAGATGATGGTAGACATGTGATTAATGTTCAAGTTGGGCGTTACTCTTCAATAGGTAATCGTATCAGATTGATTTTGGATATGAATCATGATTATAAATCTGTTTATCAAGGTGTTATTACCGAATTTGCCAACGATAAAACTGGTAGACTGGGCTTGGGTCAAATGATGTCTAGAATCCCCAGAAAAGGTCAAATACTGATAGGTAATGACTGTTGGATAGGTAATGATGTTACAATTATGGGTGGAGTGACTGTTAATGACGGGGCAGTTATAGCAGCTGGTAGTGTGGTTACAAAGGATGTGCCGGCATACGCAATAGTAGGAGGCAACCCCGCTAAAGTAATTAAGTATCGCTTTCCACAGGATGTTATTGATAAATTGTGTAAGATTGAATGGTGGTATTGGGATAGTGATAAGTTGATAAGCACTAAAGAAGATATGCAGGGAGAGGTAAAAGATTTTGTTGAAAAATATGCGCATGAAATCACCCTGTTAGATAGAAAAAGCGGGAAATATTTACCACGTATTTCGGAAAAAGGGACTCCGATTATTTTGTATTTTATGGATTTTGATGATTCATTTCCGGTATACACAAATGTTATTACTTCGTATATCAAAGAATTTTGCCAAGGGGAGGCGGAACTTTTATTATGTTATAATGGAGAAGAAGAGAATGAGGTTCGCCAAATGGAAGAGATTTGTTCCTGTTTAGAAGGCAATCTGCCAGAAAGGTGTTTGGTGAATGTATGTGGAGTATCAAAAGAGGATGAAGAAAGAATAATTAGTGAAGTTGATTACCTGATAACAAATCGTTCAGAACAAAATATGTGCAGAGTATCATATGCAAATAAGTATGGTATAAAATGTTTATCCGGTGTGGATGTTCCGTTGTTTACAGAAAGTGTTTGTCGGCAAATCAAACAGAAATTTATAATGTTTGTTGTGGGACATAAACCATTTGAATGTGTTAAAAACGAAGAGTATGTGCCTATACAGGTGGCGAAGCCTTTTACAAAAATAGATATGGGGATATTATCGGATGATACGGGAGATAATATTGCATTTAAAAATCAGAATTATTGTGAATTAACGGCAATGTATTGGATTTGGAAAAATTATAAAAATATAGAGAAGGTTAAATATATTGGCTTGTGTCACTATAGAAGGTATTTGGTTATCGGAGAGCAGAGGACTTTGCCGGATGGTGATTTTGTGGATAAAGTGTTAAATAAATGCGACTTTATATTACCGCAGAAGTTTAAATTTGATTGTTCTGCAAAGGAGTGTTACATTTCAACCGCCGGCGTGGCAAAGGATTTGGATATAACAGGCAAATTGCTGATGGAAGAATATCCGGAATATTTCGAACAGTGGGAAAAAAGATTAAGCAGTAATAGCGGTCATTATTGTAATGTGATGATAACAAATGAGGAAAACTATAACGCTTATTGCGAGTGGCTGTTTGAAGTGTTAGGGAAGCTGGAGACATTGATTGACATTACGGGATATACGCAACAACAGGCAAGAGTATACGGATATCTTTCGGAATTGTTACTTGATGTTTGGATTGAAACGAATAAGAAAACTTATGTGGAAGTTCCCATGATTCAAGTAGGGTAGCGTTTGTTAACGATGGAGGTGTGTATAGATGAATGTGGCAATATACGGAACCATGAATGTCAGTTTGGTTACTAAGATGGTAATTGAAAAATACTATAATGCGTTATTAACCAGGGCGAATGCAGAAGCATTTGATGTGGTTGCATTTGTGGGAGAAGAGGCAGAAGCAAAAGAAACTGATACAGATGCAATTACAATAACTTCTAAGCAGTTTGTGAAACTGTATAAAAAGAATATGATTGCAGGATTGATTATTCCTATTATGGATACTTTTGAACAGTTAAGTTTGGTGACGGATCTCATTAAGATGGGAGTAAGCATAAATGACATTTATTACGCCGAGAGGTTGGAAAAGTGTTCCGGACCCAAAGAGGAGTGGCTGGCTGACTTTATTATACCGTATTTGGAGAAAAAGTATTTGCCGTATTTGGAATTTCATGTTGCAGATCAATGTAATTTGAATTGCCGTGCCTGTGAACATTATTCCGGTTTGGTTGCAATGGAATGCTTTCCTGTATATGAAAAGGTTGAACAGGACCTAAAGAAACTAAAAGAATATATTCAAGATATAGGGATTATTCGTATTCTGGGAGGAGAGCCTCTATTGAATAAGGAACTTGAGAAATACATTCTATTGACAAGAGAGATATTTCCCTTGGCAACGATTTATGTTGTTACAAATGGACTGGCCATTAAGACGCAAAAGGAAACCTTGTTTAATGCGATGAGAACTGCAAATGTAGGCTTCAATATTTCTTGGTACCCGCCACTGGAACATAAGAAAGATGAAATCTCAGCATTCTTAGATGAGAAGCAAGTGAGTTATGGTTTTTCTTCACTGATAACAACTTTTACAAAGAAACAAACGTTGGTGAAAAAGGATAAGAATATTTTCTATTCTTGTTATCAGGCACATTGCAATAACTTATATGATGGTAAAGTTGCAGCTTGCTTTTTGCCATTTACAACCAAATATTTTAATGAATATTTTGGCAAAGAATTACCGGAGGATGGAGCAATAGATTTATATGATAATAACTTGAGTACCGAGAAACTAAAGGCTCGTTTGTTGATACCATTTGAACGGTGTGCATACTGTACAGAACCTGTTGAAATTCCATGGGGAATGATAGGTAATCCCAGCGTACTTGGTGATTGGGTTATTGAAGAGTAAAAAGAGGGGCGGTTAATGAGTTTATGCTAACAGCATAATAAACTAACCATAATTGGAGTGGTTGTTTGACCGCTCCTTTTTTGCGTGCGCCTAGCGGCGCACGTTTCTAACGGGTGAAAGTTCCTAATCCGCCCTAGTAGTGGGAAGGATACAGCCAAGACCAAGGGTGTCCGCCGTGAGACGGAATCTGAAGGAAAGTGGAGGCAAATCTCTGATCTGACGAACAGAAATCACATCAGGCTAGAGGTACTGTCAAAAACCATCAAAGATGGCAGAGTGATTTCGCTGATACACAAATATCTGAAAGCCGGAGTAATAGCAAACGGATTGTTTGAACGCACAGAAATCGGAATGCCCCAGGGAGGACCACTAAGTCCATTGCTCAGTAACATCATGCTGAATGAGTTAGACAAGGAATTAGAAGGCAGGGGACACAGATTTGTCCGCTATGCAGACGATTGCATGATTTTCTGCAAAAGCAGAAAGAGTGCAGAAAGAACCTTGGAAAATATCCTTCCATTCATAGAGGGAAAGCTATTCCTCAAAGTGAACAGAAAGAAAACAGAAGTAGCTCACATCGGCGAAGTAAAGTACCTGGGTTATTCCTTTTACAAATACAAAGGGAAATGCCGACTTAGGGTACACCAAGAGTCCGTACAGAAAATGAGAAATAAACTGCGTGAACTGACGAACAGAAACAATGGAATGAGCAATCAACTAAGGGAAGAGAAATATCAACAATTAGGTAATTGCGAAACAAGTCCGCAATCTTGATTCCAAACAAGGAAGAAATCCTG
>CALYZQ010000008.1 GCA_945609985.1 uncultured Lachnospiraceae bacterium | reverse complement strand
AGAAGGTATTTCTTTCTTATGGGGTATAGCAAAAACTATATAATGTATTGGGGGGGGTTACGCATATTATAATATCATCACCCAATCCTTTTGCATATCCCTAAAATTCACAAACATCACAATTCTTCCGCTGGATTTTTGTGCATTTCTACCAATTTCTAATTGTGTAAATTAAACAATAGTCTCTTCGGGGAATAACGCTTCAAATTCGTCGCGTCCAATCTTTTCCTTTTCCAAAAGCAGCTCTGCACATTTGTGCAATACATCTTCGTGCTTCAAAATGATTGCCTTTGCCCTTGCATAACACTCATCAATGATTTCCTTCACCTCGCGGTCAATCTCAGCAGAAACCGCTTCGCTGTGGGATTTTGCATGGGCAAGGTCACGTCCGATAAATACCTCATCATCATCGTCATCATAACAAATTACGCCGATGTCCTCAGACATACCGAATCTGGTCACCATCTTGCGGGCTACCTTGGTTGCCTTCTTGATATCGCTGGATGCACCGGTGGTAATATCCTTAAAGATAATCTCCTCAGCAATACGCCCGCCAAGGGAAACCATAATATCCTGCTGCATCTTGCTCTTGGTTAAGAACATCTCATCCCTCTCAGGCAGGGGCATGGTATAGCCTGCCGCACCTCTTCCCGTAGGAATAATGGATACGGTGTACACCGGTCCCACATCGGGAAGTACATGGAACAGAATCGCATGACCGGCCTCGTGGTAAGCAGTAATCTTCTTCTCCTTGTCGGTAATCACACGGCTCTTCTTCTCCGTACCGATACCTACCTTTATAAATGCCTTCTTGATATATTCCTGGGTAATGAAACCGTTGTCGTCCTTTGCTGCCAGAATCGCTGCCTCGTTTAACAGATTCTCAAGGTCTGCACCGGTAAAGCCTGCACTGGTCTGCGCAATATGCTTCAAATCCACATCCTCCGCCAGAGGCTTATTCTTTGCATGTACTCTTAAAATTTCTTCTCTGCCGCCGATATCGGGAGTGCCGATTGCCACCTTGCGGTCAAAACGTCCGGGACGCAAAATTGCAGGATCTAAAATATCTACACGGTTGGTAGCCGCCATAACGATAATGCCCTCATTGACACCAAAGCCGTCCATCTCAACCAAAAGCTGATTCAGCGTCTGCTCTCTCTCGTCATGTCCGCCGCCCATACCGGTACCACGGCGTCTTGCCACCGCATCAATCTCATCAATAAACACAATACAGGGAGCGTTCTTCTTGGCATTGGCAAACAAATCCCTGACACGGGATGCACCCACACCTACAAACATCTCCACAAAATCAGAGCCGGAAATACTAAAGAAAGGCACACCGGCTTCACCTGCCACTGCCTTGGCAAGCAATGTTTTACCTGTTCCGGGAGGGCCCTCCAAAAGCACACCCTTGGGGATACGGGCACCCAGCTTGGTATATTTTGCGGGATCCTTTAAGAAATCTACGATTTCCGCAAGCTCTTCTTTTTCCTCATTCAGACCTGCCACTTTCTCAAAGGTAATAGTCTTATCACCAACCAGCATCTGAGCATTGCTCTTGCCGAAATTCATCATCTTACTGCCGCCGCTGCTTCCCGCATGCTGGGCATTCAGTATCATAAAGAGGAAAAAGCCCACTACCAGCACAATCAACAGTGGAAGTACATGGGTAACAAACCAGCTGTCCTTATTTACATTCTTCACCAGGGGATTGATACCCTGCTCTCTCACATACTGCTCAAGCTCCGCAATATCTGTCGCATACAGTCTCTTTTCTTCACCGGTTTTAAGCTCCACATCCATATATCCCGTATTGTTTTCATTGTTGGGATATACGATAATTTCTTTAACCTGACCTTCAGTGATATCCGTCGCCAGCTCTCCTCTGGTGTAGTCCTTGTCCGGCCCCATCAACAGCTGCACCCCCAGCGTCAGACCCACAATAAACAGGACAAACATAAAATAACCGAAAAATCCACTTCCGTGCTTCAACTTAACTGCCTCCTAAATAATTGTTTCTTATCAATCGAACTCTACCACACCAATGTATGGAAGGTTTCTGTATTTCTGGTCATAATCCAGACCATAACCCACTACAAACTCATCCGGAATCTGAAATCCCGTGTAATCCACATGCACATCCACTACACGTCTGTCCGGCTTATCCAAAAGAGTACACAAACGCAGGGATGCGGGACCTCTGTCACGCAGCATCTCCATCAGATAGCTTAAGGTTCTGCCACTGTCCACGATATCCTCCACTACAAGCACATCTTTATCCTTCAGGGATTCATCCAAATCCTTTACGATTTTCACAACACCGCTTGATTTGGTATCGCCGCCATAGCTGGAAACAGACATAAAATCCAAAGATACGGGTACGGTGATTCTTTTAGCCAGTTCACACATAAAGAAGCTTCCGCCCTTTAGTACGCATACCAAATGTACCTGCTTGCCGGCGTAGTCCTTACTAATCTGCTCTCCGATTGCCTGAATTCTTGCGTCTACTTCTTCCTCTGATAAAAGTACCTTAATATGCTCCGCCATGTCTTTCCTCCACCTGTAAAATTCGTTTTGTATTTTCTGTAACTTTGTAAAATTCGCTGATACGATACCCCGGCAACCAGAGAACGTGACTTCCCTCCGCAAGAAGTAATGTTGTGTCCCTGCTCTCACGGGGAATTTTCTCTGTTATCATATAATCCTTCAGTGTCTTGTGACAGATATCACCCACACCACTTCGGATACTCAAAAAGTCTCCCTGCCTGCGGGTCCGTATTTCCAACGATTTAACTATTTTATCACAATCGAACCATTTCGTATACTCATTTTGGGGAACTTCTTGATTTTTTTCATAGTCAAATACCGTAAAAATCAGTTTTTCTCCCGTATCCGTCACTACCTCTACCGGCTCCTGCCCAAGCTCCTGTATAGAAAGTGAAACTGTCGTCTGAACAGGGGATGAATCCACTCGTTCCTTTTTCACAATCACATTCTCATACTCCCGGATACCCACTATGCCAAACGGTAGGGAAACACTTCTGCCGGTCTCCCCGTTACACACATCTAAAAGCAGCTTTACATGCACTGCGGATATATCCTTCCTTGCAGGTGTCAGCTCCTTAATTACCTGTAACAGAATTCTCTCCCGTATCACAGAGTGTAACCCGAAAAACGGCTCCAATGCAATACAGTACCTGTTTTTCTCCGGACTTTTCACACAAAGCTCCATGGCACTCTTCGTCTGCTGCTCTAAATAATCCTCAACCTGTGCCAAAATCCCTGCTGCACGAGTCATATTATTGATACAGCCGGAGGAAATCTCCTCCTTAGCATAGGGCAAAATGTGATGCCTGATGCGGTTTCTGGTGTAATCATCCGTCTCGTTAGTGGCATCCTGACAGAAGGTAAGCTCCTGCTCCTCTAAATATGCTTCGATTTCTGTCCTCTCCAGACACAAAATGGGGCGGATAATATTATCCCTGACAGGCGCAATTCCGGATAAACCCTTAATTCCCGTGCCGCGGAACAAATGAAACAGCATGGTCTCACTACAGTCGTTTGCATTGTGCGCCACTGCAATTTTGCCCGCTCCAATCTCCTTAGCCACTTCGGCAAAAGCCTCGTAGCGCACCTTCCTTCCGGCCTCTTCCTCGGAGCACTTCTTCTCCCTTGCAATCGCCTTTACATCATAGCTTCTCAGATAAAAAGGAATCTCCCACTGCCTGCAAAGCTCTTCCACAAATGCGGCATCCCGTGCCGCTTCTTTGCGGATACCGTGATTGACATGCACCACTGTCAAAGTAATCGGCACCCTTCCTGCATAAGCACGCAACAGAAATAAGAGGCAAACCGAGTCTGCCCCTCCGGAAATCCCCGCCACCACCCGGTCTCCGGGCTTTAGCATATGGTGCTCCTCCATAAAGGAAAACACTTTTTCTTCCGTCTGTCTTGTCGCTTTCATATTGATTAAATGTTAGCTCAAAATGCCGTAAAAATCAAGCGTTCTCGCTTTTTTCCCACACACCTGCCACCAAAATCGTCATATCATCCCGGATATGTCCTTTTCCCACACGGATGGCAAGCTGCAACAGGCGCTCGGCAATCACACCCGGATTCTGTTCTTCGAGTTCAGAAATTGCACGCTCCATGGCATTTTCATATTCACAGTCTCCAAAGGCATCCAGCACTCCATCAGACATTAAGATTACAATGTCACCGCTTTGCAGACGGAAACGGTTCTGCTGCAGCTGCACGGACTGGAAAATGCCAAGGGGCAGACTGCCTCCCTCTATAATTCTCACCTGCTTTTCCCGCTTTACAAAGGATGCCGCACCGCCTACTTTGCAAAATTCACAGGTTCCGTCGTACAAATTAATATCGCAAATATCCAGTGTGGGATGATTCTGCTCCTCTCCCTCCGCAAAAAGAGCGGAGTTTACCAGATTGACCGCGGTGTCCATAGAATATCCTGCCTCCAGCATTTTCTCCAATAAATCCAGCACCTTTTCACTGTCCCCTGATGCCTTTTCTCCTGAGCCGGTCCCGTCAGAAAGTATCATGGTCAGTTTTCCACGCTCGGATTCCAAAAAGGAATAGTTATCCCCTGATATGGTCTCATCCTCCTTTACCACCCGTGCAAAGCCCGTGAGGGCAATATATTTTGCCTCCGTCACAAAAATAAAGCTGCGGCTTTGCCTGTCCACCAGATAAGGGCTGGTCACGGACACCTCAATATTTTCACGCAAAAGAACGGATAGCATATCCGCCACCTCTCCGGCATGTATACCTCCCTTTTTCTCCGTGTACATGGTAATGCCTACCGCCTTATCTCCCGCAACATTGGGTATGTAACAGATATCCTCCACAACAATGCCCTCCGCCCTAAGCGCGTGTACCAGGATCTTTCTCTTTTTATCCTCCAAAGGCTGAAAGGAAAACACCTCTCCCGCTACCGTTCTGATAATCCGGGAAACCTCATCCAGATTACTGCATATAACCTGCCTGCTTTCCCAGAACTTCCGCGCATCCAATATACTCTGCCTATCGTTTCCGCTATAAGTAAATTCCCTGTTAAAGCTTTTCGCAAGCTCACTGAAGGTATCCGCATAGTTAAGCAGTCTGTGTCTGCACATATCGGATACCTGCGTGCTGTATAAGTCTTCCTTTTTTCTGTCTAAAATAATCGCCATATTGCCTCCTATCGTTTCACTTTCTTTTGACACTGCATCTGATTATAGTGACCTGATGCCATGTTTTTTTGTCAAATTGAGGAGACCCTGCCTTCATTTTTTGCGACATAAATTTCCTTAATTTCCTTTATAACATTAAAAAACCGCCATTCAAAATAACATTGAACGGCGGCTCTACAATCATTTACTTTTAGTCGCGAAGTACAAACTTTTCAATCAACTCACTCAAACCAACGGACTGTGCCGCAAGCTCCTCGCTGACTGCATTATTTTCCTGAGCAGCTGCAGAATTACTCTGAACTACGTTGGAAATCTGCTCAATTCCGGCTACAACCTGATTCAGCATATCAGCCTGTACACGGGATGCATCTGCAGCACCGGATGCCATTCCTGCGAAGGCTTCCATATTTGCCAATACTGTATTGATGGATTCCATGGTATGTTCAACAATTCTGTTACCACCCTCAATCTCCTCAAGGGATTTGCTGATTAACTCTCTGGTAGTAACTGCGGATTGTGCACTGTCTGCTGCAAGCTTACCAATCTGATCTGCAACTACCGCAAAACCTCTTCCTGCCTCTCCGGCTCTTGCCGCCTCAATGGAAGCATTCAATGATAACAGATTGGTCTGTGATGCAATGTCTTCAATTGCTGCAATGATATTCTCAATCTCTCTGGACGTATCAGTAATACGCTCCATAGCTTCTGTAAGCTGGTTAATCTTTTCTCTGCTCTGCTTAGCATCCTCTGCAGAAGCCTTTGCACTTGTAGCCGCCTTGTTTGCATTCTCAGCACTTTCCTCAGAGATATGATAAACATCTTCAATGGTAGCGGTAAGCTCTTCTACCGCACCTGCCTGATCGGTTGCTCCTTCTGCCAAATCCTGTGCACTCTCTGCCAACTGAGAGGAGCCCACATATACTCTTTCGGAAGCATCCTTAATCTGACGGATGGTATCATCCATCTTATCACTTAACTTATTTAAACCGGTAAGCAATGCTCCAAAGTCACCTACATAGCTGTCCTGTGCCTGAGAAGAAACATTAAATCTTCCCTCTGCCATCTCGCCCAATATATAACCTGAATCGGTAATTACTGCCTTGATGATGGAACTAGCCTTTCTCAATTCATGTGCAAGGTCTCCGATTTCATCCTGACTGCGATACTCAATAGTGAAATCCAATTCACCGGCACTCAACTTCTGTACATTAGCCTTTATCTCCTGTATCGGAACCGCCACACTCTTGGAGAGATGCTTCGAAACAAGACAACTTATTGCGATGTTCAAAAATGTGACAACCAATATCAAGATTATAACCACTATACCGCCCATTACATTCTTTGCCGGGATAATGTTGAGGAACAGGATACCGGCAATGGCAACCACTGCCGTAAGGAGTGCCCCTACAATAACCTTATTAAAGGCCTTTAAAAATTTCTTTTCCATTTTCATGTTTTGAAGTCTGAGACTTGCTTCTGTTTGTTTCTTACCCATAGTATTCCTCCTGTAAAATGACGTATTTAAAAGCCCTAAAGACTTCAATTGTCATACTCTTTTAGCAATTATAACACAATTATTCCAAAAAGGGAATAGAAATATTAAAAAAAGAGCAACTTTTCAGTCGCTCTCAAACATTTCACACTATTCCTCTGTAAATACAATTTCGCCCTCGTACACCATTCCCAGTTTATCCTTGGCAACTTCCTCTGCATAACCCAATGTCTGAGTACGCTTCTCAAATTCCTTAATTTCCTCAGCACGCTTCTTCTCAGCCTCCAGCTGAGTATTCAGCTGTGCCAGCTCAGCATTACGGGCATCCAGCTTCTCATGCAGCTCTACACCCTTTACTGCCACCACTATAATAATCAATAACACGACCAATGACACAAGAAACATACTGAAGCGGTTCTGCACTCTCTTGCGATAGGCCACTTTTCTCTTTGCCATAAAATTCTCCATTCCCACGGTCAGATACCCGTATCGTCTAAAAGACATAGCCCTCATAATGTCATTTTAAGCATTTTCACCAGGAACGTCAACTTCTTTTTGAGAACCCACCTAAGACGGCTGTTTTTGCCGATGGTCCGATTCTTTGCCTTGCCTGCTGTATTCTTTAGCTTCATCGCACCCTTCCTAATGGGTTTTGCCAGAAACTTACCAAATTTTACTATCGGTCCTATCATCTTGCATATAAGCAAAGATACATATTTCACCAGATAAGGACTGATCAGTTTTTTGTAGGAAAACATACCCACAAAGGCACCCAACACAGCAAACCATCTGAGTGTCCCATTGCTCTCATGATACATCATCAGGAAGACCTCCAGAGCACAATATATCCAGAATCCCAAATCCTCCAGAGAAACAAAGAAACCATTATGCGGAATTACCCGCCGCACAATCCGCAGAATATCATAGACAAAGGTAACAAAAATGCCCATATACAGGGCATGTAGTAAAAATTCATTTTCAGCTGCCATATGCTGCTCCTCTACCGGAACAGCTTTGCAAGCAATGATTCGCTTTTGTGTCCGCTGCTGCCTGCCACATCCGAATAGGTAAAGCTGTCAATTCTGCCGTCCACATCCACCTCCCCCTTATCCAGGGTCAGTCTGTTCACATGCAAATCGTCGCCCTTTATCATTAACATTCCCTGCTCCGTCTCCAGCAAAATCTCGTGAATGTCAAAGGACAACACATCATTTACCCCGCTTATGGCACAGGAGCGGCGGTTTGTCATAGATACCTTGTGCATCCGTGTGTTTGTACTTAAATCCTCCATAGAGTCCCCCTTTATATGTAATAAAATACTGCTGCCTGTTACAATATATGAACTGGCAGCAGCAATTATTACAGATAACGGAACAGCTCTTTTGCCTCCTCCTTGCGCACAGTCTCCTGTACATCTAAGACCTCCACCTTGACCTCCTTATTGCCGAAGGCGATAGTGATGATATCTCCTTCCTTCACATTGGCAGAAGCCTTGGCAGGCTTATCATTTATCAGTACTCTGCCGCTGTCGCAAGCCTCGTTTGCAACAGTACGGCGCTTGATTAATCTTGATACCTTCAAATACTTGTCTAATCTCATGGGTAACCTCCTTGCATAAAACCTTCCTTGGGTTAAAATCATACCACATCCGCAGGTTCCTGACAAGCATTCCTTAGCCCTGCTCATCCAGATATAGCTGTACGCGGTTGTCGATTTTGCGAGTGACATCAATAGCGGTACGCTCGCCGGAGAAGAAAGCCTGCAATTCCTCTCCTATCATTGACAACACCTCTTCCTTCTCATATGTCAACACTTGAGCATTTTCTATTAATTCCTTGTAGTCCTCCATATAGGCGGTTCCGTCTGCCGCAACCTCTATTACCATACGCACATTATCAAGTATTTCATAGTAATAATCCCCTGTAGATTCATCATAACAGATATTATCTTCCAACTCGTCGTACACAAGACCTTCTATAACACTAAGAGAATCTTTCGAGATTTCTCTCTGAACTTCCTCGTTCAACATACATAATAAAAATCCTTTGATATCTTCTTTCTTATCCTCACTCACATTAGCGTTTACTACCAGATAATTTCCTGCCTCTAAGTAAACTCCTTTTCCGTCCTCTGACGGAAGTCCCAACGTATGAACATTATCACCAAACAAATTCATCAAATATATAAATAGAAACGGACCACAATTTGTATCCGCATATCCCAAAGCAGTTCCGGAAAGAAATGCATCTTTTCCACCGTCTGTCTCCGAAGCTAATGCCCTTATTTCATATGGCTTCAGCATTTCTAAGACCTCATGGAATTTCATCTCTTCAAAACGACTGACATTATGCTCCCAATCTATAAATCTTGACTTCCCCTGCAATAGGTCATAAATAAACAAATAACTTACGGAAGAAGTAAACGACCACCCACTTGTAAAGATATATTCTAATTGAGGATTTCGCTCTAAAACTTCAAACACTTCCTCATATGTCCAGCTCTTCCTGTTCCACAATTCTTTATTTGCAAACATGACATGCAGGTTCATATCAACCGGAATGCCATAAAGTTCTCCATCCATTGTTCCCGACGCTAATGCCTGTGGCAAAAGACTTTCTTTTACTTCTTCCGGTATTAATTCACCAATATCAAGAAGCGCATCATTGCTTTGCAGATTTTTCATATCACTGCGACTTACACACATGATATCGGGGCCCTTCCCGTTCACCATATCCATCAACATACGGCTTTCTGAAAATTTATCACTTTCATCCTGTACTACTACAGGAACAGAGTACTCACGTGAATACATAACAGCTTCCGCCATGACTGCATCAACCACAGGTCCTCCCGATCTGGTTCCAAACACCAGTGGGGCCTTGTATGGCAGCACTTCTGAAGTAACGCGCACCACCCAATCCTGCCCCATAGAACAATTGCGCAAGTACAGCTTACCCTCTGTATTTATTGCAACTATACAACTTCCCGAAATACTCTCAAAATCATTCTTCTTCAAATCTAACAAATATTCCCCTTCACCTGTCGCGACATCCCACCTCACAAGCATGTATCCTTCTTTGTAATATACAAAATTATCTTCCATACCGTACCAATCGGATACCGTCTTGCCTTCTATCCTTGCAAGCTCCTGCCACTGGTTTACAGAATTTTTCCATAGCAAAAGGGTTGCTTTTTCGCCCACCCTATAAATGGGAATAAATAATCGCCCATGATTATCCCGCACAGGCGTAAATATGGAATCCATTGCAGGGGTATCACACTGATAAGATAGAACCCCTTTTCCTTCCTTATCCGTAACATATAATACTGCCTGTTGATTGTCGTTCCATGTCCGGACATATATGTATCCGTCCCCATCCACTTCAAAAAATGCCGGAGCATTATCACATCCCAGAGATGCCAGCCCGGCACTGATATCTACCGTATTTAACCACTTTCCGTTGCTATCAGTCATTACAATGTATACATGCGCAGGAAGGCGAAAGGAGCTTTGTTCTTCACTCCTTTGCATAATACCGAAATACATCCTGTCTCCTACAACATCATAGGCAAAAATATTAATATCTTCCACACCCCAATTACTACCGTCCAGAAATACTTCGCCAAGCTCTGTACCCTCCGGAGAAAAACGCTTTACATAATAATTTTCACTCTCTTCCGTTTTATAAACTGCCGTTTCCACATATCCCCTGAGGTTATCTGTCCGAACACTTCCACCCGTATAATCACCCTCTCCGATATGAGTCAGGGAAATCCTTTGGAAATCACAAGTGTTCCACTCCTGTCCCTCCTTTACTTCTCCCACGGTGAAGCCCTGCTCCCAGTCCACCTCTGTCTTTACTACGGTATCCTCTATGCCCTTTACCTGCTCCGGCTGCTTTGCGCAGCCGGATAAGGATAATACGAAAAGCATACCAAGTAAAGAGATACACTTACCCCATTTCATCATTTCCCTTATACTCCCTTCCCTTTATCAGTAGTTCTCATCCAGATATAACTGTACGCGGTTGTCGATGATATGACAAATGTCCTCTAATGTCTTATCTCCGGCAAAATAGCCGCCTGCCTCCTCTACTACAATAGAACGAATCGTCTGATTATCAAGGGTATCCGGTATTGCTAATTCAATAATCTCAAGTTGCTGTTCCTTTTGTTCCGATGTCAACATAGGAACCTTTTCTTCAGTTAATTCTTCAGTAAGTATTGTGTAGTAGTTGTCACTTGCATATTCTATACCGGATTCAAAGTCTTCCCTTTTTGTATAATATGTTATTTCAGATAAGCAAGGATGCAACAAATAATATTCCAAAAAGGCATACGCGCCTTCCTTACATTCACTTTTACTCAGGATACTTATTAAATCATTGGTATAAATATAATATCTGGGTACCCCCTCTGTATTGGGATAACCTTTATATACCACTTGATCCTGATAATCTGACTCGGTAGAAGATATATCTCCAAAATACCCTAAAGTTGTTTCCTGTAATATGGGGTTCCCGCTTTCCAGAACCTCATACCAATCTGTAATATGTATCTCTTCTTCCAATGGTAATTGACTGATTTTTTCCAGAATCGATTTAAATTCTGCGCCTTCAAAATCAATCCCTGCAACATCCATTCCTTTCAAAATATATTCTAATACAATCTCTTTTGAAATGATATATCCTTTGGCATCCGGATTCTCCTTAAGCCACGTCAAAAATTCCTCTACGGTCCATCCCGGAGTGTTGCCCAGCTCAGAAGCTCGTCCGTTTAAAGTTCTAATAGAAAAAGTCTGACCCATTCCATAAAGCTTTTCATTTATCGTATAACAGTTCAAAATCTTTTGTAAATAGTCATCTTTACTGATATTTTCCGATTTTTCTATATATGGCGTTAAATCCTCTAAATATCCTTGTTTCTGGTATTTTTCCAATTCAATATAATCATTTACTACTAATAAATCTGCGCTTTCTTTCTTTGAAAGTCTGGCATGAAATGAAGAATATATGCTATCCGTTACAGGTACTGTCTCAAAAACAACCCGATATTTTTCGCTTTGCCTGTTAAAATCACTAACTATTTTACCATAACCGAATTCTTCATCTGCATCTGCCTGTAAGCAAAGCATTGTAACAATTTGTTTGTCATCTTCAGCCGGAATCGGTTTGTCGCTTTCACTGAATATAATCATCTCCACCGGCGCACCTTGATTCAAAAGCTCCCAGCTTATCAAAACAATATTTCCGTCATCCTTTTGTAGTGCTGTCTGTATCTTTCCACTATCGATATTATAATCTGCATAACTGATTAATTTTTCTACGACCTGTGTGTCCGGTCTAAAAGAAAAGAGTCCCTTACCATCACTAAGGAGCAATGTATCTGCCTGTCCCTGACACAAAAAACCATTCCCTGTAAATACGCTTTCCTCTATCAGTTTTTTGTATGTATTATCCACCTTGGCAATAACGATAGCATTATCATTTTCACCATAAAAAGAAACATATATATCCTTTGATTTTGTTTTGCTAATATCGCAAAAACTCTTTTCCGGACATGCTATTTCCCCCATATATACTCCGTTTTCATCAAATAGGAATACATATTCCGTGGAAAGAGCATAAAAATTGCCGTTTTCGTCGCTGATCAATTTAAATATTTCACTCTCTTTTGCATCAAACTCTTTTTTCCAAAGCTGTTCTCCGCTTTTTAAATACGCTGCAAAAAAATGGAATCCCTCGTCATGCTGTCCTATACAATAAACAGTATTATTATCATCTATCGTATATGCCTGTACAGATGCCCCCTCAACATTCACTGCAAGCTCCGTCAATGACGCTTCTGATTCCATTTTTGTCTCAAAAAACTTTTTTTGCTTAACATCATAAATGAAGAGAGCGTTATCTGTCAGAACAAAGGAAGTAGACGCCGGCTGATAATCCGGTGTAATTCCCAAATCTCTGCTTTCCATACTATAATAATGCGTTGACTCTCCCTGTTCTCCTGACAGTAAATCATTTTTTATTGTAGTGTTCTCTGAACCGCATCCGGTAACTATAATTATTGCAAGTAAAAAAATACTAATAAAAAATTCTCTAAATGCTCTCTTCATTATTTATGATTCTCCCTTTTATGAATCAGTAGTTCTCATCCAGATATAGCTGTACGCGGTTGTCGATTTTGCGGGTTACGTCAAGGGCGGAACGGTCGCCGCTTAAATAGGGACCTAATTCCTCACCCAATATATTGATGATATTTCTGTCACCGATTGTCACTGTGGCGCTTTCCAAAATTTTCTCAAAATCCTCCACATACAGCTTCTTAACATACAAATCTGAACGTAGTCCCTGATACTCCCAATAATAGCTTTCTGCATCCTCATCAAAGAAAACATGGTCACAAAAGAAACCGTCAATGATACTTACATTGTCCATCGATAATTCCAACTGTACCCGCGGACTCAGTAAATGCTCTATGTACCCCCGAATTAACTCCTTCTTTTCCT
This sequence comes from uncultured Lachnospiraceae bacterium, assembly GCA_945609985.1. Lineage (GTDB taxonomy): Bacteria > Bacillota > Clostridia > Lachnospirales > Lachnospiraceae > Acetatifactor. The sequence goes on along the minus strand of CALYZQ010000008.1, from coordinate 32,131 downwards.
CACTTACCCTGGCATTTACCACGAGTAAACTCCTCGCTGTCAGATAATTGCCCTTTCTGTCTTCCGCCGGATATCCCAACGCCTTTAATTCACCACTATAATGATTCATCAATGAAACATAACCATATGGACCATCTCCCTTTTCTACGGCAAATATCTCTTTTTCCATAACCTGCGTAAGGTCACCGCAAAAATTGGATTGTTCTCTTTCTATATTCTCTCCCAATTGCTTAATTTCTTCAAGATATTTATGAAAACCTTCCTCCTCAAAGCGGCTGACTCCGTTTTCCCAATCCACAAAACGGGATTTTCTCTGCTCCAAATCCCTAACTATTCCAATAGAAAGCCAATCAATCACCATATTCTGTGCATCCGTCTCAAAAACGCTTTTATCCCGTAAACTCCGCTGCATAGCAAGTGCATCATCCAGTGTCCATCCGTCCTTGTCCCAAGTATCACCACGCACAAACATTGTATTTAAGGAAAAACCTTCCGGCAATCCGCAAAACACGCCATCCACGGTTCCTGCATCTATTGCCTGTGGTATAAACGCCTGAATTTGTTCCTCAGATATTACCTCCCGCAAATCCAGAAGTGCTTCATTCTCCTGTAATTCCACAAGCTCTTCATGGGATACCAGAAGTATATCCGGACCCTTTCCGTTTACCATATCTATCAATAGACGGGAGGGCTCCTGCATTACCTCTGAGCGCACACCGTTGTTTCTTGCAAAAAACTCCGCTTCCCGTATGGCAGCCGGTGCCGTATCATATTGCCAAGTGGCACCAACTGTTAAAATTTCTTCCTTCATCTCTCCCGATGCCAATCGAACCATATAATCCGCATTTATAATACCATTATATCTGAGATATACTTCTCCGTCATCTCCGAAAGAAATACTGATATTTTCAGGACTACTCAACCCATTCTCCGTAAGCGAAAGAACCGACTCTCTTTTACCGGTAAACACATCCCACCTGATAAGCTTGCCGGAATCCCCATAATACATTACATTTTCGTACATGGCATACCAGTGCTCAATGGTTTCGCCCTCTATTATGGCAAGTTCGCTCCATTGATTTTCGTTATTCAGATATAATAATCTGGTATTTTTTTTGCTTTTATCAATCACAGGAAGAAAAAGCCGTCCCGTATTATCCTGAACAGGCCGGCAAATAATATCCTCCCTACTCATTTTATCAAAAGAACAAATACCCTTTCCATTATTATCAAAAGCATAAACCGATAAAATATAGCTTTCTATTCGCAACGTAAAAAATCTACCCGCATCATCCACCCAGAGTCCCACCGGACGACAAATCTCTCCCAGTGCATCCAATTCAAAATAAATGTCGGTTTCTTTTACTTTATTTCCCTGTTCATCTGTTGTAACGATGTAAATATGTTCCGGTAGCTCCTCCGAATCCTCCTCACTTAATTTAGGATAAGTCATATAAAAATCGGAGGACTGCCCTTTTCCAATATAAACAATATCACTCTGCGTACTTCTGTCATCCTCCGGAACCGACATCATATCCGTATAATCACACAAATGATATTCTCCGCCTTCTGTCACAGCACCGACTTTAAATCCCTGTGCCCAGTCAACATGTTGTATTTGAATGTTTTCCGGCACTGTATCCGAAGCTTCCGTACCGGTCTGCTTTGCACAGCAGGTCAGGGATAATACGAAAAGCATACCAAGTAAAGAGATACACTTACCCCATTTCATCATTTCCCTTATACTCCCTTCCCTTTATCAGTAGTTCTCATCCAGATATAATTGTACACGGTTTTGAATTATTTGAGCGGTCTGTTCTACTGTTCGCTCTCCCGCAATAAACAACGGAAGTTCATCTGAAAGAATGGAATACACAAAATCATTCCTTGTGTCTTTCGGTTGTGCTGTTCGAAATACCTCCAACAGCTCCTCTGCTTTTTCTTGCGTAATCCCTTCTTGATAGAATGATACGCCCAAATATACTGCCTGTATTGACATCTTCTCTTTCTGCGTTGCCATATGCATTGCTTTTTCTAAAGAGGCTTCTCGTATCGGATACCCTTCAGAATCTCCCTCCAAAACCGTCTTTGCTAAGTTGTCCTGTACTGCCTCTGATTGCAAATATTTGATAAAGTCTATCACTCCCTCCGGGTGCTTTGTTGCACGATTCACTACGATAGCATTTGTGCATATGAAATGACCGCTTCCCGACTCTGATGGATAACCTATATAATAGTCCTCACCCTGAAACATACCACTTACAAAGTTTTGCCAATACATTCCATCCAAGTATAAGGGATATGCAAATATCTCCCCCGACTGTACACGCATTCCGTCTTTGTTACCTGCATTTGTATTGAGATATTCTTTTGTAAAAATCAAAATATTTTGGAATTCTTCTCCATCCAGATAACAAACTCCCTGCTGATGATTAATAAAACGGTCGGAAGCTACATCACTAAATATCAGACTACTAACCAATATAGCAGGGTCTTCGCCGGTCCAAAACACAGTTGCCGGACTTGCTTCCACTATTTCTATCATTTCATCTATGGTCCAACTTGCTTTATCTGCCATGTTTGTTTTGTTTATCACTAAAGTATCAAGCCAACAGGCAATAGGTGCTTTATAACTGTTATTAACTGACTCTAGCAGGCTCTTGTTTTCTTCCTGTAATGCTTCTGTCAAATCCAACAAATATCCATTCTCTGCATAAGTATTTACATCCAACAGATAATCCTGTATCATATCCGGGCCCTTACCGGTAGTAATCTCCATCTGTAATAACGTGCGTTCATCTATATTACTTAACTCTTCAATTATCACTCGGTATTGTTTACTTTGCTTATTATACGCAGCAATTTGTTTTTTCCAAAAAGGTGACAGATAATCCACCGTTAAATATAACTCCTGTTTTTCCCGCTTTTCTTCTCCTTTATATATTCCAAATAACCCCAGCGTTTCATCTTCCTTTACCAGGACCAAAGGCACACCATCTTGACTCACCGTCATTCCATACACCTTATCCGGCACATAATCCACAGACAAAAACTCTGCCAACAGCTTTGGTTTTTCTTCCTTATCTGGCATCCAAACCCCTTGTACATCTGACACATACCTTTCCTTTTCTGACAATGCACAATAGCCGTATCCGGAAGCCCACTTTGTCCCCTCCAGAGAATACAGCAGTCTCTTTTCTGCAAGACTATATACTCCCGGTATATCTCCCTTTTTTCCGCAGTAAAGTATTTCCCTTTCTACATTATCCCACAAAAGCTGAATCACTTTCTCTTCCGGATGCAACACACTTTTATCATCCCACTGTGCATTATAGCTAAAAATCTGATTTTCCATATCGTATATAGAGTGGGAATAAAGCGTTCCATTCTCTCCAAATTGAAATACTCCATCTGACAGAACCTTAACATCTCCATCCTCTTCTGATAGCTTCTTTACAATATGTGCACCGTTTTCCTCATCCCAACTTCCTAATGCATAATTTTCACCATCTGTTAGTAAAACCAGTATTCTTCCTTGTTGAACATCACAAATTTTATGAATAAACCATATGTAATCTTTTTCCCACTCTGTAAAATCAATCAAATAGGTTATCCATTCCTTATAGGGTGCTCCCAAAATCTGGATGCTGTTCTTATAATCATCATACAGCATAACCGCACGGTATATATTTCCTTCAGCTAAAATAGTATTTGCTTCTTCGATTCTGCCGCCCTTTTGCAAATATTCGGAAAAAGTATCCTTTGCGTCAGGTATATTTATTGATTCCAGATAATAAATATCTTTTTCTGATTTGGTATCCGTAGCAGTATTAGCCAGGGTGTGGTTAGACTGTGTCTGACCACACCCTGCAAGGAGACCACATAAAAGTATTGTACATAAAATAACTCTTTTCAACCACTCCATTGATTGTTCTCCTCTGTTGGTATACATTACTTACTAATTACATGCACATTCTATTCTTGGAACTTCGTAGGTTGTAAGTCTTGTACCACACTTTCTACAATCACGATACTTGACGTCAATAAAAACCATTGTCGCACATGACAAAGTTGCCGGTACAATACCTTCCTCTGGCGTATACTTCCATCCCGCAACTGGATGCGGTGTACCAGGATATGCGGTTCTTGTATATGCATACTTTTCCTGTGATGCAATATGAGAACCTCCGCAAGGACATTTTTCCTCCGCGCTTACCATCATAGAAGCAAGTAACATTATACTTGCCAGTAGCATTATTAGCATTAATTTAACTTTTTTGGTCTTTTTCATTAGTTTCCTCCAAAATCTCAAATCAAATAGTTTACAGTTATAAATATATCATGCTCCCCCTAATATTACCACTCCCTTCTGTCAAATACTTCATGCAATGTTTGCAACCATCGCATTGTATATAAATGTACATTTATATCGCCTACATCTTCCTAGCCAAACAACCATTTCCAAATATCAAACATACTTTTACCCTCCCGTGCATTATAATAACCTCACTGCAAACGTAACACACGGATTACGCCCCTCTCAACGACTATGTCGTGAAGTGCAGAATTTTGTCGTGAAATGCAAACACGCACTGAGAAATACTACAATTTCTCAGTGCGTGTTCACTATTACAGATATATTTCCAGGGTGATAATTCCTTCTTGATATCGGTATTCTACCTGGCCATGACTTCGTTCCACCGCCATGCGGATGTTACCTATTCCCAGACCATGATTCCTTTTGTCTTCCTTTGTTGTTTTGCTATTTATTATCGTCTGATACATTTCCTCTGTTGCCGGATTTGATATGCTTATCCGCAGAGTATCACTATGTTCCAGAAGTACAATCTCTATTTTTTTCTCCTGATTCTCAATTTTTTCACAGGCATCTATGGCATTATTCAGTGCATTGGAAAAGATACTGCACAAGTCATATGTATTAAATGCTTTTTCCGTTTTAATTGTTCCCTTTAAATGGAATGAAATTCCCTTTTCTCTAGCTCTGACATAGGCTTGATTTATAACCAGATCCAATACATATATACCTGTCTTCATCTTAATTTCTTTGATCTGTGTGTAATTCTTTTCAATTGCACCCAAGTACTCCTTTGCCTCTTCTGCTTTTCCCTCCTCCAGAAGCTGATACAGACATCCCAGCTGTGCCCTGATGTCGTGCTTAAATTTCCGCATCTCCAAATCGTTTTGGTACATGCTGTCATAGTAGTTTTTCTGTGCATCCAGAAGCTCCGCCTTCAAGGCATTTTGCTTTTGATAATAATCCTTATCATAACTTCCGTACACAAACCAGATGATTCCAATAAAGATAATCACAACAAATACTAAGATAATCCATTGGATGGTCATACCTCTGCCATCCCAGAAGTCCATATGTGCCACAATATTTCCATATGCCAGCAAAGCAGTTCCTCCTAAAATAATCATGGCTATTGCTGCAAGCTGATACCATTTTAATACCTTACAGCGTTCTAAAAACTGCTTAAGTCCTTTTCTGTGAACAAGGGTAATAGACAGCAATACCGCAATCCCTTCCATCAGAATATCAGGATACTCATATGGCCATACATATTGACTGTACATGGGAATTCGATGCATTATCACTGTCAACACTGTTTCTACACTGCCTGCTATCAAAAATGTAATAAGACAATGTAGCAGCCGATGCCACCATTTACTTTCTAATAGTAACATAAATACCATTACATACAGACACGCCCCGACCGGCGGCAAATAATAATCATTATACGCGATAGTCAATATCATTACGGTTATGTATAGAATCCCGGCTGACAAATATCTTCTCTTATCCTTGGTTCTGTCATGGAACAGAATATTATCAAGAATCAACATTTCCGTCGTGAAAATTAAATAATATAGTATACTAATACCTATATCCATATTTACAGCGCCTCTGCTTTCTTCCGTAAGAACTCCTTATATTGTTCCATAGCTATATTCTTGTACTTTCTGCCTATTTTAATCCTTTTATCGTCTATCAGGACTTCATCCTTACCCCACGTAAACAGTTCCAAATTAATCAAGAAGGATTTACTGATGCGACAAAACCATTCACCCTCCAACATTACCTCCCAATCCTTAATGGGTTTTCGAAACAGCAGCTCATCTGTATCTGTAACTACAAGTGTATATTTATCCTGTGCTTCTATATATTTGATTGTCTTAACAGGAATGGTTGTAAATTTATTATTTTCTTCCACCTCTATCACCTTACCGGCTATATCGCGAAGAATCTTTTTCATCACATTTTGAAATTCCTGTGTGTTTAACGGTTTAGACAGAAAATCTATTACATTTTTCCCGAAAGCCTCCCGCATGCGTTCCTCATGACTGGTCAGGAAAACAATCCGGGCAGAACTGCCTTTTCTTTGAAGTGCATCCTTTACTGTAATTCCATCCTCCCCCGGCATTTCTATATCCAAAAATAGTACGTCAAATTTCTTTCCCTCTTTCAGAAGCTCTGTTCCGGAAGAAAACATTTCCATAATAATTGACTGAGAGTCAAAATATTTTAAACATTCTGCTTTTACGGCTTCCCTATAAATTTTTTCATCATCACAAATCCCAATCTTCATCTTCTCCCCCATGTAAAAGCGAATATCTGACGTCGTCCGCTTTTGCATAATTTCTTATATCGAAAAACAGAGAACCCCGAAAGGTTCTCTGAAATCATTCTTGCTTATTGATTGGTGTGATTATGCGTTGAGCATATCCTTTAATGCCTTACCAGCCTTGAACTTAGGTGCCTTAGAAGCAGCAATCTTGATAGGCTTCTGAGTTGCAGGGTTGATACCCTCTCTTGCAGCTCTGGTGGAAACTTCGAATGTACCGAAGCCAACCAACTGAACCTTTCCGTCCTTCTTTAACTCGTCTGCAACTACATCGGTGAAAGCCTTTAATGCCTTCTCTGCGTCCTTCTTGGAAAGACCAGCCTGCTCAGCCATAGCTGCAACTAATTCTGTCTTGTTCATATGATACCCTCCTATAGTGAGTTTTCTAGTTTGTATTTTTCCAGATGTTCCTTATCGAAACGTCTATTCTATATATATCCGTTTTTAGACAATTTGTCAAGGTTTTTTGCCCATATTTACTGAATTTTGTCTTTCTTCCTAGGGATTCGTATCAAAAACGGATTCCGGCACATCACTGCCCGGCACCAAATCCACAAAAGAGTAGGAAATATCCTTTTCCTCATCATCTATCTGAACGGTGTAGCTTCTGGTTTGATAGCCGTTTTTGCGCAGGGTGATGACATGGGAGCCCGCCACTTTCTTGAAGCTGCAGGGGGAAATACCGACGTAGTTGCCATCCAGGTACACCTCCGCCTGCTCCGGTGCGTCGATGTATACCTTGTAGTAATCCGTGGTGGTTTCCGATTCGGTGGAGCTTTCGCTGCTCTCCTCCTCTTCCTCATCCCTGATGGGGTCCAGCACCACATTCACACCCACGGATTCCTGATTTACCCGGATGTACTGGGTGACGGATTTGTAGCCGTCTGTCTTGGCAATCAGCTGATGGATACCATACTCTAAGGTAACCGGTTCGGCAATGCTTGTCTTTACACCGTCGATATAAACCTCCGCAGAAGAGGGGCTTAACGTAAAGATTACCATGCCCTTCTCCGGCTCGGGAATCACCAAGTCACCGATGTCCAGCGTGGTCTCCTCGTTGCGGTTGATGATTACGTTTTTGATGCCGCCGCCACCGTTGTGGCTGATATTTACCTGATAGCTGCCCTCTGCCACCACAAGCAGCATATCTTCCGTAATGCGCTGTATCTGAGTCTGGCCGATTTCTATCCAGCCACCCACGAAATTGGTGTCGTTTACCAGGCGCAGATAACCGTGGCCCTTCTCCACCGTAACGCTGAGCACGGTGCTGTCCAGACCCTGAAAGCTTACAATGTCCGTGGGGTTCAAATCCATCAGTTCAATATCCCTGCCTCCGGACAGGTATTGGGTATTGGGGCTCAGCTTATAAACCTCACTGCCGATGCTCACTTCACCCCGCACGGTATTGATTTCGTAGCGCTCCACATTTTCGTATTTCCACGCTTTGTCGGAAAGCTGCATGGTGGTCAGGTGCTTTTTGGACTTTAGAAAGGTAACATCCACGATGCTGCCCTTGGGCAGCTGGTCCATGGAAACGCTCTCACCGTATTTGTCGTAAAGCCTTGTGGTACCGTCGTAGGACAGGGTGTACCGCCTTCCCAGCTCAAGGTTTAAGAAGGTAACCGTATTTTCCTCCTTATCCTTATTCACCAAAAGGGCAGTATCCGCGGAATCAAAGCTGTCCGGTCCCGTCAGGATAAATCCGGTATCCACACGCTCCGTTTCTGCCTGACTGCTCTCTATGCTCTGCTTTTCATCCGGGGTATCTTCTCCCTTAGGCCCACAGGCGCAAAGAAGCATGATTGCGGATAAGAATATTGCTGCACACAGCCCCCGTTTTCTTTTGTTTTTCTCTGATACAACATATGTCATGGTATTCCTCGTTTCTTTATCTGCGTCTTACACTGCAAAACACTTCCTCCAGAAAGTGCTGTTTTTCCTCCTCCTGTGCTACAAGCTTCAAAAGCTTCTCACGGTTGCGCTCCGGTATCCATGCCTTGCCGGAATTATAGTAGAAATTCACAATCTTCCAGAACTTCTCCGGATATGCCAGCCGGTAATACAGGTCTATATAGTGAATGGCGGAGATGGGGCGCTCCTTCTCGTAGGTCTTTAACAGCTCCTCGCCCAGACTCACGGACCAGTTGCTCTTTTCCAAAAGCTTGCGGAAAAGCAGATGCAGGTCTCTGACAGGACTGTCCGCCATGCATTTTTCAAAATTGATGATGTGCCACTTTTTATCGCTGTAAACAATGTTGTGATACTGGTAATCCCCGTGGCTGAAGGAAACCGTGCTCTCTCTTTCTCTCTCGGAATCCAGAAGCTTCTGATAACTCTCCCATTCCTCCGTTATCATCAGCGCCTGCTCCAAAAAGAAATCAAATCTGTTTTTCAGATATATCTCAAAATCCGTCTTCTGGCTTTTCTGCTGTAGGAACTTGCGGACCCTTCTTAGCTCTCTGTTGCGCTTTTCGTATTCCCTGGCAGGAGAAAAAACAAGCTGTGTACACTCCTCGGCAGGCAGCTCCATACAGTCGTGAAGATGTGCCAGGTGACGCACTGCCTCCCTGCATTCTCCGTTGTCGTAAATATTGCACTCCCTGCCCTCGGGATAGGTCTTCAGAATGTACTTTATATCGTCCTGGTCCTTTACGAAAAGCTCTCCCTCCTTTGTGGGTATGATACTCTCCGTATGTACCTTCTCCTGCTGCCCTATATAGGTAAGCAGCTTATTCTGCATGGCAAGTCTCGCCTCGTTGCCGGCGTATTCCTTGAAAATAAGGCATCCTTTGTCTGTATCGCACAGGATGGCACCTCTGCCCTTGCGTGTGCGAAGCACCTCTATTTCATATTGCTCCAATAAGCCCGCTGCCCTGTCATTCACTATATACCCTCCTAACACACTTATGCTTTTCCTTCGGTTCACAACCTATCTTATGAGGGAATTTACAAAAGTATGTTAGTAAGAGTCCTTGCTTTTGCAAGAAGATGTTCTTTCGTGTTTTCTTCGGGATTTTCCAGTACAGTCTCCAACAGCTGTTGCAGGATTTCACCAATTTCTTTGCCGGGCTTCATCCCCATGGCAATCAAATCACTGCCGGTTACGGCCAGGGTTTTTAGGGAAACACACTGCTTCTCCTCCAAAATCCTTTCATACAGCTGCTGCCAGTTCTCCAGATTGGAAAGCTTTTCCTCCCGCTTGTATTCACTCTGCGCAAGAATATCCGCTTTCTTCACCGGGTACAAAAGAGGGAAAATATCCTCTCCTACCTTGTTGATTGCCCTGCGCACCATGCGCATATCTGCTTTTACACCATTCCCATAATCATGATAACATACCAGCTTTGTCACCGTATGTATGGTGTCATTGTCAAAGCGAAGTCTCCTAAGTATGGTCCTCGCAAGCTCTGCGCTAACCTTGGCGTGATAGTGAAAATGGTTGATACCCTGCTCATCCGTCGTAATGGTGTCCGGCTTGCCGATATCATGAAACAGCATGGCAAGGCGCAGGTTTTTTTCCGATGGGACCTCTGTCAGAGAGTGTAAGATGTGCTCTCCTACAGAGTATTTATGATGAGGATGATTCTGAGGTGTTTCCATGGCTCTGTCAAATTCCGGCAAAACGATTTTCGTCACACCGGTTTCATACGCAACCCGCAGATAATCCGGGTGAGGAGAAACCATGAGCTTTGTAAGCTCCACCTGAATCCGTTCCGCGCTAATGTTGCGCAAATTGGGCGCCAGCTTGGAAATCGCTTCCCCGGTACTCTCCTCAATGGTGTAGCCAAGCTGTGCGGAAAAGCGAATGGCACGCATGATGCGCAGTGCGTCCTCTGAAAACCGCGCCATGGCATCACCCACGCAGCGGATTATTTTATTCTCAATGTCCTGCATGCCGCCAAAAATATCAATCAGTCCGTCTTTGTCATTGTACGCCATGGCATTGATAGTAAAATCCCTGCGGCGCAAATCCTCCGTCAAACTGGGGGTAAAAATCACTTCCTTGGGATGACGGCTGTCCTCATACTTGCCGTCAATACGGTAGGTTGTGACCTCGAAGCCCTCCTTCCCCTGCATTACCGTGACGGTTCCGTGCTGGATACCTGTGTCAATGGTGCGGGGAAAAAGCTGCTTTACCTGCTCGGGGGTAGCGGAGGTGGTGATGTCCCAGTCCTGCGGGTCTCTTCCCAGTATGGAATCCCGGACACAGCCGCCCACCGCGTAGGCCTCAAAGCCCGCGTCTGTAATTATATCAATGATAAACTTTGCCTTCTGGGGCAACCTAATCTTCATATTGTCACTACCTTATTCTTCACACAAAATAAAACGTTTGATAACCTCCACCAAACCGTCCTCATCGTTGGTTGAGGTAATATAATCTGCAATATCCTTTACCGGCTGCTGGGCATTACCCATTGCCACACCCACGCCTGCATACTTTATCATGGAAATATCGTTGAAGCCGTCGCCACAGCAGATGGTGTCCTCCTGCTTCATACCGATAATCTCAAGCATATGGTCAAGAGCGGTCGCCTTGTCCACATTCTTGGGCATAATCTCGATAAAGAAAGGCTCTGAGCGGTAAATGCTGGATATCTCTTTATATCTTTCCCGCAAATGCAGTTCATAATCAAGGGCATCCTCGGGCGGTGCCGTCATCAGACATTTATTAATATCAAAATCCACAAACTCCTTAAAATTGTCGACAGTTTGAATGGGCAGTCCGTTAATACGTGCCTCCAGTGCTACATACTCATCGGGAGTAAACGCGGAGATAACTGTCTCACCCAGATAGGTAATCAGACCGCAGCCGTTATCTTTTGCAAAACCAAACAGGCCGGGAATCATGGTCAGCGGCAGCAGGCGCTGATACACAATCTCACCGCTACGACAGTCAATCACCTTTGCTCCGTTGTAGGACAACAGATATCCGCCGTACTTCTCCAGCTCCAGCTCCTTCTCATACCGACGCATACCCGGTGTGGGGCGGCCGGAGGCCAAGATTACCTTATGCCCCTTGCGCATAATATCCTGAATGGCTTCCTTGGTGGCAGCCGTGATTTCCTTTTTCGAATTTGTAAGCGTTCCGTCTATATCCAGTACCAAAACTTTTTTGCTCATGATTTTACCTTTCTTGTCTTTGATACACACAAACCGGGAAGTCTGTTAATTATCTGTATCATTATGCTATAGTTTTTCACAATCTCAGCATAACATATTTTCGCCTAATACGCAAAGGGATGTGACACAACGCTGAATTTCATATTTTTATTTGTGAGTATATAAGCACGAGCAAGGGGAAGGATGGTTATCTGCCACAAGCAGCGCATTCTGAGCACGCCGGTCCTTAGCGAGGTCAAGGCGCTTGCGCCTTCGAGCCTAGTGCCGCTACGCTGCGAACTTTAGCGGAAGCGTGCCTGCGATAACAGATACCTCCCTATCCCCTCGTCGTCCCATTCTAAATTAAACAGGTCCGAAACCCATCACCGGGTCTCGGACCTTGTAAAATCACTTTATTCTTCTGTTGTTGCGGATTCAGACTCTGCCGCCGCTGCTGCGTCAGCTGCTTCCTTTTCACGAATCTCGATATAATCCAGATTTCCCTTGGGGTCTTCCACGGTGTAATCCTTGGAAATCTCCTCAAGATATTCCTCCATTGCCTCACCTGTCAGGATATTGTTAATGTTGATTTCCCACTCGGGCTTGTTGGGTCCTACATAGTATACGATGTAGGTGTAAGCATCGGTAAGCTTGATAATCTCTGTATCACCCTTCGCACGCTTCTCATCAAAGAGCCAGTCAGAAAGAACATCCTGCATTCCGGTCTTAGTAATCTGCTCGTAGAAGCCGCCGTCAGCAGCGGTATCTGCACTGTACTTATCACACAGTTCAGCAAAGCTTTCCTCGGTAGCAGCTCCGTTCTTCCACTCATCATAGATGGGCTGAGGATCTGTATCCTCCAGCATAACTACTCTTACGTCAGCGGAAGGAGTCTCGTCACGGTATCTCTTCTCAAATGCAAGTACGTAATACTTCTTAGCGTTGGTATCCTCCAAAACGGTAGTATCTCCTGCCTTTCTGGAAGCATCGAACAGCCAGTCACCAATCATGGTGGTCATGGTCGCTTTCTTAACACACTCTGCTGCGGTTCCCTCTGTCTTTACTTTTGCTACTGCTGCATCAGCAAGAACCTTTGCATCTGCCATAGCCTTTGCAATCTCTGCCTCGGAAGGCTGATATGCAGTCTCCTCTGTTGCTTCTGCATCTTCTGCAGTCTCTTCAACAGGGTCAGCCAATTCGGTAGGCTCTGTGGGAAGCTCTGCCTCAATGGTAGTGATGCGGTAATCCACTACATCATAAGAATCTTTATTTTCTGCATAATATGTTTCCAAATCTTCTGCGGTAGGTGCCTTGCTCTCCATCACCTGATTGTAATAAGCAGTAGTCACCATGTTAGACTTAATCAGATTTTCCACTCTCTTAACGGTAGCAAGGGGACCATAGCACTCCTGCAGAAAACCGTTTACGGAAAGATTTTCCGCTTTTGCAGCTTCCTCCACATCCTTCATCATATCTTCATATTCCTGAGCGGTGTCATAGGTAAAGCCTGCTTTCTCTGCTTCGATTTCCAAAGCTTTGGTACGCTTAATGCTGGCAACCGTCATTTCATCAAAATAGTCACCCCATGTCATGGTCTCAGAATACATCTCGTTATCAAAATCACTCTCAATGTCAAGACCCATATAAGCAGACAACATACTTCCGTACTGTGCAAGGTAATTGGCCTTTACCTGATAGTAGTGGAAATCATACTCCACCTTGTTTATCTTCTGATCAGCTACGGTAATGTAAGTACCGTTTAAAGCCATATGCTTGCTGACAGGTATGGAAATTACCAAAGCAGCCAGCGCTACAACAATGGCAATGCTTACGATGGTGCTGATAAGCTTTTCTCTTTTCTCTTTTACCTTCGCCTCAGCACGTTTCTGCATCTTCAGGTCATATTTGGTCATAACCTTTTCTGTATTTTTAATTTCTGTTTCCTTCTTAGACATATAAATGTCTCCTTCCTATAAGTACTCCTATATCCGTGTGTCCTGCACACACCGTTACATTTTAACGTATAACGATAAAAAATGGAATACATTTCACACTTTTTTCAAAGTTATTTTTGCTTTTTATACTGTACGGGGGTCATTCCGTAAGCCTTCTTAAAGAGGCGGTTAAAATGCTCCACATTCTCGTAACCCACTGTGGTGGCAATAGACTCCACTGTCTGGTTGGTTTCACGAAGCATAATCTTGGCACGCTTCATACGCTCTTCCCGTACAACCTCCTGGAAGGTAATGCCTGCATTCTCCTTGATATACTTGGAGAGGTAAGGCTTAGAAAGATGACAATACTCGGAAAGACTGTCCAAGGTTACATCCACGTAATTTTTCTGGATGAAATTGATAATCTCTACGATTCTCTCATCTCTGCCGGATACAATGTGCTGCTCCTTTGCAAGCTTGTTGGCAGCGGATACAAGAGCATAAATGGAACTCTTGATAATATCCTCGTCAATACCTACACCCCAGTAAAACTTACCGTCATGTACAATTCCCACATAGGAAGCCGCTTTGGAGGAGGAACCCTTGGAAATCGCATGCTCCTCGTATACGGAAAGCTCATAGCTGATACCGAAATAATTCTTTATGGTGTTGCTGACAGCATCCAGACGTCCGTTGCCGGCAGTGCGGATTACCTTGCTCTCACCGCCCTGAACGATGGTAACCTCTGCCTGAATACCGTTCTCCTGTTTAAAGTGGCACTCCGGAATATCAAAGATATCTCTGGGCTTCACATAGTTCTCTTCAAAGATAGAGTAAATTTCCTTAGGCTGAAGCTCCTGATGTCTTCTGTCGGAAACACCCTTTACAAGGTAGCCAACCTCTTCCTTCATGGCAGCAGGCAGGGAGAAACCAAACTGCTGCTTCAATACAAAGGCTACGCCGCCTTTACCGGAAACACTGTTGATACGGATAACGTCGGACTCGTACTCTCTTCCCACATCAGCAGGGTCGATGGGCAAATAAGGGATATCCCAACGCTTGCCGCTCTTTCCTTCCTTCATCCAGCTCATACCCTTGCTGATAGCATCCTGATGAGAACCGGAGAATGCGGTAAATACCAGTTCTCCCGCATAAGGAGTTCTCTCGTGCACCTTCATATTGGTGAAACGCTCATATGCTTCTTTTACTTTTAAAATATTGGAGAAGTCAAGACCACTCTCCACACCGTGACAAACCATGTTCATGGCAAGGGTAACAATATCCACGTTACCGGTTCTCTCGCCGTTACCAAACAGGGTGCCTTCTACACGGTCCGCACCTGCCAAAATACCAAACTCTGCATCGGAGATGCCACAGCCTCTGTCGTTGTGAGGATGTACGCTGAGCACTACATTCTCACGGAAGTTAAGATGCTTGTGCATATATTCCACCTGTCCCGCAAATACGTGGGGCATAGCCACCTGTACCGTGGTAGGCAGATTGATAATTGCCTTATGCTCTGCATCGGGCTGCCATACGTTCAATACCGCATTACAAACCTCCAATGCATAGTCCACCTCAGTCTGGGAAAAGCTCTCGGGACTGTACTCAAAGGTAAAGTTACCCTCTGTCTTTGCTGCAAAGTCTTTCAGCATCTTGGCACCGTCAATTGCCAGCTGCTTGATGGATTCCTTGTCCTTCTTAAATACCTGCTCTCTCTGCTCCACGGAGGTAGAGTTGTAGAGATGCACCACTGCGTGGGGTGCACCCTTGATTGCCTCAAAGGTTTTGCGGATGATATGCTCTCTCGCCTGAGTCAGTACCTGAATGGTTACATCCTCGGGAATCATATTGCGCTCAATCAATGCGCGCAGAAAATTGTACTCTGTATCGGAGGATGCAGGGAAACCTACTTCAATCTCCTTGAAGCCAATCTCTACCAGCATCTTAAAAAACTCTAATTTATCCTCTAAGCTCATGGGATCAATCAATGCCTGATTACCGTCACGCAAATCCACACTACACCAGATGGGTGCCTTGTCGATGCTCTCCTTCTTCACCCAGTCATAGGTTACCTCGGGAGGCATGTGATAGGTTTTCTGATACTTTTCGCTTACACTTACCTTTGCCATAGTTAAATCCTCTCTTTTTATATGTAATGGTTTGTATTACATGTAATGGTTTATAATTCATTTGATTGCTCTATATTAACATTTATTTTTATAATAATCAAGTACTAATTTTAATATTTTATTTGATTAATCTTAATTCACAATTTTTGCCATAAATAAAATTAAACGGCTTAAAACCTTGATTTTAAACCGTTTTGAACATATTTTTTATGTTTGACTTATTATATCATAAAAATGATATATTTTAATCTTTTTACTTGAACACTATTTGTGCGAAGTTATAAAAGCCCAGATACCAGATATTGAAATCGTGCCCTCCGGAACGGGTTTGCCAATAAAAATTCTCACCGTCAGTCAGTTTGTCGGTCTTATCGGTAAGTCCGGTAACTGCTGCCCTTGCACTGCTCAGTGCTGTAGTGTCCTCCGTACCGCAAAGTCCGTAGTAGTAGTTGATATCATACTCCGGGAAACTTTCCAGCTTCTCAGCTATCTGTGCTGCGGGATAAGTCGTGGGTGCCGCAGAGAAGGCTCCGAAATAACTAATGATGTCCAGGCATTCACACATACCGATATTGGTGGTCTGCATGCCACCCATGGAAAGACCAGCCATGGCGCGATGGTCTCTGGCAGCAGTCAAATCATAACCATTTTCATCATACTCCGCATAGGTAGCATAATTGGCATCAATATAGGGAATCAAATCGTTGCGCAGCTCTTTTCCAAATTCGTAAAAAGCGTTGTAATCCGCATTGGTATTGGCAAAGTCTGCTCCGGAACGTCCGTTGGGTGCCACCACAATCACAGGCTCTATTCTGCCGTCAGCAATCAGATGGTCCAGCATGGTCTTTACCTTGCCGTCTCCGCCGGTCCACATACCCCACTCTCGCTCGTTTCCACCAATACCATGCATGAGGTAAATCACATCATACTGCTTCGTCTCATCATATCCGTAGGGAAGATATACATTGGCAGGCTTCATCAGCTCAGAACCGTCACCATAGTAATCCTTGGTAGGATACGTAATCTCCACAATCTTTCCGCAACCTTTGTATGTAATCATGGTGTCCGCCACGGGCACTTTGTCAAAGAAAGTCCACTCACCGGCTTCTGCTTCTGTTTCCTGTGTGTCCGACTCTGCTGCGGCCTTATCCTCTGTATCTGCGCTCTGCGCTTCGCCCTCAGCATCCTCAGTGGCATCTGCCGCCTGCTGTCCGGATGTTTCTTCAGACTCCACTGATTCTATGCCCTGCACCTCATCCTCCTGCTGCGTTTTGGCACCACATGCAGTGCATCCCACCAAAAATGTTATCATTAAAATAACTAAATACTTTTTCATCTTTTACTCCTTCTGCACCATAAAAACTCTTCCACAAGGAAGCACACTTCCTAAATTATAGCACACGAAGTTGCATCCCACAACAATTGATTGCTACTCTCTATTTCCCTTTAAGCTCTCTACCATATCCACCTTAGACACCTTGCGTCTTAACAAAAACAGTGAGCCAAAGTAACTTACGCATGACAGCACGGCAGTATAGATAAAGCTCCACGGTGCAATATATGCCTTCGGTAAAGCACCGATAAACTCTGCCAGAAATGCCATAAACCAATTGGTTGAGGCAAATACAAGCGGAACACTGCAAAGAAATCCTATCGGTAACAAAATATGATTTACACTAAGCACTATACTGTTAATCTGATTGTCTCTGTAGCCCAGCACCTTCAGCATGGAGATGTTTGACCGATTCTCAGACACCAGCATATTGACTGCTACATATATGGATGCTACACAGATGATTGCTCCGATTCCAATCAGGAAATATACCATCACATTCATTTGATTTGACATGTTTTGAAATTGTTCCTTGGCATCTGTTTTTTTGATTGTTTGTATAATCTTGGAATCCGGTATATCAAGTGCTGCATCACTCATAATCACATTGCTGACATTTTCATCAATTCCTACTATTTTGGCAACGCCAGCCCGATTGCTGAATATTGCATTTTGCATATCATTGTCAATGATTCCGGCAACTGTAATATCTATCTCTTCCAAGGTTAAAGGATTATAAATAGTAGCTTTATCTCCAACCTGAATATTATTTAACCTTGCCATTATGCTGGTAGCGTAATATCCGTCTGCTAAACTGATATCCTTTCCGTCTATATCCTTCAAATTTAAATACGGATTGGAATCTGTTGTACCTATAATGCTGAATTGCTCCCCGGCTTCGTTTTCCATTGTGGACATGATAATCGGCTCACCACCATACTCATTTCCTTCAACAAGCTCACTTAAAACATACTGGTATTCAAAGCTGCCCATTTCATCGACCATGCTCTGCTTTGTATTATCCATGGTGTCTAAAAAACTATATCCCAAAAGCGCGATGTAGCTTCCCAAGAAAATACCCAAAAATACCACAAAGGTTCTGGACGGATTCCCAACAAGAGAACGCAAGGCATACTTTATGCGGAACGAAATCTTATTCTTTACCAACATATTTTTGAAATTCTTTTTACCCTGTCCGGCATTTCCGTTTAACAGAAGTACGGTATCCTTTTTCAGCAGCTTATTTACCGAGCGCATTGCTGCTAATATATACATCACCGTTGGAACTATGATTCCCAGAACTGCAACTACGGGATTTAAATGACATTCTATCCGCATAGGTTCATAATCCATCAGACACACTTCTCCGAATGGTTGTGCAAATATCATTGTAAGGAGTACTGCCAGAACGCCTCCGAACAATCCGGGAATCATAGCAAAGCCCGCATAATGAAGCATTAGTTTACTTTTCTTATAACCCAGAGCCGTTAATGTGCCAATCAGTTTTTGCTCGGATTTTACCTTTCGGCTGATGACAATGCTCACCATAACCACTACCACCAAGGGCATAACTGCCAAAATAATATAGGACATCACAATAAACATTTCTGCCTGCATCTTTACCATATCAATTCGCATGTTTTCTTTTGCTGATATGTATGTCCGCATGTAATACTTTTCATTTATCTCCTTGCGGAATGCAGTCTGATTGTCCTCCTCATAGCAAACCTGATACAGACAATTATCTCCTCCGATGTTTTCATACTCCTCATCTGTCACATAGGCAAGAAAGAAGGTCGTAACATTCTTATAGGCATCATTTTCATTCTGAAGCATGTACAGATAATCCGGCCTCTGGAAATAACCAACCACTGTATATGCTTTATCGCCTATTGTTATTTTATCTCCCAAGGATACCTTGTTATACACTGCATAGCCTTCGGAAATAATGACCTCATCATTTTTTACTACATCTTTTCCTTCCGTTACACTGTATAAATTGATTTCCTTTGTCTTCTTAAACACTCTCGCTGTTGTGCCATCAGTCTCTATATTGCTGTAATACTGAGGCTCCATATTTACCGAATATTTTTCTTCCAGTTCCTCTATTTCCTCTTCTGAAATGGGAAAATATGTAGTAAAGTTGGCATCCTCTCTATTTTGTGAAGCAAAAAAGTCATCACCGAATTTCCAGATGGCATCACCGGCAATATTCATAATAAAGAACAAAAGTAATGTCATTACGGTTAATACGGTGGCGGATACATAGAATGACCGATTGCTCTTTATGCTTCGGAAATATCTCTTGTTTAACTTCATGGTCATCCCTCCTTACAGTACCAGCTCCGAAGCGGATTTCTTTTCGGTATTCATAATATTTTTGTGCGCTTTTCCATCCTTAATGTAAATTACTCTGTCTGCCATTTGGGCTATCGCTTCATTGTGGGTAATAATAACCGTAGTCGTCTTATATAATTTATTTATTTTCTCTATAAATTCCAAAACCGTCTTTGATGATTTCGTATCCAAAGCACCTGTTAATTCATCACATAAAAGCAGCTTCGGATTCTTAATGATTGCCCTGGCAATTGCAACACGCTGCTGCTGACCTCCGGAAAGCTCCTTGGGAAAACGATAGCGATATTTCTGCATTCCCATAGCCTCTAATACTTCCTCAATATCCAGAGGATTCTCGGATATATCCGATACCACCTCTATATTTTCAACCACGGTCAAGTCCGGAATCAAATTATAAAACTGAAACACAAATCCTACATCTTCCTTGCGATAATCGGTGAGCATATTATTTTTATAACCCGTAAGATTCCTGTCACCCACAATAATTTCACCCTCATCCAAATGATCCAAACCGCCCAACATGTTAAGCAAGGTGGACTTACCGGAACCGGAAGGCCCCAATATCACACAAATCTCGCCCTTTTCAATTTCCACATTTGCATGATCCAGCGCATAAACAAGAGATTCTCCTTCCCCATATTTTTTTGTTGCGTTTCTCAAAGTAATAAACATCTTTCCTTCCTCCTGACTTTTGAAATATAAAAAACCCAAGTATAGTACTAAAACTATACTTGGGTATATATTTCATAATATACAGACTTCATGCATAGTTTCAGCTATACATGAGTCTCGCAATTTAAAACAAGCCAGACCAAAAGGTCAGTATGTTGACTTGCTACGTTACACGCTTGCTACTCCCTCATGGGAATTTTATTTTTTATAACGTATCACTTTTTACAAAATTTGTCAAATGTTTTTTTGAAACGTCCCTGACTGGAGTCGAACCAGCGGCCTTTCGCTTAGGAGCGACCCCGGGGGGTATAATTCCCTGTCAAGGTTTGTAAAGATAAGTCAAGGAAAGCATTGATTTTACTGACTTTCCTGTAATTCCGTGTTAATCTAAGTTAATAGAAAATAATCTCTGAAAATCAATTTCTGTTAGCAGTTTGTTAGAAATGCAAACAAAAGGTGTTAACCTTTGAGTTCCATCGATTTCACTGATATGGCTACCATTCTCTTTGAACTGTTCAGTAATGATAGCTCAATATTTCTATTAGATTACCTATATTATAACGTGTTCAAGGTCGGATGTCGATGTTTTTTTGACCCTCATTGACTTATTTTCACTCCGACTACAAGCAGCACTTTCCGCCCAATACTTTTTCTCATATAAAGCCCTCTCTTTCGTATACCTTCTACTATACAATGGTTTTCATATTGTAAAATGCCGAATCATATTAATTATAACACTCTGTCTGTAAGTTTACAAACATTTCCATAAAATATAGTAAATTTTATAGAAAACAAACAGGAAACTTAAAGTTTCTAAACTATTTGTGCTCCTCAAGCCACCGCATTGCCGTATAAGCGTACACCGCACCGCCGCCTGCCAGTGCTTCCTCATCAAATTTGACCATGGGATGATGCTGGGGATAAATATAACCCTTGTCCGGCTGCCCTGCTGCCAGTGCCAGCATAATGGAGGGCACCTCATGGCTGACATAAGCAAAGTCCTCGGAGCCTGCGCTCTTAGAGGATTTCTGATTGCCGCTCATGGCATTCAACTGCGCCACGGAAAAAGCCTTCTGCCCGCCCAGTAATTCTTTTACATATTTCTCTGCACACTGGGAAAGCTCTGCATCATTCACCAGAGTAGGACAACCGCTTCCAAAGGTCACACCGGCCTCTGCACGGAAGGATTTCGCTATTCCTTCAGCGATCTGGGTCATTCTCTCTTTGATATAGGAGCGGGAGTCCTCATCAAAGGTACGGATGCTGCCCCCCATGGTAACTGTATCAGGAATTACGTTCGCTGCCGTTCCGGCATTCATGGTTCCGACGGTCAGGACGGTACGCTCCCCCATGGCAAGCTCTCTTGCATGAATTTCCTGTAATGCAATCAGAATGTGAGCGGCAGCAGTAAGGGGATCCACACCGGTATTGGGCATGGAACCGTGACAGCCTTTTCCCTGTACCTTAATCTCAAAATAGTCCGCAGCCGGAGCACTGACACCGGGAGCTGAAACCACAACCGTTCCGGGAGCAAAAGGCATCCCGGCCATCACATGAATCATCAGAGCCCCGTCTACATCAGGATTTTTAAGCAGCCCGGCTTCGATCATGTCATGAGAACCCTCAAAAATTTCTTCCGCCGGCTGAAACATTAGCTTCACCGTTCCTTCAATCTCATCCTCATGCTCCTTTAACAGCTTTGCTGCACCCAGCATCATAGCGGTATGCATGTCGTGTCCGCAGGCATGCATTCTGCCATTCTTACAGGAAAAGTCAACATCGGACTCCTCCTCAATAGGAAGAGCATCCATATCACCCCGGATCAGGAAAACCTTTCCTTCTTTTTTACCGCCTGCCAGGGCAACCAGGCCGGCTTTGCCGCACTCCTTTGGCTCATATCCCATTTCCGTCAGTTTCTCTTTTACAAAGGCAAGGGTTTCTTTTAATTCAAAGCCCGTCTCTGCGTGAGCATGCAGATATCTTCGATTATTAATAATGGTCTCCTGGAGCCGCGAAGCCTCCTCTAACAATTGTTTCGGTTCCATTTTGTGTCCTCCTTTTTACTGTCGATTATAATAGTCTATCCCATCGTCCGGACAAAAATAAGTCCGGATATATCCATCCTGCGATACCACCACAAATTCATTCGTTGCTTCCAGATATTCTTCCTCAGAGGAAAATCCCATCTCAATTCCGTGCTTTTCGTAATGACTGGTCAAATTACCTTCTTTACGAAAGGTGATGGTTTCACTCGATACCTGTTGCTGCTCTTGCAGGATATCCGAATCTTGCCGGAAATAAACACCTAAAATTACTGCTATTACAAACGCAAATATAATTGTAGCTAACGATGCTTTTCCTTTTTTCATCATTGCACCTCTTCCTTCTTCATTTCATTTAACACACTGAGTCCGAACGGAATGGATAACAGCAGGGAAAAAACATCCGATACGGTCTGGCATACCTGTACTCCAAACAGACCGAAAATTCGTGGCAGGATCAGGATCAGTGGAATAAAGAAAAGTCCCTGTCTTGCCGCCGCTACGATGGAAGCGCGCACTGCCTTGCCGATGGATTGTAACATCATATTACACATGACGATCCTTGCACCGAAAGGAAATACAATACATTGAAGCCGCAGTGCCAGTGTTCCAATTCTTATGACATCTATGTCATCTTTTAGGAATAAAGTGACGATGGGTTCCGCAAACAATAATAAACAGCGGATCCAGACCGATATTTAACACCGCACCTGTCACAATTCCTACCATGGCATAGGATGCACTGCCCTGAAACCGCAGCTGGTTATTAAGCACCAACGAGGACGTCATAAAGGGCGTACCAATCAGAATGATTCGCAGATATGTCTTTGTGTAAGGTAGGATTGTAGGTGTTGAACCAAGCAATACTGCGATGGGTTCCAGGATAATCAGTCCCAGAATTTCCACCACGATACCACAGAGAAAGGCACAGAAAAATCCGTTTGCCGCCATTACATTTGCATGCTCATAATCTCTTGCTCCCAGCCTTCTGGAGATGTAATTGCCCGAGCCATGTCCAAAAAAGAAACCCAGTGCCTGAATCAGCGCCATCACAGAAAATACAACTCCAACCGCTGCTGTGGACTGGGTATTGATTCTTCCTACAAAAAAAGTATCTGCCATATTATAAAAGGACGTTACCAGCATGCTGATAATGGTCGGTACTGCCATCTCGCAGACCAGCCCTTTTACCGGCATGGTAGTCATGTAGGTTACTTTTTCCTCCTGATTCATTGCATGATGTTTCATGCAAAAACCTCCATTCCTTTTCCATTTTTGTTGTAACCGTTCAGAGCTTTTTTGAATCTTTTTCTTTCGAAAGGTTATCATTTATAGTATAATGCTTTTAAAGGAAAAAAGAAAGGAGCTTCACTATGAATACTTCCGCATTTCATAAGCTCTCCTATGGGTTGTTTATGATCGCAGCCAAAGAAGGAGAGAAACTGAACGGTTCCATCATCAACACGGTGACCCAGATCACCAGCAAACCTTACCAGATCAGCTTTGCCATGAATAAAAGTTCCTACACCCACGATATGGTGCTTCGAACAAAAAAGACAGTTATAACGGTTCTTTCTGAAAATACCGCGTTTGAGACTTTTAAACATTTTGGTTTTCAAAGCGGCCGTGATGTAGACAAATTCAAGAATTTTCCCTGTACTACAACCGAAGACGGAATCCCTTATCTGACCTTCAATTCCTGTGCCTATTTTGCATGCACGGTTACGCAAACGGTTGATATGGGTTCACATACCTTATTTATCGCAGAGGTAACTGAGGCAGAGGTACTGGACAGTGCGCAGACACCGGTTACCTATGCATATTATCAGTCCACTATTAAACCGAAGCCACAGCCGGAAGAGAAGCAAAAGACCGGTTACCGCTGTAAGGTCTGCGGCTATGTTTATGAGGGTGAAGAGCTTCCGCCCGATTTCATCTGCCCCTGGTGTAAGCATGGTGTGGATGATTTTGAGAAGATTTAAATCTATAATCACTATATATTATTGTCTAATTTTCTATAAATCCAAAAAGGGGGCTGTCAAATGACAGCCCCCTTAAATGAAACGTTCTATTCTTTTTTCTTATTTACTGCTAAGATTACAATTCCGCTAACCAGAAGAATCAGGATACCTATTACAATAATCCAGAAAGGACTGAATGCATCGTCTTCTACAGTATCGATTTCTACCGGTGACGTTTCTGCCGGTGTTTCTGCCGGTGTTTCCTCCGGAGTTGCTTCATTAATATCTTCAGCAGATACATTATCTGCAACACTCATTACTGTTTCACCTACTACTATGACATAATCAGATGCATGTGTAAAGGTAAGGTCTACTGTTCCGTCTTCCTTAATAGGTGCAGAACAAATGAATTCCATGCATTCTGTTTCAGGATTGTAGTAGAACAGATTTGCATACTTACCTGCGTTATTCTTATCTACATTGACTGACATCACTGCAGTAAATCCGAATTCGCCTTCATATTCCAGTGTCAATTCAACACAGAACCTATCTTCAACGAGATTTGTAATTAATTCAACAGGGATACTTGTTACACCTTCTCCGGTTGATGCCCCAAAATTGATATCTGTGAAGTTGCCTGCAGTGACATCCATACCGTTTACTGCCCAGACAATTCCGTTACCCATATCGAAGGTAACCGTTATATTCTGTCCTTCAATGGTCTCAAATACGTCTGCAGGAACGGTATCTTCACCATTCATCTCAACAGCAACAACTATCTCTTCGTCTTCTGCAGTTTCTAACGCATTGTTAAGTTTGTCGTTAATTTCTGTTTTAATATTCGTCCAACCATCGGCACCATCTTCACTGCATACACCCGTAGTCTGTTCTGTATTGCTCTCCTCCGTTGTGGTAGCCGGTTTCGCGGTTGTTGTAGTGGTTATTGTATTTTTTGTCTCTTCAGATGTGGTCACCTCCGCTTTCGCCGGTGTTGTAGGTGCCGGTGTCGTGGTTGAGCCTGATGATGAACTACCGCTTGAGCTACTACCTGTACCACTGCCTGTACCGCTACCTGTGCCACTGCCTGTACCGTTATCTGTGCCACTGCCTTCTCCGCTGCCTGTGCCACTGCCTTCTCCGCTGCCTGTGCCACTGCCTTCTCCGCTGCCTGTGCCACTTCCTTCTCCGCTGCTGATTGCCACTGTGATAGTTGCAGTTGCAGTTTTATTCTGGTCCGTTGTGGTAACAGTAATGGTCGCCGTACCATTAGCTACCGCAGTCACCTTACCGGTGGTATCAACGGTTGCAACACTTGGATTACTGGATGACCAAGTGACAGCAGGATTGGTTGCATTAGTAGGAGATACTGTAGCTGTAAGCTGCAGTGTTCCACCTTCTGTAGTAATCGTTCCCGATGTTTTGTTAAGAGCGACACCTGTTACAGATATCGGTATCACAAATGTGGTCTTCTTAGGCTCACCGGTGCCGTTATAATTTACAACATATGCAGTGTATGTGCTTCCTTCAACCAATGTACATGAAAGAGTTGCAGAATATTCTCCGGCTGTTACCGCATGTGTTTCCAAAGTAACAACCTGGTTACTTTCATCTAAAATTTCTATCAGAACAGCTACCACATCATCATCTGTTGTGCCCGATATGGTTGCTCCTTGCGTATCTCCGCTTGCATTAATTGTTGTGACATTGTTTGCCGCATTTACCCTTAAGCTAAACAGGAACAGCCCCATGCACATCAGGAAAGCAAAAGAAATCATTCTGTTTGTTATTTTCTTCATTCCTTCATTCCTTCCATTTCATCTAAAGTATCCTTATTCAGATTCAATATCGAAAGTACCTTCCACACCCTTACCGGCACCCAACTTTGCACCATTGATTGTTCCATCTGGATTTACATTAGGTACTGCAATGGCTTCTACCTTTACAGGTGCATTACTTCCGTCGCCCATATACAGGATATAGTCACTCATGGCAACGTTTTCAGCTGTTGCTGCTGTAAAGTAATTGCTTTGCAAAAGCTTCCTCTCTACTGAACCGTCTGCATATGTGTAGGTCACAAACAGTGAAGTGTCTGCGCTGTCTGCATTGCTGTCTGTAGGGTAATAGTAGGTTGCATAGTAAGCATATTTATAATCACCATGTGTCTTGTCCGGATTAGCGGCTTTATAAGCATTGTAAACATCCTGATTTAAAGTTTCGCCCAAATTATGTCCATGCATAATGCTGACTGTACCTGAATCTCCAGCCGTCATACCACCCTGAATCATGATACCCACACGATTTAAGGTCATAATGCCGCTTTGTGTACCAGTAGTAGTGTTATAAGTAACCTTAATTCTCACCGTATCATAATAGTCTGACAGAAAATGCACGGTGTATTCGCTTCCCGGTGCTGTTTCTTCCACCTTCACAGCATTTTCCGGAATGCCATCCAATACTTCAACGTCACTGATTGAAGTAACGCTAAGTCCGGTAACTTTTTCTGATGTAATCGGAGCAATCTCAACAGAGTCAAAGCCAAAATAAATATCGGTTTCGGTATCTTTATCGCTGTTCACACCTGTCTCCGCAATCGACAGACTGCTTTCTACGCTCCACGCAAGAGGCGACTTGCTCTCACCTGTTCCTCCAATGGTAACACCAAGGAATCCAGGTTTCATCACAACAAATTTATCACCCAGAAACTTCATTTCGCCATTCGTGCCAAAGCCTGATGCATAATAACTACCAGATGTTTCATCAGACAAGGTCTCATTCATGGTTGCGTAATTGCCGAATACAACAATGTCCTCTTTCGTGCCATAATCTGCCACCAGAATCAAAGCCTGCGCATTCAGACCCTCGAAGCCCTCTAAATCATCTGTATTACCACCCGCCTCACTGTGGGCATCACGAACAAAATAGTTATCTTTTACTTTGATGATTACCTGTTCATCACTGTCTGTCATATTGATTAAGTACGCTGTGGCCGTGAGTACAATTTTCTCTTCCTCTCCTAACGAAGTTGCTTCTTCGCTTTCTCCGGGGAAATTAGCCAAATCAGTTCTATTTTCGTAAAGTTTATTTATTGTTATCGTTACTTTATATGCTGCAAACGTATGTAAAGCACCGCTTTTATCCGTTGCCGTTATGGTATCATCTTCAATCGGTGTTGTTTCAACACTGGCAAAAGAAAGCAACCAGTTCATATTCGCATTCAAATTTGTAGGATCCTGTTTATTAAAATCTTTTTTTAATCCCAGTGCCGCGCCTTCTCTCTGGTACCTTCCTTCGTTCACACGGAAGCCATCATAGAGGGTTCTCATGACACCATATTTCAAATCATCAGTATCTGCAGTTCCGCTATCATTAATGTCGCCGAATGCAAAATATGTTTCATTGAGTTCGTCCTGCAGGCGGGTAAAGTTGTAACCTCCCTCTTGTCCTTCGTTATGTTCATCGAATTCTACCCAAATGTGGCAGAAATACCATTCATCAAGATTAAGTCTGACACTTTGAGAGGTGCCGGATATTTCGGTATATTCATTTCCACCTTCACCATCGACTACAATTCTACGAGGAGCAGAATTCTCAGCCCAAGATAAAACAACCTCGGTAGTACCCTCTGTAAAACGGGCCTTGGTACAGTTATCTAAAACAAATATGTTCCCTTCACTTACATCTTGCAAATCAATTGTGCCGTTTCCACCACACTCTATCTCAACCAGAATAGGAAAATCATCATTTCCATTAAAGGCATCATATTCTGACCAGTTAATTATGATATCAAAACCTGTGGCACTTTCAGGTGTAAAAGAAAAAGAATAAGTGTTATTGTTTTTTGTCAGTGGTATTCTGTATGGATCATCTGCATCCAAATCAGAACGATATACTTTTTCCGGTGTATCATGAACTACGATTTCGACAATCGGAGTCTGATTCTGTCGGGTATCAGGTGGTGTCAGGGTAAAACTTAATGCATCATATGTACCGGATTGATTCTGAACAAAGGGATACTTTTCATATGGATTAACAAGCGTGGTTCCACCAAGTTCCACCTTAGCCTCCCCACCAAAATTGTCATACATCACACTATACTCATTGTCATTGAATTGGGGGTTATCCCCAGGACATACATACCACTTTCCACCGGATTCAGTATCTGTATAACAGAACTTCATCCATTCCCACTCGGGTTCTCCGGGGTCTGCATATATATCAATCTCTTCGTCTCGCTGAGTCTCATCGTTATAGAAGATATCATATAATCCCGTAATCGCTTCCGGTTTATTTGCTCTTGACTGTAACATCATAAGCGCTCCGTCTGATGCCTGAATATCGGAACATGAGACCGAACCGCTACCGGTAATATCCAAATTTGCTCCGCTTTCTAGTATAAGCTTGTCTACAGTCACTGCATTTTCGACAAACAGGCGGTATTCCCTCGGTACATAAATAGTGCCATATGCGTCACCCGAACTGACACTATAACAATACTCCCCGTTTTCGTCCTGCGAATAATCCTCTTGGGTAATATCTACTTTGTCATCTGCAGCAGCCACTGCAAAATCCAGATTTGCAAACATTGAAACCGCCATAACAATTGACAATAGAAACGCCAGGTATTTCATAATTTGCCTTTTCATTTGTCTAAGTCCTCCTTTTAATTATCCATACAAATTTATGTAAACGCATATATAGCGCAATATTAACACTTATATATCGATATGTCCGAATCCGTCACATCTCCTGCATCTTCCTGTTTCCTCACACACACTGCAGCGTTCCTTTCCGGTTCCGCTGCATTCACCACAGGGCTGTCTGTATTCTCCGCCACAGCTCGGGCAACGCTCTGTTCCGGAACCGTTGCAGGAATCACAGACTTCGGTGTTTTCTGCTTGTTCCTCTGTGGTTTCTATTCGAATTTCTACTGCATCACCGGGATGCGGGCAGCTGGTTGTGCCGCCGGAGCACTCTCGGCAGACTTCTTTGCCGGTTCCACCGCATTCATTACAGCTTCGCCATCCGTTGTCACATTGTCCGCAAACAGCACTTCCCGACCCATGGCATCTTGGGCAGTTGGGGTCCGAACAGCAGGTTTCATACCCACCGTTACAGGTCCAGCAATTGAAACCTTTCGCTCCTCGGCAGGCATGACAGGAATGATAACCTGTTCCATTACAAATCGCACATGTTGAGGTAATTACCCCTTCAGAGCCATCCCGCCTTGCACCGCATTTCGTGCAGTACTCCACTTCTATCGTTCGAGTCTGGGTCGTGACCTCCTGTTGACTTTCCCCGTTGCATTTGTGGCAGGCTACACTGCCATCCTTGCAGGTATCACAGATAATTTCCTTTGCTCCGTTACAGACCTTGCAGTTTTCTGTAGTTTCGCACCAGATGCAGGCTCCTGTTCCCCGGCATTCCGGGCAGATATCGATGTCCTCGGGCTGCTCCATCAATTCGATGCTTTCGGTTTTCACCACCACATCCATATTGTTTTTTTCAGTTGTAGTGTCAATTGCCTTCTCGATCTGTTGCCGGATTGTTGTATTGTCAATCTGCCGGTCGGTTTGTGCAATCTCTATTTGAACTTCTTTCCCCTCCTGCAGGAACTCTTTCTCAATTGCTGTCTCGACAATCAGTTCCATGCATTGTTCCACCGGTTCACCGATTAGCTTCACTTCGTCCGTGATTTGGTATGCGTCCTGATTTAAGCAATCCACCGCGATGACCACATCATTCTCATCCAGGTACAGTGCCAGCTTCGGATTTATCGTCACATAGATGATAGTGGCATACTCGATTTGCGCCGGCTCCGAAGCTTTGGACTCCGTCGCGTTCGTATCTGTCCCTTGGGTTTCCGTTTCCCTGAAATCCGCCCCATCGTCAGAGACAGTGCTACCGGCAACCTGACTGCCGGGTGGCCCGTCCGCAGATTCCGATGTCGTCTTGCCACAGGCACAAAGCAAGCATATGGACAGCCACAGTGTGATCATGATTTTCTTACAATAGAATGATTTTCTCATTTAATGAAATCACTTCCTTTATTCTCTCAATTTATACTTGTTCGTAAAAATATACTTATATTTTACGACAACATCGTAAATTTCTAAAGGATAGTTTTAGGGTAGTAATCTTTCACGAAAAAGAAATTTGCACTAAGGGGAAAACAAATGTATAATAGGGTAGTAATTTATAAGATTTTGGAGAATTCATATGAAAAAGAAATACAATAATACTTTAGTGTGCATCCTGACAGGCTTATGTTTCCTTTGGACCGGTTCGGGATACCTGACATGGCTATATCATTTATTAGATTTTTATCCGGCTTCTGCCGCTGACATATATTCGGAAGTTATCGGCTATCTCTTTCAGATTTTGGGACTGATACTTTTTTCCTATTACATAAAGAAAAGGCATAAGCCGTCTTCCATAGCCTATACCTCTATTTTAGTTTTGTTTGCAGACCTTATTTTTATGGTCTTTTCTGTTCTTTCTCCTAACGGAGTATGTTGCTTGATTTTCGGATACCTGATGAATTTGTTTCACGGAATCGTAGCCGGTATTTATTTGACCAAACTGACAACTCATGTTTCACAACAAAACAGGGGTATTGTATTCGGAATCGGCTATGGGGTTGGCAGTATCGGTTCCTGGGTTCTCTCTCTTTTGGGAAGCAATAACTTCCTAAAGAGTCGTTATGCTCTGATTTTATATGCTTTGTTTGTGCTGATTTCTGCAATCATTCTCTACGTGGTTAGTCTCAGTTCAACCGATGATAGCAGTTCATCAAAGCAGGAGATTTCTTTTGCTCCTTCCTTCATTGCACTGGCCGCCATCACTGTATTCCTGTTAAGCTTTGTGAAAAGTATCGGCTTTTACTTTCCCATGGCTGATTTATCAGACAGCTCCGTTAACCTGGAGTTATCTCGTGCATTCTATGCACTCGGTCTGGTTGTTGCAGGTATCGTCAATGATAAAAATCGTAAATTGGGCGCTGTAAGCTGCATCGCAGCATTGATTTTTCCTTTTATCATGCTGATTCTTAGAAGTAATCTTGACAACAGCCTGATTCTATGGATTCTCAGCTATGTCTTCTTCGGTCTTTTCTCAGTTTATCGTGTCATCGTCTTTTCAGACATGGCCGGAAAGTCCTCACAGTATCTTTACCTGGCAGGATTGGGGTTACTTTTTGGAAGATGCGGAGATGTAGCCGGTACGGTTCTTGGAATTATTTTGAAGGATGAAATCCTCCCTTTAGTTTTGGTTTCCTCTGTTGCTTTTGTCATCACGATTTTCCTTTTCATGCTTTTTGCTCAAAAGATTTATGCTTCCGTAGTGCCCCAGGAGAAGAGACGGGAAACATTATTGGAAGAATTTGAAAGACATTACCAGCTTTCGCCTCGCGAAACAGAAGTTTTTCAACTGGTAATGGACAGGCGGTCAAACGCAGAGATTGCCAATACCCTCTTTATTTCGGAAAATACGGTAAAGTTCCACATGAAAAACATGTTAAAGAAAACCTCATGTACAAACAGAAGCGAGCTGATTGCCCTATTCAAAGAGCAGTAAACTTTAAAATATTTACACGCAGCCTAAAAATATCCAGCAGGAATCTTCTGCTGGATAGAAAACTTTATATTTTTTCAATTGTCTACTTATGGGGTGCAGTCAATTATCCCGCTTTATTTATACATTGCACTTCTAAGCTGTTCAGCCACTTTGGCCGAACATTCAAATGTACCTTCCGGATATTTCCATCCAAATCCATCTTTTTTATATCTTGGAAAAACATGAAAATGTCCATGCCCGAAATCACAAAATTCTCCACCATTTTGCATAATACTATATCCATCTATATTGTATACTTTTCTTAATGCAGTAACAACTTTCTGAGTTCTATTGCAGATAATTCGATGTTCGCCGGAATGAGATCCACTCCTTCCTTATGA
>CALYZQ010000007.1 GCA_945609985.1 uncultured Lachnospiraceae bacterium | reverse complement strand
CATGAGAACAGCCATGATAGTCGCCAACCGGTGCCATCATGGCTGTTCTTTATGGAACTTTTTTTACAGCCCCATTTATTGTCTTTATTTTTCTTTAATGGGAGAATTCAGCGCCATGTAAGAATTGTGATATTCCTTCTGGTAGGTCACATCCTCATCGAACCAATCGGGGGGGACGAAGGCAACAGCAGCTTCACGGCTGCCAAACTCTACCTCTGCCATGATGAGGGGAGCAAAGGGGGCGTCAAAAACGTCCAACTCAATGGTGAGGGTATAGTCCTCGGGGGGAGTGGGGAAGCCTTCTTTAAATCCCGGATTCTTTAAAGGAATCAGGTAACGCTTCTTGGAGATTATATTGCCGTCCGCCTTCTCGCGTAAGTGGTAATAAGCCTCTTTATTTAAAGGAAGGTTACTTTCATCTCTGGCAAGCATACCGCTTCCTTTGTAGGTAAGATAATATTCGTCATCCTCCTTGCGGACACGAACAACCGGGTCAACGGATAAATAAGCCTGCTCTATATGACGGAAAGGGTAGCTTTCCAGATTTTCAGGTAAAGTCTTTAACGTAAATTTGCGTTCAATTTCCATCTGTAATAAACCTCTATCAACAATGATGTTGTATCATACATTTGTCAAAACGATAATACCTTAAGTACAGTATAGCATGTTTCAGCTAAAAATACCATATATAGCAAAGCTTTTTTTGTGCACAATAAAAGGTGAAATCGTGCGCTTTTTATACTTGTGTTTGCTGCCGGGCAGATATATGATAGGTATGTAAATGAAATATGTGAAGCAAACGATGGAGGTTAATTATGGCGAAATATGAAGCAAGAATAAAAGGTAATTTTTTTAATGTATTACATACCATTGAGGAAGGTATTTTAAATGGCAGTATGTCTGCAAGTCTGGAGGATTCCAGCGATTTTCTGGGAAGCACCTCCCGTTGCAGTGTCAGAGTGTTTGAACGTTACAGTTATATGGGTGGCAATAGGGTAAGTTTATCTGTTACGTTGTTTGAAGAGGATGGGGATATTCGTTTGTCCGCCATTACAGCCGGCGGAAGTCAGGCAGTATTTTTAAAAGTAAACACATGGGGAGAGGAAGCCTTCTTAGATAAACTGAAAGAAATTGTAGATACCTTTGAAAGATAATACGGAGCCTTAGGGCTCCGTATTGTTTTACGGGAAATGCAACAATTCATTGAAAAAAACACGAAAAGTGTGTATACTGAATTGTATAATGCGTGAATTGTGGATAAGTATGCGGTTATGCAGATAACCATGATTTCGGATGGGAGGACAGTATGAGTAAAATAGCTATTTTTTTTGCAGAAGGATATGAGGAAATTGAGGCACTTGCAGTGGTCGATATCTGCCGCAGATGCAAATTAGATATTGATATGGTATCTGTAACGGAGGAGAAGCAGGTAGCAGGCTCTCACGGTATTAATGTGGAGATGGACAAGACCTTTTCACAGGTGGATTTTGCGGAGTATGACATGCTGGTGCTTCCCGGCGGGTTAAAGGGTACTCTGGGACTTGAGGCTCATGAAGGACTTATGGCTCAGATTGATGCTTTTTATGCGTCCGGCAAGTATATCGGTGCAATTTGTGCGGCTCCCAGTATTTTCGGGCACAGGGGTATCTTGAAGGGCAGAAATGCATGCAGCTATCCTGACTTTGAGAGTCATCTGGAGGGCGCAAGCGTAACTGCAGGTCCTGTGGAGATTTCAGACAATGTGATTACCTCAAGAGGCATGGGAACTGCCATGGATTTCGGACTTGCCATTGCTTCCGTGTTTGTGGGCAAGGACACAGCTTGTGAGGCAGCAAAGAAGTTTATTTATGAGATGAAATAAATGCCGGCAACTTCGGCGGAACGGAGAAATAGATGAAAAAAGCGTTAATTACGGGAATTACGGGGCAGGACGGCTCCTATCTGGCAGAGTTCTTATTAGAGAAAGGGTACGAGGTACACGGACTGATTCGCCGTGCTTCCATCAGCAATACCGCACGTATCGACCATCTGCTTGCAGAAAATAAGCTGATTTTGCATGATGGTGATATGTCGGACTCCTCCAGTATTATTCGTATTATTGGAGAAATAAGACCCGATGAAATTTACAACTTGGCGGCGCAGAGCCATGTGCAGGTAAGCTTTGACGCGCCGGAGTATTCCGGAGATGTGGATGCTCTTGGTGTGCTTCGCGTGCTGGAGGCAGTGCGTATTTTAGGGTTAACCGACACCTGCCGTATTTATCAGGCATCTACTTCTGAATTGTATGGCAAGGTTGAGGAGGTTCCCCAGAAGGAAACCACGCCTTTTCATCCCTACAGTCCCTATGCTGTGGCAAAGCAGTATGGTTTTTGGATGGTAAAGGAATACAGGGAAGCTTACGGCATGTTTGCGGTAAACGGAATTCTTTTTAACCATGAATCCGAGCGCAGAGGTGAGAATTTTGTTACCAGAAAGATTACCCTTGCGGCAGGCAGAATTGCCTGCGGCCTGCAGGATAAATTATACCTTGGCAATTTGAGCTCCCTGCGTGACTGGGGCTATGCAAAGGATTATGTGGAGTGCATGTGGCTGATGCTGCAGGCTGATAAACCTGAGGATTTTGTCATTGCAACCGGAGTACAGCATACAGTAAGAGAGTTTACTACCCTTGCTTTCCATTATGTAGGGATAGAGCTTGAATGGCAGGGCGAAGGCTTGGAAGAAAAGGGTATTGATAAAAAGACAGGAAAGGTGCTTGTAGAGGTAAGTAAGGACTTCTACAGACCTACAGATGTAGTGAATCTTTGGGGTGACCCCACCAAGGCAAAGACCGTGCTTGGCTGGAATCCTTTAAAGACAAGCTATGAGGAACTTTGCAGACTGATGGCAGAGCATGATTTAGCTCTGGCAAAGAGGGAGGCTAAGCTTGCGGAAGTGTAATGCTTACCTGTGATAACGGGCGAGAAGAATTCAAAACAGGAACCGGAAAGGATACATGACAGATATGATGGAGAAAGATGCCAAAATATATGTGGCAGGACATAGAGGCATGGTGGGAAGTGCCATTTGCAGAGCCCTTGCAAAGAATGGTTATACGAATATTGTTACCAGAACCCACAAGGAGTTAAATCTTTGCAGACAGCAAGAGGTAGAACAGTTTTTTGCAGAGGAAAAACCGGATTATGTTTTCCTTGCTGCAGCAAAGGTGGGAGGCATCATGGCAAATTCCCAGGCGCAGGCTGATTTTATGTATGAGAACATGACCATGGAGATGAATGTGATTCATTCTGCATGGCAAAATGGCTGCAAAAAGCTTTTGTTTTTAGGAAGCAGTTGTATTTATCCCCGTTTGGCACCACAGCCCATGAAGGAGGATTGTCTGCTGACTTCAGAACTGGAACAGACCAATGAGGCCTATGCGCTTGCAAAGATTTCCGGACTGAAATATTGTGCATACTTAAATCAGCAGTACGGCACGGATTATATCAGTGTTATGCCTACCAATTTGTATGGACCGAATGATAATTATCATCCTACCCACAGTCATTTGCTGCCTGCAATGATTCGTCGTTTTCATGAGGCAAAGGAGGCAGGCCTTAGCGAGGTTGCCTGCTGGGGAACAGGAACGCCTCTCCGTGAGATGATGTACGTGGATGATTTGGCAGATGCCTGTGTCTATCTGATGAATACCTACAGCGGAGACGAGACCGTAAATCTTGGTACCGGCAAGGAGCATACCATAAAGGAAATTGCGGAGATGGTGGCCAGGGTGGTAGGTTACACAGGAAAAATAACCTGGGATACTACCAAGCCTGACGGTACTCCCAGAAAGCTTTTGGATGTCAGCAAGCTGGAGCGCCTCGGATATAAATATACGACCGAGTTGGAAGATGGCATCCGATTGGCATATGATGACTTTTTGAATAATCCCATGAGGGCAGAAAGGTAATTTATTATGAATATTATTTTACTTTCCGGAGGAAGCGGCAAACGTCTTTGGCCTTTGTCAAATGATGTGCGCTCCAAGCAGTTTATCAAAATTTTCCAGAATGGTGAGGATGAACTGGAATCCATGCTTATGCGTGTGTACCGCCAGATTGTAACGGTGGATAAGGATGCCAGTGTGACCATTGCCACCGGCAAAAAGCAGGTGAGTGCCATTAAGAACCAGTTGGGTGATAAGGTCAATGTATGTGTGGAGCCTGACAGAAGAGATACCTTTCCCGCCATTTGTCTGGCAGCGGCTTATTTGCAGGATGTAAAGCGGGTTTCCAGAGAAGAAGCGATAGTGGTATGCCCTGTTGACCCCTATGTGCAGGACTCCTATTTTGAAGTCTTGAAGGAGCTTGCAAGATTGGCAGAGGAAGGCGCTGCCAACCTGACCCTGATGGGAATTGAACCCACCTATCCAAGCGAAAAATACGGCTATATTATTCCTAAGACAGGGCAGCAGGTAAGTTATGTGTCTACCTTTAAGGAAAAGCCTGATGTGGAAACTGCAAAGCAGTACATTTCTCAGGGTGCTCTATGGAACGGAGGCGTTTTTGCTTTTAAGTTGGGCTACCTGCTTGACAGAGCCCATGAACTGATAGAGTTTACAGATTACTATGATTTATATGAAAAATATTCCACACTTAAGAAAATCAGCTTTGATTACGCAGTGGTAGAGCACGAAAAAGAGATTCAGGTACTCAGGTACCATGGTGAGTGGAAGGATCTGGGAACCTGGAATACCTTCACGGAAGCCATGGATGAAAACACCTTGGGAAGAGTGATGATGAATGAGACCTGTGAGAATACTCATGTGGTCAATGAACTGAACATTCCGATTTTGTGCATGGGCTGTAAGGATATGGTGATTGCTGCCAGCGGTGACGGTATTTTGATTTCCGATAAAGAGCAGAGCAGTTATATCAAGCCCTTTGTGGATGAGATGACCGGACAGGTCATGTATGCGGAGAAGTCATGGGGAAGCTTTACGGTACTGGATGTGCAGGAGGACAGCATGACCATTAAGATTGTGTTGTTACCCGGACACAAGCTTCATTATCACAGTCATGAGCACAGGGATGAGGTTTGGACCATAATGAGCGGTAAGGGTAGAACCATTGTGGATGGAATGGAGCAGGTGGTATATCCCGGTGATGTGATTACCATGGCAGCAGGCTGTAAACATACCGTGATAGCAGATACGGAGCTTAAAATAATTGAGGTGCAGTTAGGAAAAGATATAGATGTCAATGACAAGCAGAAGTTTGAGTCAAGCACAACTGAATAGCCCCTTTTTGCTTGCACCTGTAGGTAAGGATTACCTATGGGGTGGAGAACGTCTGCGGAAGGAGTTTGGGAAGCAGATTGAGCTTTATCCTCTGGCGGAGACATGGGAATGCTCCACACATCCGGACGGGGTGAATATGGTGGCATCAGGTTGCTTTGCCGGACGTCTGCTGTCTGAGGTGCTCAAAGAAAATCCGCACATGCTGGGGAGTCATCCAAGGGGGGAAGAGGGCTTGCCGGTGCTTATCAAGTTTATTGATGCGGCAAAGGATTTGTCCATACAGGTACATCCGAATGATGCTTATGCCATGAGCGTAGAAGGACAACCCGGAAAGACTGAGATGTGGTATGTGCTGGATGCTGAGCCCGGAGCAACGCTGGTGTATGGTTTTTCTCATGATATTACGGAGGAGATGCTTCGTAAAAGTCTGGAGGAGGGCACGATTTCCAAGCATCTGCATCGCATTCCCGTAAAGAAGGATGATGTGTTTATGCTACATCCCGGAACAGTGCATGCTATCGGGCAGGGGGTACTGCTTGCGGAAATTCAGCAGTGCTCCAATGTTACCTACAGATTGTACGACTATGGTAGAGTGGATAAAAATGGAGAGAGAAGACCACTTCATATAGATAAAGCCTGTGATGTACTGAATCGGAAGGAACAGCCTGTGGTGAGACCGCAGATGCGTGTGATGCGCTATCAGAAGGGCTCTGCTTCTGAGATATTATGCCGTTGTGAGTATTTTCAGGTGGACAGAATATTGGTAAGTCATAGCTATCACTGTATAGTGGAAGATACCTCCTTTCAGGTGTTTTTGATTTTGGACGGAGAGCTGCAGATAGGAGAACTTGCAGTGAAAAAGGGAGACTGTGTGTTTTTGCCGGCCAATACAGGTGAGATTACAGTGACCGGTAAGGGGCAGTTTTTAAAAGTGTGTTGTTAGCGGGAGGCATAAAATTTTGAAAGAATATATGAAGTATACCAAAGAAATGCTGGAATTTATAGAGAAGAGTCCCAGCTGTTATCACGCGATTGACAATGTACAAAAAAGCCTTGTTAAGCAGGGCTTTCTTGCGTTAGAGGAGAAAGAGGACTGGCAGCTTGAGGCGGGGAAGGGATACTATGTGGTGCGCAACGATTCCTCCCTGATAGCATTTTGGATGCCTGATACGGAAGAGATAAAGGGGTATCATATTGTGGCAACCCACAGTGATTCTCCTACCTTTAAGGTGAAGGAAGCACCGGAGATGGTTGTGGAGGAGCACTATGTAAAGCTAAACACAGAAAAATACGGCGGGATGATTCTGTCAACCTGGCTGGACAGAGCGCTCTCTGTAGCAGGCCGGTTGGCTGTATATGCTGAAGAAGAGAAAGCTATTTCGACTAAGCTGGTCAATATCGACAAGGACCTTTTGGTCATTCCCAACCTGGCAATTCATATGAATCGTGATATGAACAAGGGTGTAGAATACAATCCTCAAATTGATATGCTGCCCCTGTTTGCGGATGCGAAGGAAAGCAAGGGAAAAGGTGCTTTGTTAAAGGGGCTTGCCAAGGAGGCAGATGTAAAGCCATCAGGTATCTTGGGGCAGGATTTGTTTTTATATGTGAGAGAAAAGGGCAGGCTCATCGGAGAAAAGGGGGAATTTGTATTGTCTCCCAGATTGGATGACTTGCAATGCGTGTATGCGGCTGTAAAGGCATTTTCGGAAGCTGTACCCAAGGAATATATCAATATTTGTGCCGTTTTTGACAATGAAGAGGTGGGAAGTGCTACCGCCCAGGGAGCGGACTCCACCTTTTTGGAGGATGTTTTGTGGCGTATTGCAGAGGGACTTAAGGTAAGCAAAACGACCTATTTACAATGGCTGGCAGACAGCTTTCTTATTTCTGCGGACAATGCCCATGCGGTACATCCCAATCACCCGGAGAAAGCGGACCCTACCAACCGTCCTCACTTAAACGGAGGTATTGTCATTAAGTATCACGGCGGACAACGCTACATGACTGATGCAGTGTCTGCAGCAAGAATGAAGCAGCTTTGCAGACAGGCAGGCGTACCCTTCCAGACCTATGCAAACCGTTCTGATGTGGCAGGAGGCTCCACTTTAGGAAATATTGCTACCTCCCATGTGTCGGTATCCGGTGTAGATATCGGCCTGCCCCAGCTTGCCATGCATTCTGCGGTGGAAACTGCAGGGGCGAAGGACACGGCATATGCTGTGAAGGTATTTGAAGGGTTTTGGAAGGAATAGATGATAGGGCATTTCATGTGTGTTACGTGCATATATTCACTATAAGATGTTTGCATGGTGGCGTAAATGAATCCCAAATTAGAGGTTTTACTAAATCTTGCGCTTGAGACACCGCAGGAGGAAAGAGAGCAGACGGATACCTTAAATATAGGCTTTAACAGTCAGAACCGCACCTGGGAGTTGATTGTGAAATACAACGGAAGTTTAGATGCGTTGGAAAGCTTAGGAGTTGAGGTTGAGTATTTGATTGCAGGCTATGCCATACTGACGGTGCCGCAGCAGCTTGTGGAGCTTGTGTCCGAGCTTCCGGAAATTGAATATGTGGAAAAACCAAAGCGTTATTTTTATTCGCAAATCGGGCCCACGGAAGATTCCTGTATCGTACAGGTAACCTCCCGTGAGCCCTTTTTAAATGGACAGGGAGTACTGCTTGCAATTTTGGATTCCGGCATTGATTACAGGCGGACGGATTTTAGGGATACAAACGGTGATACCCGTATCCGTTATCTGTGGGACCAAACCCTGCGTGCCACAGATGGTCAGAGAGCACCGGAGGGCTTCCGCATCGGCGTGGAATTTACGGCAGAGCAGATTAACCGGGCTCTTGTAGCGGAGGATGACAGGCAGCGATATGAGCTTGTGCCAAGCATGGATGTGAGCGGTCACGGCACAGCGGTGGCAGGAATTGCTGCGGCAAGTACAAGCGTGGCATACGGCGGTGTGGCAACGGGAGCGGAGCTTTTGATTGTAAAACTGGGAATTACGGACACGGATGGATTTCCTCGGACAACGGAGATTATGCGTGGAGTGACTTATGCTTTGCGTAAAGCTACGGAACTGCAAATGCCTCTTGTAATCAACCTAAGCTTTGGAAACAATTACGGCTCACACGACGGAAGCTCTCTCTTGGAACGTTTTTTGGATAATGCGGCGGAAATCGGCAGAACGGTTATATGCGTGGGTGCAGGAAATGAAGGAAATTCGGCGGGGCATTTTGTGGGAAATGTGGCTAATGAGCGAAGTGTAGAACTGGCAGTGGCAGAGTATGAGCAGACCTTAAGTGTCCAGTTTTGGAAAAATTACAGTGATGTGTACCGTTTGACATTGCGTTCCCCGTCAGGGCAGGAGGCGCAGTT
The DNA here is from genome assembly GCA_945609985.1 of uncultured Lachnospiraceae bacterium. Lineage (GTDB taxonomy): Bacteria > Bacillota > Clostridia > Lachnospirales > Lachnospiraceae > Acetatifactor. The sequence continues at coordinate 37,412 of CALYZQ010000007.1, read as the reverse complement.
GTCCACTGCAATTGAAGGGGGAAAATATACACTTGACTTAGAACAGACAAGGATTTTAGTGTATCTGGGAGAACCATCTCCCTATGCCGCGGCGCAGGAAATCTATCTGGATATGATAGCGGTTGGGCGCCCCTACATAAACAGCGGAATCTGGACCATCGTGGTGGAACCGGTGACGGTAGTGACAGGGCAGTATTATCTCTATCTGTCCGGCAGTGCCGTGCGAAACAGTACAACTGGTTTCTTTCGCCCCACACCTCAGGTAACGTTGACCATTCCCTCAACTGCCGCGAAGGTGATTACCGTGGGGGCCTATGACAGTACCTATGATGCCTATGCCGACTTTTCCGGCAGGGGGTACGCGGATGACGAAAGAACCATCGGTATTGTGGCGGCAGGCCTTGCAAAACCGGATATCGTAGCCCCCGGGGTAAACATTCTGGCACCGGATATTTACGAAGGGTATACCACTGTCACCGGAACCTCCTTTGCCACTCCTGTTGTAAGCGGAAGTGCCGTACTTTTGATGGAGTGGGGCATTGTCAAAGGGAATGATTTATTTCTGTATGGGGAGAAGGTTAAGGCTTATCTAAGACGTGGGGCAAGACCCCTTCCGGGAATAGCGGTATACCCGGACAGCAGAGTGGGCTGGGGAAAGCTTTGTGTGGGAGAGAGTATTCCGATTTTATCATAAATCGGGTCATTTTTGACATCAGGCCAAATGTTGCCGTAATTTGCTGGAAATACGTTTTATCGTGTGGTATTATAGGGATAACATATAGGGCATTACGGAGAACAAAAGATGAAGATTGCAATATGTGATGATGAAAGACGGATTGTGGATGAAATAAAAGGCTATTTGAGCGACAAGGGAGAGCTTTATACCTATGTTGATGCGGATATTCTTTTGTGCCAGAGTGATGAAATCCTTTTTGACATTGTATTCTTGGATATTGAATTAGGCAATGCAAACGGGATAGAGGTGGCCAAAGAATTAAGAAAGCGGCATCCTGAGCTTTTATTGATTTTTATGACAGGGCATCATCAATACGTGTATGAGGTGTTTGAGGTGCAGCCCATAGGATTTCTGCGGAAACCCTTTCGAAAGGATGAGGTGGAGAAGGTGTTTGAGCATGCGGCGAAGCGATGTGACAGCACATCCTACTGGGAGATTAATGTAGGACATGGTATGAAGCGGGTTGAGCTAAAGAAGATATTCTATATTGAGAGTGACTTGAGAAAAGTCCGTGTGATTACCACAGAAGGAGAGGTCGCTTTTTACGGAAAGATGGACCAGGTGGAAGAGAAACTAAAGCGGTTGAGCAATAATTTTTGGCGGATTAGCCAATCAGTGATAATCAATTCCACTTATGTGCGGGAAATTAATAGCGAAACAGCGAAAATAGATGGTTATGACGGATTGTTAAATATCAGTCGCAGCTACAGAGAGTCGGTTCAGGAAAAATTGTTCGAACTGTATAAAAAATAATAGAAAAGTACCAGAGGAAGACGAACATGGAAATATTGATGAATTGTGTAGTAGGTGTACTGCAAATGCTGGTATTTACCGTATACCTGAAGGAACTGCTGGGCTTTCGACGACCTATATATTGGATGGTATGTGGGTGGTTGGGACTGGAGTTGGTTTCTAGGGGACTAGCGTGGATTTTTAATAATGTTGCCGTAAATGCCCTTTCTTTTCTCCTGCTTCTTTGTATGATTGCAATCATAATGTGTAGGGGCTCATGGAAGAAAAGGATATTTGTCACCATAACCTACGTAGTAATTGTTGATGTGATTGAAGCCATTCTGGTTAGTGTATTAATGGTGTTGAAGGTACGTGATATGGATTCGCTTTTGTCTGATCCCATGCTTTCCGGCCAGATATTAATACTGAATCAGATGCTGGTGTTTATATGCTACCGCCTGTTTTTCCTTGTAGGTAGACGAAGGCTTAATTTGCAGGCAAATTTACAGAATTGGCTGGGTATCTTTTGCGTGTCTGTCAGTTGTTTTGTGGCAATGACTATTTTGACATTGGATATGATTATTCATGATAGTTTTTCAGTGGGTAAGATAATTATATTGTGTATCCTGATAGGCCTCAATTTTTTGAGCTATTATTTTTATACTGTTTCGGCAGAAAAAAGCAGGATAGCGACAGAAGCCAAAGTCTATCAAAAGCAAGTGCAGATATATGGGGAGTGGTATGAGAGTATTCAGCAATCAAGGACGGAATTAAATGCTTTCCGTCATGATGTGAATAATCACTTCCATGTGTTGCAGGAATTGTGCAGAAGAGGGGAAGTAAGAAGCGCATCGCAGGAAAGCTTAAGAGAGATAAACCATTACATTAACGGTATCGGTATTAATTATCAAAAGAGTCTGAATGATGTTGATTCCGGGAATATGGTAATTGATTCCATTATAGATGCAAAGAAAAGTTATGCTGCCTCAAAAGGGATTGTCATGACAGTGAAAATGCTTGCTCCACGAGAGATGAAAAGTAATGAGCTTGATATGGTAATATTACTGGGAAACCTTTTGGATAATGCCGTTGAAGCCTGCGAAAAGATACCGGAGGAGGGGCGCTTTATTACACTGTTGGTTTCCTACGGGATGAAGAACTTGGTGATTTCTGTTGAGAATTCTTATGACGGACATTTAGACGGAAGAACCAGCAGTCAGATAGAGGCTTTTGCGTTGGCTACAACGAAACAAAATACTGTGATGCATGGCATCGGTACACAGAATATTCGTGGTATTGTGGATAAATATAAAGGAGGAATCAGCTGGAAAGCTAAAAATCAAGTCTTTTACGTGGATATTATTTTATATACTTTGGAGAATGGTCAAAATGAGCCGGGGTGATGCCTCGGCTTATTTTTCTCTGCAAAATATTACAAAAAAACGTCAAAAATTACAACTTGCAACAAAAGCGGATATGGAGTGATACAATGAGCTATGTGAGACGGAGCATGGAAAAAGGGATTTATATGTTATGAAATAACGATGGATAAAAGGAGGGAGGGGTAATGAGTTATTTGGGAAGTGAAGGTAACTTATAAATCAGGAAGGGTTGAGTATATATACGGTTCGTGCCAAATCGTTAAGTATCATTATAAGGATTTGTATAAATGCGGTTGTGGATCCTATTATTATACTGGGGAATACATAAAGTTTTGGCATGCAAGTTGCGGAGAAGGTTGGGAAGAATAAAAATACAATAGATTGGGGAAAATCAAGAAGGGAATGGCATTACTATGAAAGGACAAAAGAAACAATTGATACAATGGCTGTGCACAATTTTATCCGTACTGTTTCTTGCGGGATGTGGCGGTGAAATGCAGAACATACAGGAAGAGAGTACAGCAGGAACGGTTGTGTATGGAATCACAGAAAATGCCATTCCTGACCCTGATAAGTCGCTGAAAGGGGAACTTAAGGAAGGCGGATGGATACGCGAGCTCGCGGTGCATTTGGAGAATGGGATAGTATATCGTCTGGCACAGCTATGGGAAAAAGTCGATGGAATGAATCTGACTCAGGGCTATTACATTCAGATACTAGAAGCTCCTTATGAGCAATGGGTGAATTATGAAATACGATCTGCTTATTGGGATAAAGACATAGAGTATGAAGCATATATGGTGCTCAATATTCGTGATATAGTTGGAGAAAATGTATATTGTACAGGATTTTGTGCGGAGAACCGACAATACTATCTGGGTAAGTGGAGTGTGGATGGAGAAGGAAAAGTAATCGGTTATTATCCGGAAACGATGTCTGAAAAGATGCTGAAAGTAGTTTCAGATGAGGAAATATATGCCTATTCCATTTTGGATAGAAGTATTTCTCTGTTAAATAAGGATTTGGAAGTAAGCAGGGAGTATTCCTTTAATGGACAGCTTCTGGACATCGTGGTAAATCCGTTGAATGGTGAAGTGTATGGCTGTGGTTTAGACAGCGAAGGTTATGGTATTTGGAGAATCAAGGATAACGAAGCTGTACTATCTGCAACAGAAAGTAAAAGTACTTTGGAATATATTGCAAATTTTTCTGAGGAAGGCATTTTGTATCTTGTCGATGGAAAGGCTTTGTGGAGAATGGAAGTAGACGGACAATTAATTCAACTGTGCGACTTCTACAAGCGAGGCTATGTTTTGGACCAAAACTGTGGGCTGGAGATACAAAAGGATGGTAGTGTGCTTTTGTTAACATATTATGACGGAGCCTATGCCCTGCTGACCCTTAAGGAAACGGAAAATGTTTCCCAGCAGAAGCAGGAGCTTATATTTGCAACAATTTTTGAAACAGAGACTCTTAAGAAACAGGTGGCGGCTTTTAATCGCAGTAATGACAAGTATACTGTTGTTTTGCAGTATCCGGAAACACCGGAAAAGATTAAAGAGTTTAAAGACAAGATGCAGTTGGAGATATCTGCGGGGAGAGGTCCGGATATTATTTCCGGAGAGCTGATAAATGCAGTGGAGTATGCAAATCAGGGATACATACAGAACATAGACGGATTTCTTGAGAGCCCGGAGGAGCTTTGGCAGCCTGTTTTGGAGTGCGGCAAAATCGGGGGAAGCTATTATGGTGTCCCCTATCAGACAAGTCTTATTTCCGTGGCATATTCCAAGGAACTTACAGGTGACCGCACATCATGGACACTTGATGAGTTTATGGAAGCGGTAAGGGAGTCTGATGTAGAAATATTACAACCACAAATGGATGGAGTGGCTATAGTTTTGGAATATGGGTTGTATGACAATGATAATAAGACATTTATCGACTGGGAAGGTGGAAAAAGTCATCTGACGGAGGAGCCTTTTCTGGAGTTTTTGGAATTTGCCAATAAGTACGAGGATAAGGGCAAATACAGTGATGAGGAATTGGGAGAGATGCTGCTTTCCGGGACAGGCATCCTATATCGGACTGCCTAAAACAGAGGGAAACGGTATTTATGTGACACCAAGAATGCTGTATTTAAACACGGCTTCCAAGAATCGTGAGGGATATAGCGAGTTTGTGAATTATTTAGTGTCGGAGGAAATTCAAAAGAGGTATACCCCCGTATTTCCGGTACGACCGGATGCTATAGAGGATATCATCGGAGAGTACAGGGAACATGAAACGCCCAGTGGATTAAAGAAGGCGTATAACGGGATTCAATATCCCGAGATATTTGAAGAAAGTCAGGAAAGCAATTTCCGCTTTATGGTGGAGAATGCCTGCCCGGGTAATTGGTACGTATCGCAGATAGAGGGCATGATTTATGAGGAATTGCAGCCTTATTTTGAGGGTGAAAAAACTGCCGAGGAAGCTGCACGCATATTGAATAACCGGGTACAGCTGTATCTGGATGAAAGGACCTAAGGTTTCAATACTCACGGATTATTTCTTGCTAATTATTACAAAAAACTGCAAATTATTACATCTTTCACACGTGGATAAAGCTTTATGCTAGACTTCAATTTGAGATGAGTTCATCTTAATGGATAAACTAACAAGGAGAGAAGATTATATGAAAAAGATAAAATATTTAACAATATTAGCGTTATTCTTTTTTTTGTTCATGTAGTAACAACAACGAAAAAATACCAGAACCGGTACTTAACGAGAATGGAAAAGAAGAGATACAGTTATGTATGAGTGTAGCCGGGATTACACTAAAGGAGATGATTGTAGAATATAATAAGCAAAGTGAACGATATGAGGTGGTGCTGACGGAGTTTGACGATTCGTTATCCATGGATGAACAGCTCAATCGTATTCAATTGGAGATTAGCAGTGGAAAGGGACCTGACATATTGGCAGAAGCTGCATTACAGGGAGCGAATAAGACTTCTTATGTGAAGTCAGGGGTGTTTATGGACGTGACAGATTTTCTTGCGAGTCAGGGAAATCTCTGCAAGAGTGTGGTAGATTATAACCGCTTTGGAGATAGGTTGTATGGAGTACCGGTGTCCTTTGATTTGAATACTATGGTTACATCCAAAAGGATAGCTACTGATAGAGAAAAGTGGACAAAAGAGCATTGTATGCAGGCAATGGAAGAGAGTGGGGCATCTGTTTTTTGTGGTGCATCCTATGGCTGGACAAAGGAAGAAGCGGGGATATATGTACTGAACTTGTTAGGAGTCGGAATGGACGGCATTCAATTGTTTGTGGATGAGGAAAAGGGTATCAGCTCCTTTGAACAACCGGAATTCATAGAGTTATTGGAATTTTCCAAGAATCATGCAGACCCCAATCCTATGGATTCGGGTACAGAAAAGATAGCATCCGGTGAGATTGCTTATTCTACCGGTAGTGTCGGTAGTTTCAGAAGCTTTTGGTATTGGAGTGAATTATTTGGAGGGGAGCCCAGTTACATAGGGTATCCCGGTCCTGAAGGAGGTCAGTATAAGCTGATAATTGACAACTTTTATATCAATGCTTCATCTTTACATAAGGAAGGTGCTTTGGACTTTTTACAGTATTTGTTATCCGAAGAACAACAGCGGAGAATAGTAGAAGAATCAGTAGGCTTTACGGTAAATCAGGATTTGCTGAAGGAATTGTGGGCAGAAGCCAAGGAAACGATCTTGCAGGAACAGGTTATGGAAACGGGCGGCCTAAGGATAGAGCCCCGATTGATGACAGAGGAAGAAGAAAACATCTTCTGGGAGATGCTGGAAAGGCCGGTTTATTACAATTGGAGCAATGATATCTACGATATTGTATGGGATGAGGTGTTGCCGTATTATTACGGCAAGAAGTCGGCAGAGGAGGTAGCAAAGACTTTGGATAGTAGGATACAGCTGTATCTGGATGAAAGAAAATAAAGTTGCTAATTAAATGCTCCGATATTTTTAGGAGCATTTTTTGAATGTATTACCTTTGGCTTCGCTTCGGGAATAGCGATTTTCTAAAAATATGAAAAATCTCTGCAAGGATATGCGAGTCACAGAATGCTGTTATGGACCCGGGATAATGCCGAAAGGACCTAATTATTTACGTTCCCCTACCAATTATTACAAAAAAACTGCAAAATATTACAACTTTCACACATGGATAACACTTTATGTTAAACTTCGATTTGAGATGAGTTCATCTTAATGGATAAATCAAAAAGGAGGTATAGAATGAATAAGGTTGTAGAAAATGTACTCAAAAAAGGAATGGACAAAATCGGTGATAGCATGATTGAGAAAGCATGTCCATTTATCCTGTATCAGCCCAAGGCATGTGCGAGAAAAGCGGTGGACAGTAAGAGCCTGAAAGACAAGAAAACAAAAGAGGACTAAAAAGTATGGAGAGGATAGCAGGAGCACTTTCGGATATGTTAGTTGCAAGAGAGGTCGTAGAGTCGGAAAATAGGGAGTTCTATCGCTATGCCATTGAGAGTATTCTACTGTTGCTTGTCAATTTGGCTACTATGGTAGGGCTGGCAATGGCGAGTGGAAAATTATGTGAGGGGCTCTTTTTCCTAATGGTATTTTCCCCTTTGCGCTCTTGTTGTGGCGGTATCCATATGAAAACGTGGTACTCCTGCTATTTTGTTTCCTGTGGTATTTTTGAGATTGTTCTATTACTTTCCGGTATGGTTAGTATTAGCTGGTGGTTATTGTTAATTTTAATCCCTGTATGTGAATTAATAATTTGGAAATTAGCACCGTGTGTGGATGAAAAACACCCTATTAGCGAAGAGTGTATACAGAAAAACAGGTTACACGCAAGGGTATACAGCATATTGTTATGTTGCCTGACAGTTGTTTTGAAACTCTTGGGATATGAAGTGGGAGTTATGTTAGGGGGGAGTGCGATGGTGTTGTGTGGGGGATTGATGGTAGCGAAAAGGATACCTGTAAATTTGTGGTAGGGGAGGAGTATATTGTATGCCGTGCAACAGTGACTTACATTCCGCAAATGTTTGTTTGATTGGCAATATTTTGCAAAGCCAGTTGGAGGAGCCACTGGCAATTGAGAATATGAAAGGCGAACATATTGGTTTTTCTTATCTTTGGTCGTGTGCCATGAAGGCACATGACATGGGATGCCGCTATGAGAAGGAAAAGGAGCATGTTTTGAATGTTCCGGATTGCTGGAATTCAGTTTATATGAAAAGGACGGATGAAACAGCAAAAATTTCACGTATACGTTGGTATCGTGAGCATGGGGTTACGATTCCTTATTGTGTGCCGAATGTCAGAAGGCATCGGACAAATGGCAATAGGTGTAAGATTTCCTGTAATTTAGAATGTGAAAGACCGATAAGATATACAAATGGAGCAGTGGTAAGACACTGCAGATATAAAAATGTCATTAAAGACAGCTTTTTTCGCTACCATATCGAGCGGTATAGAAGTGTTAATCATGGCATTGTTGGTGCGGATTTGTTTTATTCCGGGGTAGTGCAGAATTATCTTGAAAATTATAAGAGATCAGTAAAAAGAGAGGGCGGTAGTACGTCCTTTTATCGTTTTTTAGATGAAAAGGGAGAAGTCTTTAGTTGCGAAAAGTTGAGAATTCTTACACATGTGGCGAATTGTGTGGCAGTACATGATATGCATATGACAAATTACAATGAAAAGGAAGCTTATGTAGATTTCGGATTGCAGGAACTATTGCCTGAAAAATTCCGGAAAATATCATATAAAAAGGAGCCGCTATTGTTTATTTTATGCGTAGCAGATGCGATAGAGCCTTCTAAATGGTTTAACCAAATAATGGGAAGAGAGTTACTACACAGAATGGAATTTATCTTTAACAGTGAGAGAATGCAACTGATTGTCAAAATCGATAAACTTATGGCAGAAAGCAAATTCGGTAATCTGTATATACAGAATGTGTTACGTTTGAGCGAATATTGTGAAATCAGAACCTTCGTACAGGTAAAAACGCCGTAATTCCTTGACGAAACAGTCCTGTGCGGTATATTATATTGAATAATACGGTGCGTCGGAAAAGACATCCGGCACAAAAGATAAGAGGATTATTATGAATAAGACAAAGGATAGGTCGTTATTTAGAAATGGTTTTTTGTTGGTGCTGTTAATGTTTGGAGTAGCATTGAGCATTTTGTTTTTCATGCGCAGAAATGACCAAAGAATTATGGCACAGAACGACAGTTATCTGGAGGGAACGACCAGACAGGCGGTTGCCAGTATAGATGAAGTGATTCGCAATGCCAAAAAAAGTATTGTTATGGCAGCATATCTTTATGAGCAGAGTATGGACGCACCGGAGGTGGATTACACTCAATTTGAAGAGCTGCGAGTGAATACTCCCTTTGATGGCATCGAGTATATAGACAGGCAGGGTAGCAGTATTTCTGCAAGCGGTAATAGGACAGATTTGTCGAAGAGTGAGTGTTATTTGGAAGGTATGAAGGGAAATTCGGGTATTGATGTATCTATGGGAATGGATGTAATTCAGGGTACCGGTTTTTCCTTCTATGCACCCTTGTATTTTGATGGCAAAGTGATTGGTGTACTCAGGGGAATCCTTTCAGAGGAACATTTGCAGCAGATTATTCAGAATAAGTATTTTGGCGTGAATGCCCGAACTTATTTGTGTCTTAGTGATTCTACGATATTGGTAAGCTATACGGATGAGGAGCGTTCTGATTCCGTGCTTGAAAACTTGGAGGAGCACAATAAGCTTAATGAGGAAGCTCGAAAAGCGATTAGGGATGCTTTTGCCAAAAGAGAAACTTATAGCTACAGATATTCCGGAAATAAGGGAGAAGGCAATGGCATTATTATGCCTATGGAACAGGAGGGCTGGGTTTATTTAAATACATTTCCTTCAACGGTTTCCTATGAGATGTCCCAAAATGCAAATAATGATGCACTGCGGTTAGAGATAGTGATTATTTCATTGTTTGCAGTATATATATTGGTACTTTTGGTATCAGGCATTCGTCAGCGCAAACGGTTGATACGCAAGAATGATGATATTGTAGAGGTGGTACAGTCCTTAAAGCAGTTGTTTTCAAGATTTGCAGTTGTGGATTTACAGCAGGATACCTATGAATATATTGAGGATGGTATTGTACCTTACATCGGCGTGGAGAGTAGAGGTAAGTATTCAGAACTGTTAAAGATTCTTAGAGGATTTTATACAGATAAGGAGGAGGGAGAGCGTGTCTGTACCGGTATGTCTCCCACGGAGTTTCGTAAGCATTTAAGTGATGAAGTACCTTTTATACAGTTTGAATATATCAGAGATTACGGCGAGACTACATGGGAAAAGATTACAGCAATTCAGCTCTCCTCAAAGGACGGTGTGGCAACTAAGGTACTTTTAGCAGTGGAAGATGTTACTGCATTAAAGGAAGAAGAAAAGCGCAGAAGAAAAGCACTGATTAATGCTTATCATGCGGCAGAAGCTGCCAACAATGCCAAGAGTGAATTCTTGTCACGTATGTCCCACGATATCCGTACTCCCATGAATGCTATTATCGGTATGACAGCTATTGCAGGAACTCATCTGGATGATAAGGAAAGAGTATTAGATTGCCTCAGCAAGATAACAGTATCCAGCAGACATTTGCTGGCATTGATAAATGATGTGCTTGATATGAGCAAAATTGAATCCGGTAAACTTAAGCTTTCCGAGGAGAAGTTTAAGCTTTTGGAATTGATAGATAATCTGCTTGATATGGTACGTCCGTCAATACATGAACGCAGGCATGAGTTTAATTTAAATATCAAGGATATTACACATGAAGAGGTAATCGGAGATACCTTGCGTATCCAACAGGTGTTTATCAATATTATGAGTAATGCCGTAAAATATACACCTGAGGGAGGGCGTATCACGCTTAATATAAGTGAGAAACCCAGTGGTCAGAGCAAAGTCGGCTGTTACGAATTTGTGTTTGAAGATAATGGTATCGGTATGCCGGAGGAATTTTGGAAGAGAATATTCAGTCCCTTTGAGCGCGCGGATGATGAGCAGATCAACAAAATTCAAGGTACTGGATTGGGTATGCCCATCACACAGAATATTGTAAGAATGATGAATGGTGATATCAGGGTAGAAAGTGAACTGGGTAAAGGAAGCAGATTTACGGTTACCATATTCTTAAAACTACAGGATACTCAGGAGAATGTGATTGAAGAGTTAATCGGTTTACCGATTTTGGTGGCTGATGATGAAGAGGAAACCTGTGAAAACATCTGTAACATGCTTCATGAGCTTGGCATGGACGGAAGCTATGTGCTTTCCGGAAGTGAAGCAGTTGACAGTGTGGTAGAGGCGCATGAGAACAAAAGAGATTTCTTTGCGGTTATTTTGGACTGGCAGATGCCGGATATGGACGGCGTTGCCACGGCAAAGGCGATTCGTGCAAAGGTAGGTCCTGAAGTACCTATTATTATCTTCTCTGCATATGATTGGTCAGAGATTGAGACCGAGGCAAATGAGGTAGGAGTATTTACCTTTATTTCTAAGCCACTGTTTAAGTCCAGGTTGAAAACGGTATTTGTGGATTTGGTGAACGAGTATCAGAGTAAACATAAAGAAGTAGAAAATCCTTTGCTTGATTTTAATAAAATGCATTATGCCGGAAAACGTGTGTTGCTCGTTGAGGACAATGAGTTGAATCGTGAGATCGCTGTAGAAATTTTAGGAATGACAGGGCTGATGGTAGAAGAAGCTGAAGACGGTAAAGTAGCACTGGATATGTTTGCAGATTCGGAAGTGGGTTATTATGATATAATTTTCATGGATGTACAGATGCCGGAAATGAACGGCTATGAAGCTACCTCTGCAATTCGCGCATTAAACAGGGCAGATGCTGCGACTGTTCCCATTGTGGCTATGACGGCCAATGCTTTTGCAGAGGATGTACAGGCTGCCAAGAGCTACGGAATGAATGAGCACATGGCAAAGCCCATTGATATGAATAAGTTGAAGCACACTTTGGTAAAATGGCTCAGATAATCAGGCATCCAATTGCCTGATGGCAGAAAGTACCTGCTGATAATCGCAGGTCATGGTTTCCAGAAGCACGTTTGTGTTATCGGATGGAGAACCATCACGAAGCTCTTCGCAAAGAGCGCAAGAAGAATCATTCAGCTTTATAAATCCCAGATTTAAGCTGACACCTTTCAGACTATGAGATATGCGGAAAGCAGTCTCATAGTCTTTTTGGTTAATAGCATTTGTAAGAAGTTCCAGGTCCTTGGACTCTGCGAACTTAATTAGCAATCTTCTGATAAGGGAATCGCTGACCAGACGGGAGAGCGTATCATTGTAGTCGGCATCCATTAAAGCGTAACATTCTCTGGTTGTCATTTATTCCTCCTCGTCTGCTTCGTCGGAAGCGGTGGTGCGGACATTAATACCATTCACCATAACACCGCCGTCCAAGGCAATTACCAGACATTCTCTGCCGTTAATGTTTCGGGTTTCTAATAAATCCATGCGTTCTGGCTTTACTTTGACCACAACGTCGGGAGTCTTTACTTCAAAGCTTTTGGTGTTTACCACATTACTCACAAACATAGATGTATCTTCACCGGCAGTAGCATCATAATATCTGTCAAAATCAGCAAGCTTTTCATTGGATACACCGCTGCTTGCAAAGATGGTTTTTACTTCATTTTTATCCAAAATCAACGGGGCAGGGTCTTCCTTGCGTTCCTCTACCATCTCATTGATTTTCTCATGGATGTTTTTCACAATCTCAATATCACAGGTTTCCCCAAGAGTTTCTTCGATTAATGTCTGGAAGGTTTCCTTCTGTCCGCCTGCAGAAAGCGGAAGGGGACAACCCAGAAGCTGTTCAACAAAGCCTTCCCGCAGTTCCTCGGAATCTTTGGAGTAATAAAGGGTGCTGTGGATATCGGCGCTTCTGTCGTGGAATGCAGGGAAGAGGAAGCCTGTTTCCGGCATGTCCACCACCCAGTCGCGGATACGGTTCTGGAAGGTGTTTTCCAGAGCATTGTAGCTTAAACCGGGCTTGGAAAGATTGACAGGGCAGATGCAGGTAAGGATGTATTCATAAATCTCGTCGGATGCATCCTCCATGGAAATACCGTCTGTAGTCTTGCCGGGTACATCATATACATCATGAATAACCAGAATCAGATAGTTGCCCACATACTCATAGGCTTCTATAATCTTGTCATAGTATTCTTCCAGCAGGGTATCGTCCTTTAATTTACTGTCACGCAGTCTCAGCAAAAATTCCTGCGTGCCGCCTTCGTTTTCTGTATTTAGGGGGAAGTCCAGTGTCAGCAGATTTTTGCCAAGGGTGCCGGAGAGCGTTTTTCTCAAAATTTCAAAATATTTAAACATTTCTTCCTCGGGAAGAGCGAGGAATGCCTGCTTTAACTGCGCCTTTTTATTTTTCTCTCCATCCACATAACAGCCACAGATGCGTGTGATGGAGCAGTTCCTTTGTGTAAATAGCTTTTTCAGTTCACTGATTTCCTGTTTAATCATATGTAGTAATCCTTTCTGTCGGATGCCTGCTACACGCCGGCCCAACAATATAAGTATAGCGTAAACTTACATTTTGGACAAGCAAAAGTAGCATGCATTTTGTGGATGTGCTATAATGTGGTAAATGAAAGGTAATCGCCGGACAGGCGGCGATTTGGAAGCGTGACAGCCTATGTTATGAATAGCAGAATGGGAGGCAATATGATGGTTTTGCGGGGAGCCGGTATCGGAGAAGATATCTGCAAGGGAAAACTTCATTTTTTACGGGAAGAAAATAGGGTTTCCCGTGAGTTGACAGATGATAAGGAAAAAGAGCTTGCGCGATTTGAACAGGCGTGTGAGGAAACGGATGAGCAGCTGCAGGTGTTGGCGGAAGGAGCAGACGGAGCCATATTTGAGATGCAGGCACTTCTTCTTATGGATGAGCGGTTTGTTCAAGGTGTCAGAAAAACGATAGTGACTGACAAGGTTAAGGCGGAATATGCAGTACAACTTACGGGAGAACGGTTGGCAAAGGAGTTTGCCGCGTTGGAGGATGCCTATATACAGGCAAGGTCCGCAGATATTCTGGATGTAGCGGGAAGGCTTATTGATGCGCTTTGCGGAAAGAAGTCGGATGCGACCTCAGCAGTGGGAGATGTGCCGATGATACTGGTAGCGGAGGATATGCTTCCCAGCCGGGTTTTGGAGCTTTCTAAGGCGCAGATTACAGGCGTAATTTTGAGGAAAGGTAATGCCTTGTCCCATGCGGCGATTCTTTTAAAGGGAATGGGTATTCCTGCATTGTTTCAGGTGGGAGACGAACTTACGGATACTTATGAGGGGACCGAGGTAGTGGTTGACTGCATGGAAGGGATGCTTTTTCTTGCGCCGGATAAAGAGCTGCTGAATGAGGTGCAAAAGAAACAGGATATAGCAGCAAAAAGAAGGCAGACACTTGAGGCCTTTCGGGAGAAAAAGACCATGACGAAGGATGGAAAGCATATAGGTCTGTATGCCAATGCCGGGAGTATTGAACAGGTAAAAGAGGCTCGTGATAACGGAGCAGAGGGTATCGGATTGTTCCGCAGTGAGCAGTTGTTTTTGGAAAGAGACAGTGCTCCTGAGGAAGAGGAGCAGTTTAGAGTTTACAGACAAATATTAGAACTTATGGAAGGTAAGGATGTTGTTATCCGTACCCTGGATATAGGGGCTGATAAACAGGTAAATTATTTGGAACTGCCAAAGGAAGAAAACCCTGCACTGGGACTCCGAGGAATCCGCCTTTGTCTTGAGAAACCGCAATTGGTAAAAAAACAGCTTCGTGCGCTGTATCGGGCAAGTGTATTCGGAAAGCTTCATATCATGTATCCCATGATTACTTCCGTGGAAGAGATGATACGTCTTCGGGAAATAGAAAAAGAGGTAAAGGAAGAACTTTCAGCCCGGGGGATACCATTTAGCAATAAGGTTCCAGTAGGCATTATGATAGAGATTCCCGCTGCGGCACTTATCAGTGATGAACTGGCAGAGCTTGTGGATTTTTTCAGTGTTGGAACCAATGACCTGACTCAATATACTTTGGCTATGGACAGACAAAACGGAGAGATTGCAGATTATGTAAATCCTTATCACAGGGCAATCCTTAAGCTGTTGCAGATGACGGTGGAGAACGGGCACAAAGCAGGTATCCCGGTGAGCATCTGCGGGGAATTGGCAGCTGACCGGACAATGACCGAGACGCTGGTACAATTAGGCTTTGACAAGCTGAGTGTTCCGGCCGGGGAGGTTTTACGGATACGTAAAAAAATCAGCACTTTGCATCTTTTTGAAGAATAAAAACGAAATTTGAAAAATGGGGAAAAAGCCTGTTGGGAATGAGCAGACTTTGCGGTGAGATATGGTTGAAGGAGGAAGGAAAATCGTTTTATAATGGAAGGGTACGAAATTTGATATTGGAGGTCGTTTCATGGAGCAACTCAACATTACTACGACAAAGGATAACGACAAGGTATACAAAATTTTGGGAGATTTATTAAGTACCAACAAGGAATTTCAAATTATGATTACGGTACCCGCCGGTATGGGCGAGGAACTTCCAAAAGAGGTCGAAAAGAAGGAGCAGAAGAAGGTTGAGGTTGTCAGGGATTTGGAACAGGACGTAACCAATATGATACATGAGATAGGAGTGCCGGCACATATTAAGGGATATCAGTATTTGAGAGAAGCAATCATGATGTCTGTGACGGATTCGACTATGATAAGCTCTATTACCAAGATTCTTTATCCTACCATTGCAAAACGTTTTCAGACCACGCCAAGCCGTGTGGAGCGTGCCATCCGTCACGCAATAGAGGTGGCATGGAGCAGAGGAAGAATGGAAACCTTGGATTCTTTGTTTGGCTATACCATAGACACCGGAAAGGGAAAACCCACCAACTCGGAGTTTATTGCACTCATTGCGGATAAAATCAGACTGTCTTATCGGGATTAGTAAATAATACCCCTTTCCACAGGCAAGAATATCGTGTATAATATAAGGTACTGAAGGTAAATTACGTGGAGGGTATTCTTATGAAGAAAATTCTTTTTGCAGCATCGGAGGGTGTACCTTTTATCAAGACCGGCGGTTTGGCGGATGTTGTGGGTTCCCTGCCCAAGTGTATTGACAAGGAGTATTTTGATGTACGTGTCATCCTTCCCAAATATGCCTGCATGAAGCAGGAGATGAAGGATAAGATGCAGTATGTGACCCATTTTTATATGGACTTTAACTGGCAGAATGTATATGTAGGTATTCTGGAAGCCATTGAAGACGGTGTTCACTACTACTTTATTGATAATGAGAGTTATTTTAGCGGCATGAAGCCTTACGGTGATGATGCCAGATTTGAAATTGAAAAATATGCCTATTTTTCAAAGGCAGTGTTGTCTGCCCTGCCTCTTATCGGTTTCCAGCCGGATGTCATTCATTGCCATGACTGGCAGACAGGTCTGATTCCCGTATACATGAAGGAGCGTTTCAGAGGCGATTTATTCTTTACAAGCATGAAATCAGTCATGACCATTCACAACCTGAAATTCCAGGGAAAATGGGATGTGGAGACTGTAAAGAGTATTACGGGATTGCCGGATTATTATTTTACTGCTGACAAGCTGGAAGCCTATAAGGATGCCAATCTGTTAAAGGGAGGTATTGTCTTTGCGGATGCGGTGACGACCGTAAGTGATACCTATGCCGAGGAAATTAAGACGGCCTTTTACGGAGAAGGTTTAGACGGTCTTTTGCGCGCAAGAGCAGGAGATTTGCGTGGTATCGTAAACGGTATTGATTACGAGGATTTCAATCCGGAGACTGATAAACATATTGTGAAGCCTTACAATGCGGTAAATTTCCGCAAGGAGAAGGTAAAGAATAAGCGAGCACTGCAGAAGGAGCTTGGTCTTGCACAGGATGACAAGAAGATGATGATAGGTCTGATTTCCCGACTGACGGATCAGAAGGGTCTGGATTTGGTGGCTTATATCATGGATGAGTTGTGTCAGGATGATATTCAGCTTGTGGTACTGGGAACGGGCGAAGAACGTTATGAGAACATGTTCCGTCATTTTGACTGGAAGTACAGCGACAAGGTTTCTGCCAATATTTTTTATTCAGAGCCATTGTCCCATCAGATTTACGCATCCTGCGATGCCTTTCTGATGCCTTCCCTGTTTGAGCCTTGCGGCTTGAGCCAGCTGATGTCACTGCGCTACGGCACCATTCCCATTGTCAGGGAAACTGGCGGACTTAAGGATACGGTACAGCCCTACAACGAATACGAGAGTACGGGAACGGGTTTTAGCTTTACCAATTACAATGCACACGAAATGTTGAATACAATCCGCTATGCGGAGCATATCTTTTATGATAAGAAGCGCGAATGGAACAAGATTACCGACCGCGCTATGGCAGCAGATTTCTCATGGAAGGTGTCTGCGGGCAAGTATCAGGAAATGTATGACTGGCTGATAGGATAAGGATATGTTTGAAAAAAACAACGTGAGCAAGAATAATTTCATAATGCAGGCAGGTATTCTTGCGGCAGCAGGTATTATCAGCAGAATCATAGGGCTTCTTTACAGAAGCCCTTTAAACAGTGTTATCGGAGAGCTTGGTATGGGCTATTATCAGGCAGCATACAGCTTTTATAACATTGTGCTTCTAATATCCTCTTACAGTATCCCGTCTGCCCTTTCCAAGGTCATTGCCCAGAAGCTTGCCCTAAAAGAGTACCGCAATGCCCACAGGATATTTATCTGTGCCCTGGGATATGTGTTAGTGGTGGGGGCCATGGCCGGCCTGTTTTTGTACTTCGGTGCAGGACTTATGGTGGAACAGGCAGCCATACCGGTACTGCGTACCTTTGCTCCCACCGTTTTTGTTTATGGTATGCTGGGAGTGCTGCGCGGTTATTTTCAGGCACACAAAAGTATGTCCCAAACCTCTGTATCCCAGATTTTAGAACAGATTGCCAATGCGGCTGTCAGTATCGGTGCGGCATTTTTGCTTATCCGTGGCTTTATGGGGAGTATGGAGATTCCTACAGATATTCCCGGACAGGTTGAGCGGGCAACCTACGGTGCCATCGGTAGTGCCATGGGTACCGGAGCAGGAGTGCTTGTGGGACTGTTGTTTATGCTTGGAATGTACGGTCTTAACAGGAGGCTTATCAGACGTCGCATACGTTTTGACAGACATGAACAGACAGACTCTTATCTGTCCATTATTAAGATGATAACCTGCGTGGTGACTCCATTTATTTTGAGTACAGCTATTTATAATCTGAGCGGTACGGTAAACAATGCAGTTTACACAAAAATACTACCCACCTTAAAGCAACTGGACAGTGTGGAAAGATATACCAACTGGGGTATTTTTTCGGGACAGTCCCTGACGGTATCCAACATTCCTATCGCCTTTGCAACAGCTATGGCAGCAGCCATGCTTCCTTCCATAGCTCAGCTTGCAGCGGAGAAAAAGAAAGAGGAGGCCAAAGCAAAAATAGGGATTGCCGTAAAGAGTACCATGCTGATATCCATACCCTCTGCGGTGGGATTGTTTGTACTGGCTAAGCCGGTGATTTATCTGTTGTTCCCAAGGCCTGATGAAGTGGTAAGTCTGGCGGCAAAGCTTTTGATGACCCTTTCTTTGTCAGTCATTTTTTATGCGTTATCTACTTTAAACAGTTCCATTTTGCAGGGGCTTGGAAAGGTGAATGCGCCGATTATCAATGCAGGCATTGCATTGGTGATACAGACTGTAGTGGGCGTGTTATTATTACTTTATACCAATCTGAATTTGTACAGCATGGCGCTTGTCAATACTTTGTACTCCGCAGTTATGTGTCTGTTAAACCAGCTTTCCGTGCGTAGGGCAATTGGGTATAAGCAGGAGATGACAAAGACCTTTTTCATACCTTTTGTGGCATCCGTATTTATGGGTGCAGTGGCATGGGTAGTGTATGAAGGACTTCTTTTGCTTACGGATTCCATGCGCATAGCCCTGATTCCTGCAGTCATTGTTGGAGCGGTTGTTTATTTTGTGATGTTAATTTTACTGAGAGGTGTGACCGAAGCAGAACTTCGAGGTCTCCCTAAGGGGTACTTACTGGTGAAACTGGCAAAGAAATGTCGTCTGCTCAGATGATGATTTCGTTTTTGGAATAATATTGCATTTGCGATAAAAATGTGTTAATTTATATGGCATATATTAACAAAAGAAAGAGGTTTGTTATGCAGGAAATTGAAAAGATTCTTTATCCTATTGTAGTAAAAATTAACGAGTATTTATCCAGCTATATTCTCTTGGCGCTTCTGATTGCAGTAGGCCTTTGGTACACTGTCAGAACAAGATTTGTACAGATTCGATACTTCAAAGAAGGAATGAAGAGGGTATTTGGTAATCTGTCCTTGAAGGGTGGTAAGCAAGAACAGGGAATGAGTTCATTCCAGGCTTTAACGACTGCGATTGCGGCTCAGGTTGGTACGGGAAATATTATTGGTGCTTCCGGTGCAATTCTTACCGGTGGACCCGGTGCCATTTTTTGGATGTGGGTAATTGCTTTTTTGGGTATGGCAACAATTTATGCAGAGGCAACATTGGCAATTAAAACCCGTAAAGTAGATAAAAACGGTAATATTTTAGGTGGTCCTGTTTACTATATATCAGAGGCATTTAAAGGTGGTTTTGGTAAGTTTTTGGCAGGTTTTTTTGCGGTGGCAATTATTTTGGCACTGGGATTTATGGGATGTATGGTACAGTCCAATTCTATTGGTTCTGTATTTGAAACTGCATTTGGAATTCCGGCATGGATAATTGGTATTGTATTGGTTGTTATCTGCGGAATGATTTTTTTGGGCGGGGTACAGCGTCTTGCTTCCGTATGTGAAAAGGTAGTTCCGATTATGGCGGCGCTTTTCCTGTTAGGTGGTGTGGTTGTATTAGTCTGCCGTATCACTTATATTCCTGAAACATTTGGCATGATTTTCCGATATGCATTCCAGCCTCAGGCAATTATCGGTGGTGCATTCGGTGCAGCCTTAAAAGCTGCAATCAGCCAGGGAGCAAAAAGAGGTCTGTTTTCTAATGAAGCGGGTATGGGTTCGACTCCACATGCACATGCGCAGGCAAATGTCAAGCATCCTCATGATCAGGGTGTTGTTGCGATGGCAGGTGTGTTTATTGATACTTTTGTAGTTTTGACATTAAACGCATTAGTTATTATTTCCACTCTTTATACAGCGGATGGTCCGCTTGCGGAATGTGGTGCAGCGGCTGCCAGTACTTTGATTACAAAGAGTAATTTGGCACAGACGGCGTTTGGTACAGTTATGGGTAGTGGTTTGGGAGCTGCGTTTGTTGCAATTGCCTTATTCTTCTTTGCATTTTCAACAATTCTTAGTTGGAATATGTTTGGAAAGATTAATGTGATGTATTTGTTTGGTAAAAAGAATGCTAAAGTATGCACAATAGGATATACAATTATCGCTTTAGTATTTATTTTCCTTGGTACATTGATGAGTAATGATCTTGTTTGGGAGCTTACAGATGCATTCAATTATCTGATGGTTATTCCCAATGCCATGGCATTGTTTGCAATGACTAAGGTGGTTATGAATTCATTGAAAGAAAAAGATAAAAAATAGAATGTGTATCATAAAAGGGGCTTTTTATAGCCCCCTTTTTATTCTCCTACCTTTTCAATTCCGGAGATATCCGAATCAATCATCAGGGAATAATTTGTATAGTACACCACAAAGCCGGGGGCTGCTCCTGCCGGCTTTTTAATATGCTTTTTCTGAATATAGTCGATTTCCACCTTTTCCTGCTCGCGTCCCTTGGAGTAGTAAGCAGCCAAGCGACCTGCCTCTTCAAAGGTGCGGTCGGGCAATTCATCCGCCCCGTCAAGCTTAACAATGACGTGGGATCCGGGCATTCCTTTTGCGTGGAACCACCAATCGTTTCCGGTGGCAAATTTAAAGGTCAGCTCGTCATTCTGAAAATTGTTTTTGCCCACATACATATGGAAACCGTCGCTGCTGATATAGTGGAAGGGTTTGCTGGTTATCTTTTCCTTCTTGGCGTTTCCTTTTCTGCGGATAAAGCCGCTGGAGATAAGTTCCTCCTTAATCTGGACCAGATCCTCCTCTTTAAGTGCAATATCAAGTGAAGTGCTTATGGACTCCAAATGATCGATTTCCTGCTTGACTTCCTTGGTCAGTTCAGACAATGCCTCGTAGGTACGCTTCAGCTTTGCGTATTTGTCAAAAAATTTTTTCGCATTCTCCGTAGTTGACAGGGTGGGGTCAAGGGGGATTGTAATCATTTCATTGGTGTAATAATTCAAAGCCTCCATGGACTTTGCCCCCGGCTCCACACCATAGCCGTAGGTGTTTAACAGTTCACCGTAAATCCGATAGGTATCCCTTTTCTCGGTATCCTGTATCTGACGCAGCTGTAAATCATACTTTTTGATGTCACGCTCTAACGCAGTCTGCACGATGCGGCGCAGGTCCGCGGATTTCTGACGGATGCGGGTAAGGGTATTTTTCTCCGCATAATAATGCTCAAGCAATGCACTGATGGAAGCAAAGGGAGTTATCGAATCAGCTCCGCTTTCATATAAGGTCAGCGGAATGGAGGCATATTCAACGGGACGCTTACCGGTATAGGCAATGTTTGGTGTAAATTCGCCTGCTTTGACAGCAAGCGTCATCGCTTCAAATACCTGATAAAGCTTTGAGTAATCCGCATCGGACAGGGCTGCTGTGGAAGCTTCTCCATCAATACCTGCACGATGGCAAAGCTCCTGTGCCAGAATAGGGGAAATACCGGTAAAACTGCCATAAATTGCCTTAAATATAGGCTGGGCTTTTCGCTCGACAGCATCCTTAAATCCATTAAAATCTGTAGTCAGGGCATCCAGCTTATCCTGGGTATTTGCCACAAAATAGGGCTTGCCCGGAAGTACCTCACGGATGCTGCTGACTGCTGCAGAGATATGCTTGATACTGTCAATAATCATGTCAGATTCGTTGCAGAAGATAATGTTGCTGTGTTTGCCCATGATTTCCACAATGAGATTCTTTTGACACAAATCGCCCATCTCATCCAAATGCTCCAAGGTAATGCGCACAATACGTTCCAGGCCCGGCTGGCTGATGTCCGTAATGCGGCCGTTTTGCAGATGCTTGCGCAGAAGCATGCAGAAATTAGGTGCAGTCAGGGGGCTTTGTTTGTTACTTTCCGTCAGATAAATCAGGGGCAGGGAGGCATCTGCGGAAATGAGCAGACGCTTCTGTCCGTTTGTTGATTTTATGGTAAGTAAAAGCTCATCACTTTCGGGCTGGGCGATTTTGGTCAGACGTCCGCCGATAAGCTCTTTTTTCAATTCATGCACAATATTTGCAATGGTAATGCCGTCAAAAGCCATAATGAAATCCTCACAGTGAATCAAGTCTTTAGATATTATGTTAAATATAAGCGCATACGGGGTGTGATGTCAAATCTTTTCTTGACGGGTCTAAAAAGTTATTCTATAATGAAATGTGATATGTAAACGAAGTCCATAGGACATTTTGTACGAGGATGAAGAAAATGATTAAGAGTATGACAGGCTTCGGCAGATGTGAGGTCGCAGAGAATAACAGAAAGTTTACGGTGGAGATGAAATCAGTCAATCACCGTTATCTGGATGTGAATATTAAGATGCCGAAGAAACTGAATTTTTTTGAATCAGCAATTCGTGGGGAACTGAAAAACTTTATTTCCAGAGGTAAGGTAGATATTTTTATTTCTTATGAAGATTTTTCGGAAGACACCTCCAGCGTAAGATATAACAAGGAACTGGCAGGAGAGTACTTAAAGTACCTGCGTCAGATGGCAGAGGATTTCGGATTGGATGATGATATCCGCGTATCCACTTTGTCCAAGTATCCTGAAGTTTTCACCATGGAAGAGCAGGGTATTGACGAGGAAGAGCTTTGGAAAGAGCTGAAGAAGGCAGTTACCGGTGCGGCAGAAATGTTTGTACAGACCCGCATTACCGAGGGTGAGCACTTAAGAGATGATTTGATTGAGAAGCTGGATGCCATGCTTACTTTGGTTGATTTTGTGGCAGAGCGTTCTCCCCAGCTTGTAGGAGAATACAGACAGAAGCTGGAAGATAAGGTGAGAGAGCTTCTTGCTGATAATACTGTAGATGAAGGCAGACTGTTGACTGAGGTTACCATTTTTGCCGATAAGATATGTGTGGATGAGGAGATTGTGCGTCTGCGCAGCCATATCGAGACTACTAAGAAGACCTTGAAGGAAGGCGGAAGTATCGGACGTAAGCTGGACTTTATTGCACAGGAGATGAACAGGGAGGCAAACACCATCCTTTCCAAGGCAAACGATTTGGAGGTCTCCAACTGTGCCATTGAGCTTAAGACCGAGATTGAGAAGGTTAGAGAGCAGATTCAGAATATTGAGTAAGCGACAGGTGGCAGATGAATAAGCTGATTCATATAGGTTTTGGAAATATTGTAAATACAGAAAAGATTATAGCCATTGTAAGTCCGGATGCGGCTCCGATTAAGCGTCTGGTACAGAAGGCTAAGGAGACCGGCATGGCAATTGATGCCACTCAGGGACGTAAGACAAAGTCCGTGCTTGTGATGGAGAACAGTCAGGTAGTGCTTTCTGCGCTTCTGCCGGAGACCATTGCAGGTCGCGCACAGGCAGGGTTGGAATTATCTGCCCTAAAGGAGGATACTATTGAATAACAAAGGTATTTTGATTGTAATATCCGGCTTTTCGGGTGCGGGAAAAGGCACTCTGATGAAAAAGCTGTTACAGACCTATGACAATTATGCATTGTCCATATCCATGACCACCAGAAAGCCCAGAGAGGGCGAGAGAGACGGGGTGGAGTACTTCTTTACGGACAAAGCGCAGTTTGAACAGCATATCAGTGAGGATGGCTTCATCGAATATGCCAGCTACTGTGATAATTATTACGGCACTCCCAAGGCATATGTGGAGGAGCAGCTTAATGCGGGCAAGGATGTGATTTTGGAGATTGAAATCCAGGGAGCCCTGCAGGTAAAGGAGAAATTTCCTGAGAGCCTGCTTTTATTTGTGACACCGCCCAGTGCAAAGGAATTGGAACGCAGACTGGTAGGAAGAGGGACGGAGAGCGAGGAAGTAATCAGAAAGCGCTTATCCCGTGCAAGTGAGGAATCAGAAGGCATTGAAGCCTATGATTATATAGTGGTGAATGACAATCTGGAAGTGTGCGTGGAAGAGCTTCACAGCCTTGTAAATGCAGCACGCAGAGCACCGATTCGCAGAGATGAATTTATAAAAGAAATCAGAGAAGAACTCAAAGAGTTCTCGAAAGGAGCAAATTAATGTTACATCCATCTTATTCCGATTTAATGAAAGTAGTAAACAGCGAGGTTGAGCCCGGTGAAGCGCCTGTTGTAAACAGCCGTTATTCCATCGTTATGGCTACTTCCAAGAGAGCAAGACAGATTATCAGCGGCAATCAGCCTTTGGTAGAGGGCAAGGATAAGAAGCCTCTGTCTGTTGCTGTAGAAGAATTAAATCAGGGCAAAATTAAAATTTTAGGCGACGAAGAATAAGAAAAGTGGTAGCCGGTGCTCTTGCCCGGCTACTATTCAGTTTAGGAAGGGTTTTATGAAGATAATTTTTGTGTCCTTAGGCTGTGACAAAAATCTGGTCGATACGGAAATGATGCTTGGTATGCTTCAGGAAAAGGGATATACTTTTACGGATGACGAGGCAGAGGCCGATGTGGCGGTGGTAAATACCTGTTGCTTTATCGGTGATGCAAAGGAAGAGAGTATTAACACGCTCTTGGAACTGGCACAGCTGAAAGAAGACGGTAATTTAAAGGCACTGATAGCAGCCGGTTGTCTGGCGCAAAGGTATCGTGATGAAATACAGACGGAGATTCCCCAGGTGGATGCCATCGTAGGTACAACTGCCATAGAGGAAATCGTTGCTACGGTTGAAGAGGCTCTTAAGGGCAAGGGAGGACAGCATTGTAGGGACATCAATGAAGCTCCCACTACAGGCAAAAAGCGTATTGTAACCACAGGAGGACATTTTGCATATTTAAAAATTGCAGAAGGCTGTGATAAGCACTGCACCTATTGTATTATTCCCAAGGTGAGGGGAAGCTTTAGAAGTGTGCCAATGGAAAATCTGGTTGCAGAAGCCAAGGTACTTGCAGAGGGCGGCGTAAAGGAGTTTATTTTAGTGGCCCAGGAAACCACACTTTACGGTGTGGATTTGTATGGTAAGAAGAGTCTTCCCAAGCTGTTACACGAGCTGGCACAGATAAGCGGTATCTGCTGGATTCGTATTTTATACTGTTATCCTGAGGAGATAACCGATGAATTAATAGAGGCAATCGCAACGGAGCCCAAGGTGTGTCATTATCTGGATATTCCCATCCAGCATGCTTCGGATGCGGTGCTCAAGCGTATGGGAAGAAGAACTTCCCAGGATGACTTAAGGGACGTAATTGCAAAGCTAAGAAACCGTATTCCGGACATTTGTCTTAGGACTACCCTGATTAGCGGTTTCCCCGGAGAAACCCAGGAAGACTTTGAAGAACTTTACAATTTTGCGGACGAAATGGAATTTGACAGATTGGGCGTGTTTGCCTATTCGCAGGAAGAGGATACACCGGCGGCAAATATGCCTGAGCAGATAGCGGAAGAGATTAAGGAAGCACGCAGGGATGAACTGATGGAGCTTCAGCAGGAAATCGCTTTTGAAAAGGCGGAGGATATGATTGGAAGGGTGCTTGTAGCCATGATTGAAGGAAAGGTGGCGGACGAGGATGTGTATGTGGCACGGACCTACCGTGATGCCCCCAATGTGGATGGTTACCTGTTTGTAAATACCACGGCCAGTTTAGTGACCGGAGACTTTGTAAAAGTAATGGTAACGGATGCCAATGAATATGATTTGATAGGAGAGATTTATCATGAGTAAAATGAATTTACCCAATAAGCTTACAATTTTCAGAGTGATTTTGATTGTGCCCTTTTTGCTGCTGTTGCTTGGCGGTGAGCATGAGTGGGGCTGGTTTAAAATGATTTTCGGTGGCATCATGGAATATGTGGATTTTATCGCGCTTGCCATTTTTATCATTGCAAGCCTTACGGATATGGTGGATGGAAAGATTGCCAGAAAGTACAATCTGATAACCAATTTCGGTAAATTTATGGATCCTGTTGCGGATAAACTTTTGGTGTGTGCGGCGTTAATAGCGCTGGTTGACATGGGCAGAATTCCTGCATGGGTGGTTATTATCATTATCAGCAGAGAGTTTATCATCGGTGGATTCAGAACAGTAGCTGCAGATAACGGTGTTGTAATAGCCGCAAGTTATTGGGGCAAGTGGAAAACCACCATGCAGATGATAATGATATGTCTGATGATTGTAAACAATGGTAACTTCCTGCCACACAATGGCTCTGAGCTTCAGCTTGTGACTGATATCATAATGTGGGTTTCCTTGGCACTTACCATTATTTCCCTGGTTGATTATCTGGTGAAAAACAGAGCAGTTATGAAGGATATAAAATAGAAAGGCTGGTTAATATGGTAGTTGAATTGATTTGTGTAGGAACTGAACTTTTACTCGGAAATATCGTAAATACAAATGCTGCATATCTTTCTGAGCAGTGTGCAGCACTTGGTTTGTCCTGCTATTTTCAATCCGTAGTAGGAGACCAGGCAGAGCGCATGACATCAGTGCTTGATTGTGCGGCAAAGAGGTCTGACATTGTAATTATGTGCGGTGGTTTGGGTCCCACAGAGGATGACCTTACCAAAGAAGTAGCTGCGAAGTATTGCGGCAAAGAATTGCAGGTTGATGAGCGCAGCATGGAGCGTATTGCGGAGTATTTTACCAGACGTGATTTGAAGCCTACGGAAAATAACTGGAAGCAGGCTATGCTTCCCGAGGGTGCAGTGATTTTTGATAACAATAACGGCACGGCACCGGGCATGGCGATTGAGACGGATAATGTGAAGGTGATTTTGTTGCCTGGACCTCCCAATGAGCTGATTCCCATGTTTGAGGAGAGTGTTGTACCTTATCTGAAGAAGCTTACCCCCGGTATTATTCTGTCCCAGACAGTGAAGCTGTGCGGTGTATCGGAAAGCAGGGTGGAGACGGAGCTTAAGGATTTGATAGACAATCAGACCAATCCCACTATTGCAACCTATGCAAAGACCGGAGAGGTTCATATCCGTGTCACTGCAAAAGCGGATACCAAAAAGGATGCAAACAAGCTGATTAAACCGGTGGTTAAGGATATCAAGAACCGCTACGGTCAGGATGTTTATACTACAGATGAGGCTGTTACTTTGGAGAAAGCGGTTGTTGATTTATTGATAGCCAATGAATTAACGGTTACCTGTGCGGAATCCTGTACGGGAGGACTTCTTTCCGCAAGACTGATTAACGTGCCCGGTGTTTCTGATGCATATAAAGCAGGTTTTGTCACCTATTCCAACAAAGCCAAGAGAAAGCTTTTGGGTGTGAAGAAGACCACCTTGCAGAAACACGGTGCCGTGAGCAAGCAGACTGCGGAAGAGATGGTAAAGGGTATTGCGCTGGAAACAAAGGCAGATGTGGCAGTGGCGGTAACAGGTATTGCGGGACCCGACGGCGGAACCAAGGAAAAGCCGGTAGGACTTGTGTATATCGCCTGTGATGTGAAGGGCAATACTACGGTGAAGGAATTCCATTTTAGCGGAAACCGCATGATAATAAGAGAGGCTACCGTAAGTGCGGCACTCAGACTGATGAGAAGCTGTATGCTGGAATATTTCAGCAAGGTGACTTTCGGAGAAAAGAAATAATAATGAATGAATAGTGTAACATAAATCTTGTCAACAGGCGGGATTTATGTTACATTTTTAATATCTGATATATCTTTATAAAGTAACGGTAATTTGCCGTTGCAGCCTACAAATTCCGGCAGTTCGCCAAAGATTTCAGAAGAATAAGTTATGAGAGAGGGGGGAGTGCCATTGAGGGAGTTTTATGGTACATGTGACTGTGTATATTTATTATCGTAAGATTTACAAAAAATGATTGACAAATACGAACAAATGTTTTATTCTAGTATTAACAGAACATTTGTTCCTTGAAGAAAAGGAGAAACGAAATGGAAAGAGATGAGAAGTTAAAGGCATTGGATGCCGCGATAGGACAGATTGAGAAACAGTATGGAAAGGGTGCCGTTATGAAGCTTGGTGACCCCACGGCTCAGATGAGCGTGGAGACTATTCCCACTGGTTCTTTAAGCCTTGATGTGGCTTTGGGACTTGGCGGTATTCCCAAGGGTAGAATTATTGAGATTTACGGACCGGAGTCCAGTGGTAAGACCACGGTTACCTTACATATGATTGCAGAAGTACAGAAGAGGGGCGGTATTGCAGGTTTTATTGATGCGGAGCATGCGCTCGACCCCGTATACGCCAAGAATATCGGTGTAGATATTGATAATCTGTATATTTCACAGCCTGACAACGGAGAGCAGGCAATGGAGATTACGGAGACCATGGTGCGTTCCGGCGCAATGGATATTGTCGTGGTGGACTCCGTTGCGGCACTGGTACCCAAGGCTGAGATTGACGGGGATATGGGTGACAGCCATGTGGGTCTTCAGGCGCGCTTGATGTCTCAGGCGCTGCGTAAGCTGACTGCAGTTATCAGCAAGTCTAATTGTACCGTAGTATTTATCAATCAGCTCCGTGAGAAGATTGGTGTTATGTTCGGTAATCCGGAGACGACTACAGGTGGACGTGCACTGAAGTTCTACGCTTCTGTCCGCATGGATGTAAGAAGAATTGAATCCTTAAAGCAGGGCGGAGAGGTTATCGGTAACCGTACCCGTGTGAAGGTTGTGAAGAATAAGGTGGCTCCTCCCTTTAAGGAAGCTGAATTTGATATTATGTTTGGAGAAGGTATCTCCATGGTAGGTGATATTCTTGATTTGGCAGCAAGTATTGATGTAATTAATAAATCCGGTGCATGGTATGCTTACGAAGGTAATAAGATTGGTCAGGGACGTGAGAATGCCAAGCAGTATCTGAAGGACAATCCTACAGTATGTGAGGAGATTACTAAGAAGGTACGAACCCATTTCGGATTGGATGGAGCAAAGACAGATGCAGATAACGCAGATAATTGAATTGTCTAAGAGCCGCAGTAAAGTTTATATTGATCAGGAGTTCGCCTTTGTTTTATACAAAGGCGAACTGCGTATTTATCATATTCATGAAGGTGCAGAGCTTTCTGAGAATGACTATTTACAAATTATGAGAGAAGTGCTTCCCAAGCGGGCAAAGCTCAGGGCAATGAATCTGTTAAAGAGCAGACAGTACACTACACAACAGCTTAGAATTAAATTAGAGCAGGGATTTTACCCGGAGGAAGTAATAGAAGAAGCGCTTTCATATGTGGCAGGTTTTCATTACATTGATGATTTACAGTATGCGATAGATTACATCACCTATCATGAAACAGGCAAAAGCCGCAAAAGGATGGAGCAGGATTTGCAGCGCAAAGGGATTTCCAAGGAAGTCATAGAGAAGGCGTGGCAGATGTGGGAAGCAGACGGTGGTTTGCAGGATGAGCAGGAGATGATAAGCAAACTTTTAGAGAAAAAGCACTATAATCCGGATACTGCTGACTACAAAGAACAGCAAAGAATTTTTGCATTTCTGATGCGCAAGGGATTCTCCGGAGAGCAGATAAGGAAAGCGATGAATAATTGTGACTTATACTTGACAGAAGAGTCATTTCAGTTTAAAATTTAAGTGTTGTGAATTGCTTGTTTGAATCTACATTCTATTTATATACTGTGAAATGGAATACTGTTTTGCAGGCAAAATGTACAATGAAAATTTAATAAGGAGGTGCTCCTGTAAGATGCCCGATTTAAAGACAATCATAATCGTGCTGGTATGCGTACTGATTACTGCCGTTATTACAGCGATTGTTACATCTGTTTATCAGAAGAAAGCAGCTGCATCAACTGTAGGTAACGCAGAAGAGAAAGCGCGCGAGATTATTGATGAGGCTTTGAAGACTGCAGAATCCAAGAAGCGTGAAGCTTTGCTCGAGGTTAAGGAAGAGTCCATTCGTACCAAGAATGAACTCGACAAAGAAATCAAAGAGCGCAGAGCGGAAGCACAGCGTTATGAGCGCAGGGTTCAGCAGAAGGAAGAGAACATCGATAAGAAAGCTGATGCGATTGAGAAGAAGGAAGCTAATTTGGCGACCAAAGAAGAATCCCTCAATAAAATGAAGGAAGAGGTTTCCAAATTAAATGAGCAACGCGTACAGGAACTGGAAAGAATTTCAGGTTTAACCTCTGAACAGGCAAAAGACTACTTATTGAAAATTGTTGAAGATGAAGTGAAGCATGAAACGGCAGTGATGATCAAGGAACTTGAGAGTCGTGCCAAAGAAGAAGCAGACAAAAAGGCTAAGGAGTATGTAGTTTCTGCAATACAGAGATGCGCAGCAGACCATGTCTCTGAGACTACTATTTCCGTAGTACAGCTTCCCAGCGATGAGATGAAGGGAAGAATTATCGGACGTGAGGGACGTAACATCCGTACCCTTGAGACCATGACCGGTGTTGATTTAATTATTGATGATACACCTGAAGCAGTTATCTTGTCCGGTTTTGACCCCATTCGTCGTGAGGTTGCAAGAATTGCCCTTGAAAAGTTAATCGTAGATGGACGTATCCATCCTGCCAGAATTGAAGAGATGGTAGAAAAGGCGCAAAAAGAAGTTGAAGTGATGATTAAGGAAGAAGGTGAAGCTGCTACACTGGAGGTTGGTGTACACGGTATTCATCCTGAACTTATCAGATTACTCGGCAAGATGAAATTCAGAACCAGCTATGGTCAGAATGCATTAAAGCACTCTATCGAGGTTGCACAGTTATCAGGACTGCTTGCAGCAGAGATGGGACTTGATGTAAGACTGGCGAAGAGAGCAGGTCTGTTACATGACATTGGTAAGGCTGTGGACCACGAGATGGAAGGTTCCCATATCCAGCTTGGTGTTGAACTTTGTAGAAAATACAAAGAGAATTCCATTGTTATCAATGCAGTAGAGTCTCACCACGGTGACGTGGAGGCTACTTCCCTGATTGCATGTATTGTACAAGCTGCTGATACAATATCCGCTGCAAGACCGGGAGCTAGAAGGGAAACACTGGAAACCTATACTAGCAGATTAAAGCAGTTAGAAGAAATAACAAACAATTTCAAAGGTGTAGATAAATCTTTTGCTATTCAGGCAGGACGTGAAATTCGAGTTATGGTAGTGCCTGAGCAGGTTACAGATGCTGATATGGTACTTATGGCCCGTGAGATTTCTAAGCAGATTGAAGCTGAATTAGAGTATCCCGGACAGATTAAGGTAAATGTAATCCGCGAGAGCCGTGTCATTGACTACGCGAAGTAAAACTGAATACTTAACAAAGCCGTTGTGAAAATATCACAACGGCTTTTTCTTTTATATTCGAAAAAACATGAAAATTTCTCTTGTGTAATCCGCTGTGTTATAGTATGATATAGCAAGTGTATGATTGTATACGATTATCCAATCTTGTATTTGAGTGGACATAACGGATACATTTCATAGTATTTCTAAGGAAAACGAACATAAAATAGGTGTTTACCTATGGACGGAGGATGTATGAAAGCATATCAGGAATTAAGCAGAGAAGAATTGTTGGCATTACAGGCTCAGTTACAGGCAGAGTATGAGGATGCAAAAGGAAAAGGTTTGCAGCTTGACATGTCCAGAGGAAAACCTGCAGCAACTCAGTTGAATCTTGCAGGCGGTATGATGGAAGTTTTGACAGCTGACAGTGACATGAAAGCAAGCAATGGCTTTGATGTGCGCAATTATGGTGTTCTTGACGGTATTCCTGAGGCAAAGCAGCTGATGGCAGATATGATGGGTGTAAAGGCAGAAAATGTAGTGGTATGCGGAAATGCCAGTCTTACCATTATGTATGATACCATTTCACGTTCCATGACTCACGGTGTGCTTGGAAGTACTCCATGGTGTAAGCTTGATACAGTAAAGTTTTTGTGCCCGGCACCCGGTTATGACAGACATTTTGCTATTACACAGCATTTTGGCATTGAGATGATTACAATTCCCATGACGCCGGCAGGTCCCGATATGGATATGGTGGAAAAGCTGGTTTCCGAGGATGCAAGTATTAAGGGTATTTGGTGTGTACCTAAGTATTCCAACCCTCAGGGCTACTCCTATTCAGATGAGACTGTAAAGAGATTTGCAGCACTTAAGCCTGCAGCAGAAGACTTCCGTATTTTCTGGGATAATGCATATGTAATTCATCATTTGTATGCAGATAAGCAGGATGAAATATTAGAGATTCTCAGCGAGTGCGAGAAGGCTGGAAATGCTGATATGGTATATGAATTCTGCTCTACCTCCAAGGTAAGCTATGCAGGTGCAGGTATTGCAGCCATCGCTTCCTCCAAGGCAAACCTTGATTGGATGAAGAAATCCATGACCATTCAGACTATCGGCTATGATAAGGTAAACCAGTTACGCCACGTGCGTTACTATAAAGACATCAACGGAATTAACGCTCATATGATGAAGCATGCAGACCTTCTGCGCCCTAAGTTTGAGGCAGTATTGAAGGTATTGGATGCGGAGCTTACAGGTTTGGGTATCGGTGAGTGGACCCGTCCCAACGGCGGTTATTTCATCTCCTTTGAAGCTATGGAAGGCTGTGCAAAAGCAATTGTTGCAAAGTGTAAGGAGGCTGGTATGGTTCTCACCGGAGCCGGAGCAACCTATCCTTATGGAAAGGACCCTAAGGATTCCAATATCCGTATCGCACCTTCTTTCCCTACTCCCGAAGAGATGGCAGTGGCAACAGACCTTTTCGTACTTTGCGTGAAGCTTGTCAGTGTTGAAAAGCTTTTGGAGCAGTAGGCCATGAGTGATTTTATACGTCTTAATAGGGAATTGATTGCAAAGGGTGCCATTATTGATTACTATCAAGATGTTATGCAGATACCAAACGGCAATACAGCCAGATGGGATTTCATTGAACATAAAGGGGCGGCTGCAGTGGTAGCCGTGCGCGAGGATGGTAAATTATTGATGGTACGTCAGTATCGCAATGCTTTGGAAAGGGAGACATTGGAGATTCCGGCAGGCGGGCTGAATGAGAGAACGGAGCCTACTGATAAAGCGGCCATGCGTGAGCTTTCGGAGGAAACCGGTTATACCTGTGAAAAGGTGGAATTACTCACCTCCATCTATACCACTGTTGCTTTTTGCAATGAAAAGATAGACATTTATGTGGCGAGAGATTTGAAGCCTGGAAGCCAACATCTGGATGAGGACGAGTTCATCAATGTGGAGGCATATTCCGTTGCTGAATTGAAGCAGATGATATTTGATTGTAAAATTCAGGATTCCAAGACGATTTGTGGCATCCTTGCCTATGCAGAAAAATATGGTGCCTAAATAAATAGAATAAAAGAGTGCAAGTATGATTACCGTATCTGTGTCAGTACATGGATACGGTAATTAATTTTTACGGATAACTTAGTTTGCGGGAACAAAGAGGTTGTTAAGCAGTAAGTTAAGCTTGGGGTTGTCAGACATGAAATCTTCATAAATGGAATATATTGTGAAGAGGTGAAGGAATGAAGCGTATTCGTTTTTACATACAAACAGATAAACTTCCGACTTTGTTACTATTTGGAGCAGGCGCATTGCTTGGAATTTTTGGGGTATATGTAGGAAGGGAGTTTTTTCTTACAAATTCAGAGATTTTACGGGAGGACATCCTATATAATCTGAAATATGTGAATGTGGACTGTAAAGCCTTCTTTTATTATGTGGTAAAGGAACGTGTGGGTCAAGCGTTGATACTGGCGGTATTATCCAGTACCTATTTAGGAATCGTATTATGCGCGGGAACAGCACTGGGATATGGAGTTTCCATGGGTGTCTTTCTTGCAACCGCAGTACTCAGGTACGGATTAAAAGGGGTGGTTCTGGTAGTAGTGTGTGCATTTCCACATTATGCTTTGTACATACCCATGTTGTTTGCGTTACTTGTCTGGTGTGAAAGACTTTGCAGGGGTATTTATTTTCAAAGAAATTTTCATGTAGAAAAAGGAACCGCCATATTGCGGGAAGCTAATTTGCCTCGGTTATTTATTATTTTAGGAATTATTTTAGTAGGGTGTTTTTTGGAAAGCTTTTTAAATCCATATCTACTCTCAGCCTATTTAAAAATTTTTTAGCACTGTTTACTAGATGTTGCAGTTAACATAATGAATTATTTCTATATCTTGTAGCGTTAAAAAAAGGCGCAAAAATGCGTATTGCTTTTCCGAAATGATGTTATTATAATGGAAATTACGACGCACTAAAAGTAATGGAAGGATGTAGAAAATGGATTATGCTATTGAAGTTTTTGTCACATATATGAGGGATGTGATGAAAAAATCAGAAAACACCATAGCGTCATATGCAAGTGATTTGAGCAAGCTGAAAAAGTATTTGGCAAAGCAAGGAATCACTGAGGTTTCCGAGGTGAAGAAATCTGATTTGACAGACTTTATTCGAAGTCTGGAAGAAAAGAATTTCAAGGCGGCCACCATATGCAGAAACATTGCATCCATAAAGGCATTGTTCCATTATCTGGAGAAAGAAAGAATGATATCACAGGATATTTCGGAGGATTTGCAGGCACCTAAGCTGGAAAAGAGGACACCGGGGATTATCAGCATGGAACAGGTATCCAGACTGCTTGCCCAGCCTTCAGGGAATACACCCAAAGAAATACGTGATAAGGCAATGCTGGAGCTTATGTATGCAACGGGTATCCGGGTAACAGAGCTTGCCACATTACAGCTTGGTGATATTAATTTGAGAACGGGGCATATTGTGTGCAGGGACGGAAGTAAAGAGCGTAAGATTCCGTTTGGTCAAAAAGCCAAAAAAGCACTTATGAATTATTTGAATAATGCGAGAGCAGTGCTCATCAGGGAGGAAGGAGAAAAATATGTATTTGTCAATTGTTCCGGTTCTCCTATGAGCAGACAGGGCTTTTGGAAGCTGATTAAAGAGTATGCAGGAAGAGCCGGTATTGAAGAGGAGATTACTCCTCAGACCCTTCGCCATTCCTTTGCGGCACATTTGGTTGAAAACGGAGCGGACTTAAAGAGTGTACAGGAGATGATGGGTTTTTCAGCCATATCTTCCACGCAGATATATGCGACTCAAAAACAGAATAATTTGCGGGGAGTGTATGCGAAAGCACACCCGAGAGCATAAAAATGCCGGTGGTTTTTATACCATCGGCATTTTTATATACCAGCATTTATTCATACTCTGCGATACTGTAAATCAACTGTTCGGAAGCTTCCCATCCAAGGCAGGGATCGGTGATGGATTTACCATAGATACCGCCGCCAACCTTCTGGCAGCCTTCCTCGATATAACTTTCAATCATGACACCCTTTACAAGACTGTGAATCTCAGGGTTCAGCTTACGGCTGTGCATAACCTCTTTGACAATGCGCACCTGCTGCTCGTACTGCTTGTTAGAATTGGAGTGATTGCTGTCAATGACACAGGCAGGGTTCTTTAAATCCATTTTGTTGTACATATCAAGCAAACGGCTTAAATCCTCGTAATGATAGTTGGGGGCGTTGTTGCCGTGCTTGTTGGTGGCACCGCGAAGTACGGTGTGCGCCATATCGTTACCGGTGGTATTTACTTCCCAGCCCCTGTAAATGAAGGAGTGAGGATGCTGAGCGGCATATACGGAGTTCAGCATTACGGAGAAATCACCACTGGTAGGATTCTTCATACCGGCAGGAACGTCAAAACCGCTTACTGTGAGGCGATGAAGCTGATCCTCTACGGAGCGGGCACCGATTGCCACATAAGACAAAATATCTGATAAATATCTCCAGTTCTCAGGATAAAGCATTTCATCAGCTGCGGTAAGGCCGGTCTCTGCAATGGCACGGATGTGCATTTTACGCATTGCCTTAAGTCCGGTCAAAAAATCAGATTTCTTCTCAGGGTCTGGCTGGTGTACGATACCCTTGTAGCCTTCTCCTGTAGTACGGGGTTTATTGGTGTAGATTCTGGGGATCAGAATCAGTTTATCCTTAACCTTTTCATTTACCTTTGCAAGACGGTTCACATAATCACACACAGAATCCTCATTATCCGCAGAACAGGGACCGATAATGACCAGAAACTTATTGCTCTTGCCGGTGATAACATCGCGGATTTCCGCATCACGCGCTTCCTTTATTTTAATCAGTTCGGGAGCAAGTGGTAACTCCTCACGAATCTCTGCCGGGGTAGGCAGCTTTCTGACAAATTCAAAACTCATAACATTTTCCTCCGTATCTCTCTGCGAAAATGAGCAGAGCGGCATAGTATGCCTTACTAAGACGTTTACATTATAGTACAACTTTGCAAATCATGCAAGGGAATTTAACAGTTTAAAGTGATAAATTGTGTTTTGACATAAAAATACAAGAAAATACATGATAAAATAAAAATACTACATTTTCTTTTTAGTGGTCATATCGTATATTAATATTACAAATTTGTTAACTAACCT
Source organism: uncultured Lachnospiraceae bacterium (assembly GCA_945609985.1). GTDB lineage: Bacteria > Bacillota > Clostridia > Lachnospirales > Lachnospiraceae > Acetatifactor. The sequence continues at coordinate 734 of CALYZQ010000007.1, read as the reverse complement.
CCCCTTTTAAGCCGGCATCCCACACCCCAGGGATGTTGGCTTTTCCTTTGTTGAAAGTTTTTGTAATTATCTGAAAAAAGTTGTTGACAAATATTTGTCTGCATAGTATACTCATCTAGTCGGTTGCGAAACAGACAAATGGAATCTTAGCTCAGCTGGGAGAGCATCTGCCTTACAAGCAGAGGGTCATAGGTTCGAGCCCTATAACTTCCATTCCGACTTTATAGCCGGAAAAATGGCGAGATAGCTCAGTTGGCTAGAGCATACGGTTCATACCCGTAGTGTCGAGGGTTCGAATCCCCCTCTCGCTACTAACAAAAAAGGAATCCAATCGGATTCCTTTTTTTGTTAGTCACTGGAAAGAGATAAGAACACGAGACACTACGGAGTAGTGTCGAGGGCGCACGAGGTCCGGGGGACCTCGGCTTTGCGCCGACCGAAGCGGAGCGTAGACTTCGAATCCCCCTCTCGCTACGCCTTAAGAATGGCGAAAATCTTGAATTTGCAAGGTTTTCGCTTTTTTTGTCTTTTTTTAAACATCATATTTGAGTACAAAGTGTTATTTACTTCCATCTAACAACTTCTTCGCTACTATCATAATGGTAAAAGATTTGCAAGAAGATGATTTTGGTCTATAAAATAATCTATGTTCTTTTATAGAGCAAGGTGGTATAATGAAGAAAATTTGAATTCTCACTTGAGGTATTTTTAGGGATTTAATAACTGTTATATCT
>CALYZQ010000006.1 GCA_945609985.1 uncultured Lachnospiraceae bacterium | reverse complement strand
GAGTTTGTGACAGTGAGTGAGAGCAAAACTGTGACAGCTCATGAGATTTTTAACAGTATTATCATGAAGGAGGAACTAAAGATGGCAAAGGACAGATTTGAAAAGGTGTATTCACAGGGAGCAGTAAACGTAACAGAGATTTGGGTAGATAAGGAAACAGGAGTAAATTATATGTTTCATGCCGCAGGGTATTCCGGAGGTTTGACACCGCTTCTTGACAGAGAAGGAAAGCCTATTATTTCTGCTGTTACAAGCAATAGTGATTCTACTTGGAGGTAGGACGGATGAAAGTACTGGTGATGAACTGTAGTCCGGTAAGAAACGGAGCGACTGCTGAAATTGTAAAGGTAGTGTCTGATTCCTTACAGAGAAAATACGATGTAAAAAAAACATGTATTGATGATTATGATTTCAGTTTTTGTAAGGGTTGTCGCTCCTGTCATAATACCGCAAAATGTATTCAGCAGGATGATGTTGACAAGATTATTGAGGATTACGAATGGGCAGATATCATCATATCTGTAGCACCGTCGTATTGGGCGGATATTCCCGGACAATTCAAGGCGTTTATAGACAGATGTACGCCCTGGTGTAATACCCATGAGCCTCATGCAACGATAAGCAGTGGCAAGAAAGGCTATGTAATTGCGTTAAGAACAGGCCCCAGCATGCGGGAATGCAATCGTATCATTGAGAGCATAGAGCATTTTTACGGGCATATGGAAATCAAATGCTGTGGCAGTTTGGGACTGTGCTCCATAGAGTATAAAGAGGCTGTTGAGGCACGGAAAGCTGAGATTGTGGAATTTTGCAGTAAGATATAGCAGAGGTAAACGATGAAGATTATCGGAACGGGAAACACCGCGGAAGTATTTGAATATGAGGAAGGCAAAGTCTGCAAGCTTTTTATTGACGGATATCCCAAAGAATATGTGGCATTGGAATACCGTAATGCAAAGGAATTGTACAGACTCGGTATACGCGTTCCACAGCCATTTGAGGTGGTAGAAGTAAGTGGGCGGAATGGGATCATATATGAAAAGATAGAGGGCGTTTCCTTAAGTCAGTATTTGCTTGAAAGAAGAGAATGCTTGGCTGAATGTCTGGATGAATTTGCGCGGTTACATAAAGAGATTCTGAAGCAAAAGTCAACAAATCTGCTTTCCTATAAAGAGTTCCTGAAAGGAATGTTAGTGGGAAAATGCGCAAAGGATGCAGGACTCTTTGAAAAGATTCAAATGTTACCGGATGGAGAGACTGTACTCCATGGAGATTTTCATACTAACAATGTGTTAATCACAAAGGAGGGGACTTTCTTTGCCATTGATTTTATGAATGTATGTTATGGCCCTGCATTGTTTGATGTTGCAAGGACGTTCCACTTTATGAATGAAATTGACGCGGCTATAGCAGATGATTATCTGAGAAGGATGGATGTTGAGAAAGAGGCGTTGGGACAGTATTTGGATATTGTCAGGGAGTGCCGGAAATATGAAGCTTGGGAATAACAATCCCCTTGACCTTGCCCCGAGGGCAAGGTGTACAATAAAGGATATGATTAAGAGATGGATTTATTCAAGGAGGTATTTGTTATGGCTTTTCCAACACATATTGTTGCCGCAGCAGGCTATGTTTTTGATAAAGAAGGTAATATTCTGATTATAAAGACCCCCAATCGCGGCTACGATGCTACAGGTGGTCAGATTGAAGAGAGTGAAGACTTAGAAGCAGGAGTTTTGCGTGAAATTATGGAAGAAAGCGGAATTAAGGCAAAGGTGAATTGCCTTTGTGCCGTGTACTCCAATGTAGGTAAACACATTTATTATGATGGTGTGACCACCGTCCCTACGAAGGTGATGTTTGATTTTATTTGTGAGTATGAAAGCGGGGAATGCCGTACATCAAAAGAATCCAGTGAAGTCCTTTGGGTGCCCAAAGAAGAGGTGCTTAATTATGTTACCACTCCATGGCTACGCTATCGCTTTGAAAAGGTGTTAAACTTTGACGGAAAAGTTACCTATGCCTCTTATGTAACCAAGCCGGAATTTCAGGTGTTGACAGAGCGGTACATTTAATCACTCATAAGGGGAGAATTATGGCACACCCGATAATGCATCTGCTGATTGCAGATAAGGTATATTTAAACATAAAAAACTTCATACACTCGTATGGCGATTTTCTGTTGGGCAGTATTGCACCTGATGCAGTGCATGAAAAGGAAAATTATACAAGAGAAATAAAGGATATATCTCACTATATATTTGATAAGAGCAGTGCTCTCGGTCATTTTGATACTTTTATGGGAGAATACGCTGTTCCTGAGAAAAGGGATTTCGTGCTGGGTTATCTGGTGCACCTGTTGTCGGATATGCTCTGGTATCATATGGTCAGAGTGCCCTTTAAAGAAGACTTTTTAAGTGCACCGTCTCAGAATATGTCAAAAAATCAGGCTTACTATGCAGATTGTGATAAGCTGGCACAAGTGCTGTTTGAGGAGAAGAACGTCGTCCGAATCATAGAAGGACTTGGCGAAAGCAGTGCATTTACATTGGAAGGTTTAGTAGATGCCGATGATGTGGAAGCCTGGAGAGACAAGCAGATTAGGGCATATCAAGGCAGGAAGCAGATGGCGGCTAACACTCAATACATATCTGAGCAGCATGTGCGGGGATATATAGAGCGATGTGCCGATATGTGTTTGGAATATTTGCGTATGGTCAGTTGTTAAAGAAATCCTTGACAAATCAGCACTTTTTGCATATTCTAACTATTAGAAATCATAATATTAATAAATGCTATGAACGGAAAGAGTATTTTCCCAAGCAGGTGTCCAGAGAGGAGCTGTAGTCGGCTGAAAGCAGCGCCCACCGAAGGAAAAGAAGTGCGTCCGCGAGCAGATGTGGGGAAGTGAGCGCCTGATGGTGCTTGTGCGGCAACGTAGTATCCACATTCGTATTTAGGTGCGTTAATCCTGTTGAGGGAAGGACTGTAAAGTCTTTAAGTAGAGTGGAACCGCGGATAAATTCGTCTCTAAGATGGATTTACTGCGGTTTTTTATAATCTTGTCATAGAAGAGCATTTTCGAATGAACAAAAGATGATTGGTCAAGCGCAACAGTCGTTAAGTACCACCTATATTGAAAATATGTCAATTTCAAACGTAAGAAATGCATAGTGATTACGTTCAGATTATTAAAACAGTGGATTACAAACGTAAAAAAATTGGATTATTACGTTTGTAATAAAGAAATATAGGGAAATGAACGTAAATAATTGGAAATGTTACGTTTGGAAATCATTAAATTGTGAATTTGAACGTAAAGAAGGTATTTTTTTACGTACTAAATCAATAAAAGCAGGAATGTGAACGTAATGTTCCATGCCGACTCATCGTAAACAAAGTTTGTACAGTACTGAATTGATAATATTAGTGTGAGTTAGTATTAGGATGTAAATAACATTCTGATTTGTCAAAGTGTAAAGGAGTTTTTATGGGCTTCATAAAGAATATCCGCGAGGAAATAAAAATTATCAGAGAGCGCGACCCGGCAATTCACTCCTCCATGGAGGTGCTGTTGTATCCCAGCTTTAAAGCAATGATGCACTACAGGCTGGCACATAAGCTGTATGTGAAGGGACATTACTTTTGGGCGAGATATATTTCCCAGAGAGGTGTACGCAAGACCGGTATCGAGATTCATCCGGGTGCGCAGATAGGAAAAGGCTTTTTCATTGACCACGGCAACGGTGTGATTATTGGTGAGACTACCATTATCGGTGATAATGTGACGTTGTATCAGGGCGTGACCTTAGGTGGTACCGGAAAGGAACACGGGAAGCGTCACCCCACCATCGGCAACAATGTTATGATAAGTGCCGGTGCGAAGGTGCTTGGTTCCTTTACCATTGGAGACAATTCTAAGATTGGTGCGGGAAGCGTGGTACTAAGTGAAGTGCCGCCCAATTCCACGGTAGTAGGTGTGCCGGGGCGTGTGGTAAAGCGCAACAATGTGGCACTGCCGCAGGAAACCATGAATCAGGTGGATTTACCGGACCCGGTAAAGGAGGAAATCGCGGGTTTACAGAGCAGACTTGCACAGCTTGAGAAAGCCATGGCGGCATTTATGGGAGAGGCGCAGGAAACGCAGTAAAGCGCGCAGGAGAATGAGGAAGCAATACAATAAGATATTACGTGAAAAATCAAGATAGAGTAAAGGAGAGTAACGACAATGAGCATGAAGATTTATAACACACTGACCAGAAATGTGGAAGAATTTGTACCCAATGTGGAAGGTAAGGTAAATATGTATACCTGTGGACCTACTGTTTATCATTTTGCACACATCGGTAATTTGAGAAGCTACATCATGGAGGATGTGCTTGAGAAGACTTTGCGCTATGCGGACTATGACGTAAAGCGCGTTATGAATATTACCGATGTAGGACATTTATCCTCCGACGCAGATACCGGAGAGGATAAGATGTTAAAGGGTGCAAAGAGAGAGCACAAGACTGTTATGGAGATTGCAAAATTCTATACGGATGCTTTCTTTTCAGACTGCGCAAAGTTGAACATCAAGACTCCTGATGTGGTAGAGCCTGCCACCAACTGTATTGACAGCTTTATCGAGATGATTCAGGTGCTTCTTGAGAAGGGTTATGCTTATCAGGCAGGAGAAAACATTTATTTTGATACCTCCAAGCTTGCTACCTATTATGTGTTTGGTAATCAGAGCGAGGAAGAGCTGATGGTTGGTGTCCGCGATGATGTAACCGAGGATGAGAACAAGAAGAATAAAAACGACTTTGTGCTGTGGTTTACCAAGTCCAAATTTGAGGACCAGGCACTGAAATGGGATAGCCCCTGGGGTGTGGGATATCCCGGCTGGCATATTGAGTGCTCCTGCATCAGTATGAAGCATTTGGGTGAGTATATGGATATCCACTGCGGCGGTATTGACAATATGTTCCCTCATCACACCAATGAAATTGCACAGAGTGAGGCTTATCTGGGACATAAATGGTGTAATTACTGGTTCCATGTGCATCACTTAAATGACCAGTCCGGTAAGATGAGTAAGTCCAAGGGTGAGTTTTTGACTGTTTCTTTGTTGGAAGAAAAGGGCTATGATCCTCTGGCATACAGATTCTTCTGTCTGCAGTCCCATTACCGCAAGCCATTAGTGTTCTCCTATGAGGCACTTGACCAGGCAACAGGTACCTACAAGAAGTTAAAGAAGCGTATTGCAGAGCTTGAAAAAGACGGTGCGGTAGACAACGAGGCAGTAAAGGAGTATAAGGCTAAATTTGTAGAGGCTGTGGGTAATGATGTGAATACCTCCATGGGTATCACTTTGGTATATGATGTGCTGAAGGCAGAGTTAAACGGTGTAACCAAGCGTGCCATTATCGAAAGCTTTGACTATGTACTCGGTCTTGACTTGTTAAAGGCTGAAGCAGCAGAAGAGACCGGTGTGGATGCTGAGTTGGAAGCTTATGTACTCGGAAAGATTGAGGAGCGTAAGGCTGCTAAGAAGGAAAAGAATTTTGCATTGGCTGATGCTATCAGAAATGAGCTTTTGGAGAAGGGTATTGTTTTGGAAGATACCAGAGAGGGCGTTAAATGGAAGAAGGCTTAAATTTGCTGGAACAGATAAAGAAGGTATTTGCATGCGGCGAGCAGGATGTAAGGGCATACTCACCCTTAACCCTTGCTTATATCGGTGATGCGGTATATGAGCTGGTTATCCGCAGTGTGGTGGTGGAACGGGCAAACCGTTCTGCTAACGATTTACATAAAATGTCAGTAAAATATGTAAAGGCGGAGGCTCAGGCAAAAATGATAGAAGCACTGTTAGAGGTGCTTTCAGAGGACGAGCTGGCTGTTTACAAAAGAGGACGTAACGCCAAGTCTTACACCATGGCAAAGAATGCTTCCATGAGCGATTATAGGAAGGCGACCGGTTTTGAAGCACTGATGGGCTTTTTGTACCTGAGCGGACAGACGGATAGAATGCTTGACTTGATAAAGCAGGGAATCGGGCTTGCAGGCATGGAGATATAGTAGAAAGGCAGGTATCACATGGGATATCAGGAATTTACCATAGAGGGAAGAAATGCAGTGATTGAGGCGTACCGTTCAGGGAAGCCCATTGATAAGATTTTTATTTTGGACGGTTGTCAGGACGGTCCCATTATGACCATTAAGAGGGAAGCAAAGAAGCATGACACCATGATAAAATTTGTAACCAAAGAGCGTTTGGATCAGATGTCCGAGACCGGAAAGCATCAGGGGGTTATCGCCTATGCGGCAGCCTATGAATACGCAGAGGTGGAGGATATTTTGCAGGCTGCAAAGGATAAGGGGGAGGCACCCTTTATTTTCCTGCTCGACAATATCGAGGACCCTCATAATTTGGGAGCCATTATCCGTACTGCTAATCTGGCGGGTGCTCACGGAGTGATTATCCCTAAGAACCGTGCAGCAGGACTTACCGCAACCGTGGCAAGAACCTCTGCCGGGGCGTTGAATTATACCCCTGTAGCCAAGGTGACCAATCTGGCAAAGACCATCGAGGATTTGAAGAAGGAAGGTCTGTGGTTTGTGTGTGCGGACATGGGCGGAACTACCATGTATCAGTTGGATTTAAAGGGCCCCATCGGTCTTGTGATTGGTAACGAGGGAGAGGGTGTAGGCCGTCTGGTAAAAGAAAAGTGCGATATGATTGCCTCCATACCCATGAAGGGAGATATTGATTCCCTGAATGCTTCTGTGGCAGCAGGTGTTCTGGCATATGAAATTGTACGTCAGCGAGGAATGTAAATGACCGGGGGGGTTATTTGCGTAAGCAGGATTTATAGGAAGGATATTTCATGCAGAGAGAGTATGCAGATTATGAATTGTTAAGTGATGAAGAACTGATAGACAGGCTCAGAAACGGCGAGACCGCTATCATGGACTACATATGTGATAAGTACAAGAATCTGGTGCGCAGTAAGGCAAAATCCATGTTTATCTTAGGCGGTGACAGTGAAGACTTAATCCAGGAGGGCATGATCGGGCTGTTTAAGGCTGTGCGGGATTATGACATGGGCAGGGATGCCAGCTTTTTAACCTTTGCAGATTTGTGTGTCAGCCGCCAGATGTACACGGCAGTGCAGGCTTCAAAGCGTCAGAAGCATATTCCCCTAAATACCTATGTTTCCCTGTACAGTGACAGTACAGAGCAGGAGGATAAGGGTGAGAAACAGCTTCTGGAAGCGTTAGAGGATAGGACAGAGTTAAATCCCGAGGAGGCATTTTTGGATAAAGAACGGGTTACTTATCTGGAAAAGGTCATAGAAAGTGAACTCAGTCCCTTTGAAAAGCAGGTACTTGATTTGTACATGACCAAGATGCCAACGGCTCAGATTGCAAAGGTGCTTGGCAGGGAAGAAAAATCAACGGATAATGCCCTGCAGCGGTTAAAGGCAAAGATACGGAAACTGTTGTAAGAAAAATACAGTTGACGAATTGAATATGATGTGCTAGTATCGAAAAAAGGCTATGAAGAGAAAAGTAGGCAGTTAGGAACATTACAGAGAGCTTGTGGTGGTGAGAACAGGCGTGGAAATAGCTGTTGAAAATGGTCTCGGAGCTGCGTACCGAAGCGTTTCGCCAAGGCTACGACGGGTGCACCCGTTACAGTGATAGACTATCGATGAATCATTTCTCATCCGTAGTTGATAAGGCTTGCATCGTGAGGTGTAAGTGAATTAGGGTGGTAACACGAAGCGTTAGCTCTCGTCCCTGAAAAGAAATTTTCAGAGAGGAGGGCTTTTTTTAGTATGTATTGGTAAGAGACGAGGGACGCGTGGGGATACCATAGCATCCGCAGGCACGCTTTCGCTAAAGTTTGCAACGTAGCGGCACTAGGCTCGAAGGCGTGTACGCCTTGACCTCGCCAAGGGCCGACGTGCTCACATTGCACTGCTTGTGCCATGGTATCCCCTCATGCCCCATCGCCTCTTACCTAAATTTGTAACCCGTAGTTATCACAATAGAAAGAAATGAGGTAAGATTATGAGAGATATTTTAATCGGAGGAGCTTGGCCGTATGCAAACGGCTCATTACACATAGGACACATTGCAGGTTTGTTACCGGGAGATGTACTGGCGAGATATCACAGGGCATGCGGTGACAATGTATATTTTGTTTCGGGAAGTGATTGTTATGGTACGCCGGTTGCGATACGTGCCAAGAAGGAAGGGAACTCACCAAGAGAGATTAGTGATTATTATCATGAGGAGTTTACAGAGTGTTTTGAGAGATTGGGCTTCAGCTATGATTTGTATACCAAAACATCAGATGAGAAGCATAAGAAATTTGTAAGGAAGTTTCATGAAAAGCTATATCAGAGTGATTTGGTTTATGAGAAGGAGACACCGCAGGCATTTTGTGAGGAGTGCAACGGCTTCCTGGCGGACAGATTTGTCACAGGTATCTGCCCCAAATGCGGCAAGGATGCAAGAGGTGACCAGTGTGATTTCTGTGGTACGGTTTTGGAACCCGAAAGTCTGCTTAAACCCATCTGTGCAGTGTGTGGCAAGCCTGTAACATTTAAGGCAACAAAGCATTTGTATATTGCAATTTCCAAGCTTGAAAAGGAATTAAGAGCATTGGTTGACAGCGGTAGTCAGTGGAGAAGAAATGCCGTAGCTTTTACCAACAGGTACATTGAAGAAGGCCTGCGTGACAGAGCATTGACCAGAGATTTGGAGTGGGGCATTGATGTGCCGAAGGAAGGTTATGAAGAGAAGAGTATTTATATCTGGGCAGAAAATGTGCTGGGTTATTTGTCTGCCAGCGCAAGTGTAGCAGAGGAAAGAGGAGATGATTATAAGCGGTTATGGGGAGCGAATGCGACGCATTACTATGTTCACGGAAAGGACAATATACCTTTCCACACTGTTATTCTTCCTGCACTGTTAATCGCTAATGGTGAAAAATGGCACCTGCCGGACAGAATCGTATCCAGTGAATACCTGACCTTGGAAGGCAGTAAAATTTCTACCAGCAGGAATTACGCTATATGGATAAAGGACTTGCTGGAGAATTATGATGCAGACTCTATCCGTTATTATTTTCTGGCAAACGGACCGGAAAAGAAAGATGCTGATTTTTCCTGGAGAGAATATGTTTACAGCCACAACGGGGAGCTGCTTGGTGCTTACGGTAATTTTGTAAACCGTTCTCTTACCTTCATCAACAAATATTGGGATGGGGTGGTGCCCTGCGGAGTTCCGGATGAAGAGATAAGCAGACAGATAGATGAATTGTTTGCTGAAACTGGCAGATTGATTGAAAAGGGAGCATTTAAAGATGCTATCGGCGGTATTTTTGAGTTTGTGCGCAGTGCAAATAAATATTTTGACACACAGACTCCCTGGATAACCCGAACCACGGATGAAAAGGCCTGCCAAAACACCCTTTACCAGTGCGTACAGATTATTGCAAACCTGGCAGTGCTTCTTGCGCCGTTTCTTCCCTTTTCCTCTGAGAAAGTGTGTGCATGGTTACAGATATCCAATGAGTGGAATCGAAAGGAAATCCCCGAAGGATACAGACTTCCTGAGATTCAGATTTTGTTTGAGCGAATCGACAAGGGCGTGATTGATATTGAAACTGAGAGGTTAAAATCATTAATTAATGAATAATACAAAAAATATCTGCAATTTCTGCATTTATCTTGTTGACAAAGTACGTCACATTTGATAGAATGAACAACGGTGATTGCGAAAGCAGTCACCGGAAATGCTGCTGTGGCTCAGTCGGTAGAGCGTCGCATTGGTAGTGCGGAGGTCACGGGTCCGATTCCCGTCAGCAGCTTTCACGCAAGGCTAAAGCCGTGTAAACACGAAAAAAATAGCCGGACATCAAGCTCGCTTGAATGTCCGGCTATTTTTTTCGTGTTTACACGGCTTTAGCCTTGCGTGGAATTTGTAAGAAATTTGTAAGAATTTTGATACTTTTTTTGTAAGAATTATGCGTTATAATATACTTATACTAAAGTAAAGGAAGAGACCCATGGGAAACGAACGAATTTTAGTGGTAGACGATGACAGGGATATTGTTGCCACATTAAAAATCCAATTGGAAAAGGAAGACTTTGAAGTATTATGTGCTTACGACGGTCAGGAAGCTTTGGATGTCCTGGAAACACAAGAGGTACATCTGATACTTCTTGATATTATGATGCCGAAGATGGATGGTTTTTCAGCCATTATGAAAATTCGTGAGAATAGAAACATTCCGATATTGGTAATGTCTGCCAAATCAGAAGATTCCGATAAGATTCTGGGGCTGTCCATCGGTGCTGATGATTATGTGACAAAGCCGTTTAATTACAAAGAGGTGATTGCCCGAATAAGAAGCCAGTTGAGACGATATATGAAGCTGGGCGGAGTACATACAACAGTGGCAAATGAACTTCATGTAGGGAGACTTAGTTACAATTTTGAAGCTCATATGTTAAAGGTAGACGGTGAGCATGTAAAACTGACATCTACAGAGACAAAAATTATGGAGCTCTTTTTGAGGCATCCCGGACGTATCTTTTCGGCAGAAGAGATTTATAATAATGTTTGGAATGAATTGTCGGCCTTCAGTGGTGAAAATACGGTAATGGTACATATCAGAAGAATACGCGAAAAAATTGAAATCAATCCGAGTGAACCGGAATATTTAAAGGTGGTGTGGGGTATTGGATACAAATTTGAAAAAAAGTAAAATGGTAAGAGCATTTATTTGTAAAGTGATTGCGGTAGGAGCATTGATAGCTGCTATCGGTACCGGAATTATGGGAAGAGAAGCAGTTGTGGAATTTGCAAAACACGGACCGCAGGTACTTTCGGGTAAATTATACGATTTCCCGAAGTTTAGAGAGTATATCAGTGAGTTATATAGCAATGCCATGATAGGGTATGCAGGAGCGGGTGATGATAACGGATACCCTTTGACTGACAAACGGGCAAGCAATTATACATCTGAAGTTAAAGGGTTATATACAACGCAGATTATTCAGTTGGATGAAGATATAGTTTATTTCATGCGTAAAACCGATTCCAGGGGAATAAACTACGTTGACAGTGGAAATATGAAATATCCGATTTTGTCAGAATATGATGGTCATTTGATAATTCCGGAGGATATGCTGGTTTGTTGCTATTGGAATGGTGAGGAAGAAAATCTTACTTTCTTTGGAAAAACCTACGGTGAGGTATATAGTAGTAAGCCTTATCAGAAGTATTATGATTCACAATATCAGCCCAATAAGGATGAGGCAAAAAGGATTAAGTACATACTGTTGGTAAAGAAAGAGTGTTCTTCAGAACTGTTATCCAATATGGAAGTGGCTGCCGTGAAATACCGTTATGTGCTTATTTCACTATTCGCATTCATAGGAATTTGGCTGGGTTGTTCCCTTTATGGGCTTTGGGCGAGAAAAGCCGGCAAAGCAGGAAAAGAAGGTTTTGCAAAGGTATCAGCGCGGGTATTTGTGGAGATGAAGCTGATTTTGCTTGCTCTTTCCATATTCGTGGCGTGGTATTATGATTTGCTGGCAGTTGAATACGATTATGCATATCGTGCAAAGGCTTTCGGCTTTTTGTGGCTGTATATTCCGATTGGTTGCATTTGGTATCTTCTTTGTGTTGATATAAAGAGAAACAGGCATAATATTTTAAGAAAATCAATTCCCGGATTGGTGATACGAAATATTGCAGAAGTGATAGGGCAAAAACCATGGTGCAGAAGAGCGCTTTGGTATAACATAGGCTTTACTGCCGGGGGAGTTATTACGCTTGTAACCGGAATTGTGATGGTGGTTATGAGCCTGCAATACAAACCTATGTATTATTACAGATATTCCGATTGGGCAGTTCCTACTATTATTTTGGGAACATTGTTGATTTTGACGGGATGTATCCTGTTGGTTTGCAGACCGAAGCAGAAAAAGCTGGTAAAGGATATGGCGGCCATAGCAGACAAGCTGGAAGAGGTGAAGAACGGACATATGGGTGAACCGCTTAAATTGTCACAGAAATCCTTGCTGGCAGCTACGGCTGAAAACTTAAATGATTTGGAAAAGGGAATTGAGCGGGCAGTGGAGGAGCAGAACCGTTCCAACAGGATGAGAGTAGAGCTTATAACCAATGTGTCCCACGATTTAAAAACTCCTCTGACTTCCATCATCAATTATGCAGATTTGCTCTGTGAAGAGGAGCTGCCGGAAGCATCAGCGGAATATGCGAAGGCACTCCGAGCAAAAGCGTATCGCCTGAAAAACATGGTGCAGGATGTTTTTGACTTATCTAAAGCTACCAGTGGGAACTTAAATGTGGAAGCAGTCACCATTGATCTGGTAAAGTTGATTAGGCAGACATTGGCGGATATGGATGAACGAATTCAGGAGAGCAACCTGACGTTTAAGTTGAACATTGCCACGGAGCCACTGCTTATTGAAGCGGATGGTGAAAAACTGTATCGCGTGTTCCAAAATTTGTTTGTCAATGCCTTACAGTATTCTCTGGATCATTCCAGAGTGCATATCCAGCTTAAGGAAGAGGATGGTTTTGCGGTGGCAGTTGTGAAAAACACTTCACGCATGGAGCTTGATTTTGATACTACGGAGATTGTGGAGCGTTTTGTACGTGCAGATTCTTCCCGTACCACAGAGGGAAGCGGATTGGGACTGTCTATTGTACAGAGCTTTGTGGAGGCCTGTGAAGGTGATTTTAAAGTGGAGACAGATGCGGATATGTTTACGGCACGGGTAAGGTTTCCGTTGTCAGGAAAGCAGATAATAGAAGGAGAAAAGATTGAAAACGAATAGAAAAATTGAATTCTTTTCGGAAACCGTTCTGACGATTTTGGTTTCAATTGTCACGCTATTGTTGCAGGCGATTTCGTTTGCCACTACGTGGAGCGGTTCACGGGTTTACCTGGAGGGAGTATTTCCATATGCCTCCCTCCTTTTTGCTACCTCAATTCAGGCTACTGCATACTTTTTCAGCAACTCCTTGCGCAATAAAGTCAGTGCTTTGAAGGTGGTTGCCATGCTGGTGGCATTGTGCTGTTCTACCTATTATTCTTATATCGGTATTTACAATTCCGTGAATTCACCGGAGAGATTTTTGCAGGAGAGATATGTACAGATTGAAGAAGAGCTTAACAGACGTTATGATGCCGGCTTGGAAGAAAACATAGGAAATGTCAGAGAAGTATTGGGGGATGCCACAACACAGATTACCGCAACATACATTCGGTTGGTATCAGAAAGTGCAAACATGGAAGCATGTCGCGTGGCGCTGGCCGAGGAAAGTAAATCCTACGTGGGCGGAATGAAGGCTCCCAAACAGTCCGATTATGAAGAGTATGAGGATTATGTTGCGGCATATAATGCCTATGTGTCAGGTAGGGCAGAAGGAAGTAATGCAGAAAGAGAAGCGGTTAGACAAGGAATTCTGGACACCTACGGTTTTGCAAGTATGGAGGAGTTTCAAACTGCCGAGGCTGAAAATGCAGCATCCATAAGTACGCTGAAGGCTGCGTTGGGTATAGAGGAGGAGCAGGAAGAAGTGTCGGTTCAGGGAATGGTTGCGGGTTTGGACAGTAAGCTGTCTGTGGCTGTAGAAAATTCCATGCTCGGCGTAGAATTTGGCAGTACGGATGTCGCCGGTCTAAACACATTGATGCAGGCAGCCAGAGTATGCGGTTATGATAAGGCTTCTGTCGTTGATATATTGAGCGTTGTCAAGAGAGCTGCTGACATTACCAAGGAACCTTTGATGAAGAGTTATTCTAAGCTGGTGGCTTCCTTGGAGGGAGGAGTGGTTACAGCGGCTAATACCATGAACTTGAAAAGTGCCATGGATTCAGAGATTCTGACTGCCCTCTTAAAAATGAATTCCCTACTTTCAGAGGAAGAGCAGCTTGACGTTTCAGATGAGCAGTATCGGATAACTGATTTGTATTTGGTACCGGTGAATGCGATACGGGATACGTCAACCCGCATGACAGCATTCTTCTGTCTCTTTGTGGCAGCGCTTATTGATGCCTTATCATTGTTGTTTGCAGTGTCATTACGAAAGAGAAAGCCCTTGTGGAAACGAAGAAGCCTTGTGTTTACAAGAATGGAGGATTATATACCGCAGATTTATGCCTCTTTACCAAAAGAACAGGAGGCAGTGTCTGTGTTGACAGATTTCATAATGCTGTTTGAACCAAGCCCCGAGACGGAGTGTGACGGGTATATCATGTGTGCAAAGCTTCAAGAAGTAAGGGAATATTATCCTCTTGTAGCACTGCTGTGTCAGGTGAATCTGGCAAAGGTGGTTTCGGAAAGTATATTTAAGCCGGAGTGTGAAGAAGGGGAATTGTTATTGTTGCGGGCACGTTTTGTATTTTGGCTTAATGCTGAAATCAGTGAAAACAGAATTTGTGATAGGAGGAAAAAGACGGCATGAACAGTTTGATTTTTTCGGTATGGGTGCTGATGATTGTATTTTTTCACAAAAGAATGCACCGACATATGCGGCAGGGAAATGTAAAAACCGGTTTTTGCTCCATGTGGTGTATAGATGCCATTTTTGCAATCTGCGGTACTGTGGTCAGCTTTGTACTTTACGGGTATAGGTTTCAGCCGTTTTTTACCTTTAGAAACGGTATTCTCGTGTTAGTGTATCTTCTGTTAGCGTTTCTCTTTGTGTTGGCTACGCCGTCAGGACTTGCATTGTTGCGGAAAAAGAAATTGAGTGAAGAGGCTGTACTGACCGCAGAGTGCCGGCTGAATGATACGTTGGGCATCGTGAGAAATTGTTTTTTGGTGATATTGTTTTTTCTTCCGGTTTTGTTTGTGTATGTACGAAAGTATGAGGGGATAAAATATTTGTCTGAATGGAAGGAAGCGGATGTGTGCGGAGGCTTTTGTTTTGTGGCGTTTTTGGTACTGATACCGGTCTGCATAAGACAGGCAGTTTTCTGGATGCGCAACCTTTCAGAAGGAGAAGAAATAGAGGAGAAATTATTGCTTAGATACCGGAAACAGTTGCAATATCGTCACAAAAACAAATTTTTGTAAAAATTCAAAATTCTATTGACATTTGGCAGGAAAGCAGATACAATATGACTTGTTCGCAGGAATGGCGGAATTGGCAGACGCGCACGGTTCAGGTCCGTGTGGTAGCAATACCATGAGAGTTCAAGTCTCTTTTCCTGCATAGATTAAGGGAACCCACAGATTCGTAAAGAGTCTGTGGGTTGTTTTATGTTTAATGATTCAGTTTCTTCAGTAGGCTCTTAAATTCCTCCGTCTCTCTCACAAGATCAAATACCGGATTCTGCATGGATTCAAGTAGTATCTGACGTTCGGTACTTTCGTAATTCTTGCCACATTGCTTGGAATTATGTGTACAATGGTTTACAAAAATGGATTTATAGTGCTGCTCTTCCTCAGTATAAGCCCTATCATAATTACTTGCACATTTCTCTGCAAGGAGAAGATACTTAAGAGCTTCTTCGCTATCCCCTTTTTGGCAATAGAAGGTAGCAAGGCGTCGGTAATTAAAAGATAATCTGCAATTATAAAACAGACTGTCTTCATCTTTTAAGAAAATCGTTTGATACAATGTGTTGGAAGCCTTTATGTATTGTATTTTTTCGTCAAGTGTTAAGCTTTTTTCTAACACACCGGCTGACATACACGAGAGAGAAAGTGCACAATTATCAACCATTAGAATTAGATTTTCCTGACTTTGCTTGACTTTTTCTTCTCCATCATAAATATGCTCTAAAAGTAACTCTTGGCATATTATCATTTGCGGCATTTGACAGGCCAGCTCTATGGCAAGCTCTTTTTTGCCCAAGTTGGGATATTGGTAGCATAGAATCTGCGTGGCACCATGTCTGATGTGGTCGATGGTGCAATCCTCGCGGATTCGTTCACATAGTGAGATAGCTTCTTCAATAAAGTGATGCTCCTTGCTGTATTCCACCTGATCCTCGGTGCAGTTGTAAGAAGTGAGAGCATATGCCAAATTAAGCATCCATTCGTAATTGCGAGGATATTTTTGCAGTACTTCGCGGCAGAGCTCAATAATTGGCATTACTTTTCCTAATTGATTGAGTTTGCGGCGTTTTTCCTCGTAAACTTTTAATTCTGCAGTGTGTTCGTCCTTATTGATGCCAAGCAACTCGTCTGATGACACGCCGAAGAAGTTTGCTATTTGTGGTACAAGGGTAATATCCGGGTAGGCAGTTCCGTTTTCCCACTTGCTGATTGCCTGGTAGGAAATATTGAGATAAGCAGCTAATTTCTCCTGAGTAATGTCCTGTTCCTTTCGTAAGCTTTTTATCATTTCACCTATCTTTAAAATCATATATAGTGTCTCCTTTTAGTTTTATAATATTTAGGTTACAAAAGCTTTTGTATGTCTATTATAAATCGTATTTTTCATAAATAGTATAATATATCCGTTTATCCATATGCAACCGTGGGTTGAGTCAGTTTTTAGTTGTATTTTCTCGGTAAACAACGTAAAATAAATGATATAAAGAAAAGCGGTTGCATAACCGGGAAAGGGGCACGGATGAAAGAGAAGGCAGAACATAAAGAATGGTATCAGTTGGATTTATCTGCCATCGTATATCCCACCCTGCAAAGAAGGGATTTTTCTTCGGTTTACAGACTTTCGGTGCTGTTAAAGGAGGAGGTTAATCCTGAGGTGTTGCAGCAGGCGGTGGACAGGGTAATGCCCCGTTTTCCGACCTATAAGTCGGCAATCCGCAAGGGGTTGTTCTGGAGGTACTTAGAGCCCAATAACAGACCGGGGCCTTTTGTACAGCCGGATGTGAAAAATCCTTGTCAGCCCATGTACTTTAATGCAAACAACAGGTACTTAATCCGGTTTTATTACTATCAAAACAGAATATCCCTTGAGGCTCATCACAGTCTGGGTGACGGAACCGGGGGCATGTGCGTGTTGATGACGGTGACAGCAGAATATCTCAGACTGCATAACGAGGCTGTGATTGAAAACGGCGGATTTGTGCTTGATATTAACAAGAAGCCTACACCGGGAGAGCTGGAAGATGCATATATGAAATATGCCAATGCCAAGGTTTGCCCGCCAAGACCCGGAGAAAAAACTTATAGGGTGCGGGGAACAAAGGAGCCTTTTTATACGTTAAATATTATTGACGGCATTATGCCGGTTTCCCAGGTGATTGAGGTGGCGAAGCGGTACAATGCCACCATTACGGAATATTTGAATGCAGTGCTGTTGTATGCGCTGATGACAAAACAGGAGGAAGAGTGGCATTTTAAATTGCGTCCGGTGAAGATAGCCATGCCGGTGAATCTACGGCGTTTCTTCCCCTCGGATACTCTCCGCAACTTTATCACTATGATTTATCCGGGAATTGACCCGAGATTAGGTGAATATACCTTTGAGGAAATTGTGGCGCATGTGCGTGGCTATATGCGATATTATATCAATGAAAAGTTTTTACGGGGCGACATTACCACCAATGCGGCCACCCAGAGTCATCCTCTGATTCGTCTGGTGCCTTTGTTTTTAAAGGATTTTGTGGTAAAGCAGTTTTATTCCAAGGTACAGGACAGAAATTCCTCGGCAGGTCTTACCAATATGGGGGCAATGAAAGTGCCGGAGGGCATGAAGCCTTATATTGAGCGGTTTGATATCTGCATGGGGCAGCCCTTTTCCAGAAGAACCAATTGTGCCATCATCAGTTTTGAGGATATCCTTACCATCAATTTTGCCAGCAGTATCATAGAGGCGGACGTGGAGAGAGTTTTCTTCCGCAAGCTGGTGCATGATGGTATTCATGTAAAAATAGAAAGCAATCGTGAGATGATTACGGAGTAGGAGAAGCGTATGTCATATTGTGTGAATTGTGGTGTGGAGCTTTGTGCTTCGGCAAAGGAATGTCCTTTGTGTAATACGCCTGTTATTAATCCCAAGAACCCGGGGCAGGGTCAAGGTGTCTCTCCCTTCCCGAAGGAAAAGGGGCAGGTGGAAACCGTTAAAAGAAAAGATATGGGTATTTTGTTATCCATTGTGGTATTGGCTACAGCAATTACCTGTGGTCTGTTGAATTTGCTGGTATTTAAGGCAACGGCATGGTCCTTGGCAGTTATCGGTGTCTGTGTTATATTATGGGTTATTTTTATTCCGGCAGTGATTTATACCAAGCAACCTGTTTATGTGTCGGTGTTGTATGACGGATTGGCGGTCAGCATCTATCTGTATATGCTTGCCTACATGGTGGATTCCTTTATGTGGTTTTGGCAGCTTGGCTTTCCCATCGTGGCATTGCTTACGGTGGTAACGGAAGCGTTTATCTTCTGTGTGCGGAAATTGCCGAAATCCTTCCTGACAGTGGGACTGTATTCCTTTACGGCGCTTGGAATCGTGTGTGTGGGCTTGGAGATTATGATTGATTTGTATGTGCATGATGCTATCAGTTTGTTGTGGTCGGCGGTAGTGCTTACAGTTTGTATTATTATTGATGTGACCATTATTGCCATGCTTTCCATACGGAGACTACGCAATGCGGTGAGAAGAAGACTGCATTTTTGACAGACAACGTAAGCCGTCAGCTATGGGTAAATTATCTAATACAAGAGAGGTAAATACATGCTACAGATTATTAAGCGGATGCACGGCCTGTTTGAGAATACGGATATTGAGAAGCACAGACAGTCCCAGGATTATGTAGGAACCCTGTTTGGCAAGTCAAAGGAGCTTGTATATCAGGAGGTTGATATTGAGGGAATCCATGCAGAGTGGGTTTGCCCGGACAGACTTCACATTGAAAAATATGTGATATTGCATTGTCACGGGGGAGGCTACTCCACGGGAAGCAGCCTGTATGCAAGAACACTCACATCGAAGCTTGCATTGTCTACGCTTATGAATGTGTTGTGCTTTGATTATCGTCTGGCACCGGAGCATCCCTATCCGGCTGCACTTGAGGATGCCCTTAAGGTGTGGGATTATCTCATGCTTAGAGGATTCGGTGCGAAACAGGTGATTGTGACGGGAGATTCCGCCGGAGCTAATCTTGCACTTGCGCTTGTTCACAAATTAAAGGAGGAAGGCCGTATGCTACCGGGTGGACTGGTACTTTTGTCGCCATGGACCGATTTGACCTCCTCAGGGAACAGCTTTTTGGAAAAGGCACAGGAGGACCCGGTACTTAGTCCTGCCTACATATATCAGATGATAGAAGCCTATGCGGGGAAGGAGGATACCAGAAATCCCCTGATTTCACCGCTGTTTGGTGACTTCAATGGTTTTCCGCCCACATATATTCAGGTGGGGGAGCATGAGATATTGTTGGATGATGCTCTTAGGCTGTATAAGGCGATGAGGAAGGCGGATGTGCCTGTCAAAGTAGATAAATATCCCGGAATGTGGCATGTGTTCCAGATGTCGCCTTTTAAAACTGCCAATGAGGCAATGGACAAAAATGCAGCATTTATATATGAAATTACAGGTTTGGTTTAAGAAAATAAAAGGATTTTTGGAAAGTGTGCAGAATAATAAAGTAGGGTGATTTTGTGTACAGGAGAGGTCTTACTTAAGACGAAGAGTCGGATAGGAGCAGACATGACAATCAGAGAACGCTTAGAACAATGGGAAAAGGACTATTTAAGTCCGTATGCATCCTTGAGTATGAATTCTCAGGGAAGATTAAAACCGGAGGAACAGTGTGACATCAGACCTGTATTTCAACGAGACAGGGACAGAATTATTCATTGCAAGGCATTCAGACGTCTGAAGGATAAGACGCAGGTGTTTCTGACACCGGAGGGCGACCATTATCGTACCAGACTGACGCATACCTTGGAGGTGTCTCAGAATGCCCGCACCATAGCAAAGGCGCTGAAGCTGAATGAGGAGCTGGTGGAGGCAATATCTCTGGGACATGATTTGGGACATACTCCCTTTGGACACGCGGGAGAGAGAGCCCTAAACCGCGTATGCCCCATGGGATTTGAACACAGTGAACAGAGTGTGCGGACGGTGGACAGGCTGGAAAAGGACGGACAGGGACTTAACCTGACCTTTGAGGTGCGGGATGGTATTTTGAATCATCAGACTATCGGTAAACCCCATACCCTGGAAGGTAAGATTGTACGTTTCTCGGATAAAATTGCTTATATTCATCATGATATGGATGATGCAG
Source organism: uncultured Lachnospiraceae bacterium (assembly GCA_945609985.1). Classification (GTDB taxonomy): domain Bacteria; phylum Bacillota; class Clostridia; order Lachnospirales; family Lachnospiraceae; genus Acetatifactor. The sequence continues at coordinate 26,416 of CALYZQ010000006.1, read as the reverse complement.
TGCGCGCAGGGATTTTGAAGGAGACGGATGTTCCTGCGGAAATCCGCGATGTATTGGGTTCCACATCGGGAGAGCGTTTGAACCGTTTTATTCATGATATCGTGACCAATAGTATGGATAAGAATGACATCCTGATGTCAGCCCCCGTGGCAGATGCCATGAAGAAGCTGCGTCAGTTTATGTTTGACAGAGTATATCAGAATCCGGAGGCAAAGAGTGAGGAGAGTAAAGCAGAGGTGCTTATGGAGACTCTGTATCATCATTATTTGAAGCACCTTGATGATTTGCCGGAGGAATTTTTGAATTTGATTTCAGAGGGAGAGCCCAGGGAACGTGTAGTCTGCGATTATGTGGGCGCCATGAGTGACCGTTTTGCGATTTCGGTATATGAGGAGATTTATATACCCAAATCATGGCAGATTTAAGGAGCCGTCAGATGTTTTACGCGGAAGAATTAGTAGAAGAAATTCGAACGAAGAACGACATAGTGGATGTGGTGTCCGGATATGTCAGACTGCAAAAAAAGGGCAGTAACCATTGGGGGTGTTGTCCCTTTCATAATGAAAAGACCCCTTCTTTTTCCGTGTCGGGACCAAAGCAGATGTATCATTGCTTCGGCTGCGGAGTCAGCGGTAATGTATATACCTTTGTGATGCAGTATGAGAATTATTCCTTCCCCGAAGCGGTAAAGATGCTTGCGGACAGGGCAGGAGTGAATCTTCCGGAGGTGGAGTATTCTGAGGAAGCCAAGAAAAAAGCGGGAAAGAGAGCCCGACTTTTGGAGGTCAATAAGGAGGCTGCCAAGTTCTTTTATTATCAGCTTCGCGATCCTCACGGAGAAATCGGATATAATTATCTGAAAAGAAGAGAATTGTCCGATGAAACCATGCATAAATTCGGACTTGGTTATGCGGGAAAGAGTGGTACCGGTCTTGTGCAATACCTCAGACAAAAAGGGTTTGAGGATGCACTGATTAAGGAAGCAGGACTTGCCAATTATTCCGAGAAGAGCGGCCTTATCAGCCAGTTTTGGAACAGAGTCATGTTTCCCATACAGGATATTAATCATAGGGTTATCGGTTTTGGCGGGCGTGTCATGGGGGATGGTGAGCCGAAATATTTAAACTCTCCCGAGACCCCTGTGTTTGATAAAAGAAGAAATTTGTACGGACTGAATTTTGCCCGTACGGCGAGAAGCGGTAATATTATTCTCTGCGAGGGTTACATGGATGTAATTGCCATGCATCAGGCTGGTTTTTCGCAGGCGGTGGCATCCCTCGGAACTGCGTTTACGGCAGAGCAGGCAAATCTGCTTCGCAGATACACGGACAGCGTGCTGCTTGCCTATGACAGCGACGGTGCAGGGGTGAAGGCGGCACTGCGTTCCATCGGTATACTGAGGGAGGCAGGGCTTACCGGCAAGGTCATCAATATGCGCCCCTACAAGGATCCGGATGAGTTTATGAAAAATCTGGGAAAGGAAGCCTTTGAGGAGAGAATCCGACAGGCGGAGAACAGCTTTTTCTTTGAGGTACGGGTGCTTCAGGAGCAGTTTGATGTAAAGGACCCTGAACAGAAGACCAAATTTCACAGAGAGATTGCAAGAAAGCTCTGTGAATTTCAGGAGGAAGTGGAGCGGGATAATTATTTACAGGCAATCGCAGAGAAATACTTTATCGGTATTGAAAATCTGCGAAAGTTGGTGCTTCAATACGCCTCGCAGACGGGGCTTGCAAAGCCCATAGAGAGACCTAAGTCAGGGATTCAGTCAAAGAACAGTCCTCAGGAAAGTGCAAAGAAAGCACAGAGACTTTTGCTTACCTGGATTACGGACGAGCCGGCGGTCTACCAAAAGATAAAATCATTTATTTCCGCAGCGGACTTTACGGAAGAATTGTACAAGCTGGTTGCGGAAAGACTTTTTGCGGATTTGGAGCAGGGACAGTTTAATCCCGCAGGCATCATCAGCATGTTTGAGGATGAAGATAAACAGAGTGAGGCGGCAGCACTGTTTCACACCAATCTGCCACAGCTTGAGACCCCTCAGGAGCGGGAAAAAGCATTTCACGATATCGTGTATGCAGTAAAGAAAAACAGCTTTGAATTTTATTCGTCAAAGCTTGGGGCGGATGTAAGTGCCCTAAATCAGGTGGTTGAGGGCAAGAAAGCCTTGGAAACCCTTGCAAAAACGCATATTTCTTTAGAATAAGGTGAAGAATTACAAAAGGAACAATAAATCTGGGAAGGATGGAACTACAAAATGGATGAAAATTTACAGGCAAAATTTGATGAGAAGATGAAAGAGCTTCTGAATGTTGCAAAGAAGAAGAAAAATGTTTTGGAATATCAGGAGATCGGTGAATTCTTTTCAGATATGGCTTTGGAAGAAGAACAGTTTGAGAAAATATTGGAGACTCTGGAGCAGAACAACGTAGATGTACTGCGCATTACCGAGGACGATGATGTGGATGATGAGGAAATCATCTTAACCGAGGAAGACGAAGTTGATATGGAGAATATCGACCTGTCCGTTCCCGACGGTATCAGCATCGAAGACCCGGTACGTATGTATTTGAAGGAAATCGGTAAGGTGCCCCTTCTTTCCGCAGAGGAAGAGATTGACCTGGCTAAGCGCATGGAGCTTGGTGACCAGGAGGCAAAGAAGCGTCTTGCTGAGGCAAACTTACGTCTGGTTGTCAGCATTGCAAAGAGATATGTGGGCCGTGGTATGCTTTTCCTGGATTTGATTCAGGAGGGTAATTTGGGTCTTATTAAGGCTGTAGAAAAGTTTGATTACCGCAAGGGTTATAAATTCTCAACCTACGCAACCTGGTGGATCCGTCAGGCGATTACCAGAGCTATTGCAGATCAGGCGAGAACTATCCGTATTCCTGTGCATATGGTAGAGACTATCAATAAGCTGATTCGTGTAAGCCGTCAGCTGTTGCAGGAGCTTGGAAGAGAGCCTTCTCCTGAGGAAATTGCAGAAGAGATGAATATGCCTGTGGACAGAGTGCGTGAAATCTTAAAAATCAGTCAGGAGCCCGTGTCTATGGAGACCCCTATCGGTGAGGAAGAGGACAGCCATTTGGGCGATTTCATTGAAGATGATAATGTACCTGCACCCGCAGATGCGGCTGCATTTACCCTGTTAAAGGAGCAGCTTGTAGAGGTGTTAAGCACCCTGACGGACAGAGAGCAGAAGGTACTTCGTCTGCGTTTTGGTCTGGATGACGGACGTGCACGTACTCTTGAGGAAGTTGGTAAGGAGTTTAATGTTACCCGTGAGCGTATCCGTCAGATTGAGGCAAAGGCACTCCGTAAGCTCCGACATCCCAGTCGCAGCCGTAAGTTAAAGGATTATTTGGATTAATGATGGAACGGAATGTTGTAGTGCTCTCCGAGAGACTGCGAAGTCTGGCTGATATGGTAACCCCTGGAAATACTGTGGCAGATGTGGGGTGTGACCATGGTTTTGTGTCCATTTATCTGGTGCAGAAGGGGATAAGCTCCCGTGTGCTTGCCATGGATGTACGGACAGGCCCCCTTTCCAGAGCGCAGGAGCATGTGGAGGAATACGGGCTTACGGACTACATAGAGACGAGGCTTTCCGATGGCCTCTTGGAATACCGACAGGGCGAAGCGGATACTCTGATTTGTGCCGGAATGGGCGGCAAACTGATGCAGAAGATATTAGAGCGGCAGGAGGAGAAATCCAAGAGCTTTCAGGAACTGATATTGCAGCCCCAGTCAGAGCTTTCTGAGTTTCGGAAATTTTTGAGAGAGCATGGATATACTATTGTTTTTGAGAATATATTGTGTGAAGAGGGAAAGTATTATTTCCTGATGAAGGCACTACCCTGCGAAGGGAACGTCCGGGATGACAGTGCCCCTGATGGAGTGGTTTTGTCTGACAATCTGTTTTCGCAGGAAATCTGTGATAAATACGGCAGACAGCTTCTGTATGAAAAGCATCCCGTGTTGAAGGCATTTCTGGAAGAGCGAAAGCAGATTCTGACACAGATACGCGAAGGACTTGAGTGTCAGGATAAGGAGCGGGCAAAGGAGCGTTTGCAGGAAGTAATGCAGGAACTTTGTGAAATTAACCGTGTCATGGAGGCAATGAATTGACAACAGCCAAAAAGAGAAAGGGCGGTAGAAGAATGTTTAACATTACGATTAACGGGGAACAGAAACAGTATCCTCAGGGAACTACCTATGAAACCATTGTGGAACCGTATAGAGAGCAGTACGACGGCATGATTGCACTGGTATCTGCCAACGGTAAAATCCGTGAGCTTTTTAAGAAGGTGACAAAGGACTGTACGGTTGACTTTTTTACCTTGAAGGATGATGTGGGCCACAAAACCTATGTGAGAACGGCAACCATGCTCTTTTTAAAGGGTGTGTTTGATTTGTTCGGAGAAGAGATTGCACAAAAGTGCAAGGTGGAATTTACCATAGGAAACGGCTATTATATTTGTTCGAAGGGAATGATTGAGGCAACTGAAGATAACGCAGCCAAAATCAAAGCGAGAATGCTTGAACTTGTGGAGTTAAAAACACCTTTCATGAAGCGTTCCTATCCGCTTGATGATGCCATGGAGCTGTTTAAGGAGCATGGCATGAAGGATAAGGAAAAACTGTTCCGTTATCGCAGAAGCTCTTTTGTAAATATCTATGAAATTGACGGTTATTATGATTATTACTATGGATATATGCTGCCCAATGCAGGCTATGTGAAATGGTTTGACGTAATTCCCTATGATGAGGGATTTATGCTCTTGTTACCTTCCAAGAAGAATCCCGGTGTGGTTGTGCCTTTTACAGAGAGAAAGATGCTGTTTGAAACCCTGAAGGAATCTGACGAGTGGGGCAGAAAGGTTGGCATTGAGACCGTCGGCGACTTAAATGAGCAGATTTGCAGCGGCTCCTTGAGCGAGATGATTCTGGTGCAGGAGGCTGAGCAAGAGCGCAAAATCGGTGAGATTGCCAAGGATATTGTGAAGCGTGGCAACGTAAAGTTCATCATGATTGCAGGTCCCTCCTCCTCAGGTAAGACCAGCTTCTCTCACAGACTTTCCATTCAGCTGCGCACCCTGGGCAAGACACCTCATCCCATTGCATTGGATGACTATTTTGTAGACAGAGAGAAAACCCCTCTTGACGAGAATGGCAAATACAATTTTGAATGTCTGGAAGCTATAGATGTAAAGCAGTTTAATGATGATATGGTACGACTGTTGAACGGTGAGAGAGTAGAGCTTCCCACATTCAACTTTAAGATTGGTAAGAGAGAATACCGCGGCAATTATAAGCAGCTGGGACCGGACGACATTCTGGTTATTGAGGGTATTCACGGACTGAATGACAAGATGTCCTATGCGCTGCCTTCAGAGAGTAAATTCAAGATTTACATCAGTGCCCTTACCAATATCAATGTTGATGAACACAACAGAATTCCCACAACAGACGGAAGACTGTTGCGCCGAATGATAAGAGACGCCAGAACCAGAGGTACGGATGCAAGGCGAACCATCGAAATGTGGCCCTCCGTGCGCAGAGGAGAAGAGGAAAACATCTTCCCCTTCCAGGAGCAGGCAGATGCCATGTTTAACTCTGTACTGATTTACGAACTGGCAGTTATCAAACAGTTCGCAGAGCCCCTGTTATTCCAGATCCCCAAGGATGCACCGGAATACTACGAGGCAAAGCGCTTACTCAAATTCCTGGATTACTTCTTAAATGTAACCAGTGAAAGCCTCCCCAATAATTCTATATGTAGGGAATTTGTAGGGGGAAGTTGTTTTAACGTATAATAACAGTTCAGCCATGGAAAAATGCCCGGGTTGCGAGTGTGCTTGCACACAGAGCAACTGGGGCTTTTTTCCATGAGCAGAGCGCCTCCATATGAAATAAAAGATGAGCCGCGAAGCGGCGCCGGATGCGAAGCAGACGCTTTTATGAATATGCGTGGCGCGCTGAACTGTGGCATCCGAGATGAGCCGCATAGCGGCGCCGGATGCGAAGCAGACGCTTTTATGAATATGCGTGGCGCGCTGAACTGTTGTGTATGGAATAACATATGCCCTCTTTTTAGTCATAAATAATTGTTATTAGCATATAATAATATAAGTACTTGACGTACGCGAAAACGTACGCTACAATATAATCAAAGGAAGGAGTTGGTTATATGACTGCTATTAGCGCAACAAAAGCAAGAGAAAATATTTATCAGTTGATTTCAGATGTAAATGCAAACTGTCAGCCGATAACGATTACAAATAATAAAGGCAGAAATGCCGTTTTGATTGGAGAAGATGATTGGAGAGCAATTGAGGAAACATTATTTTTAATGTCTATTCCCGGAATGACCGAATCTATTATTGAAGGTGGAAACACTCCATTGGAAGAATGTTTATCAGAAGATGAGGTGGATTGGTAAGTGTTTAGAATAGTGTATGAAAAACAGGCGGCAAAGGATGTAAAAAATTTGAAAGCTGCCGGATTGGATAAAAACGCCAAGGAACTAATTGAAATTATTAGAGTAAATCCATTTCAAACACCGCCAACATATGAAGGTTTGGTTGGAAATCTACAAGGGTATTATTCAAGAAGGATAAATATCCAACATAGATTAGTGTATCAAGTGTATTCAGAACCATTTACAGAAGCTGGAACGGATTATGAAGGTACGATTAAGATAATTCGTATGTGGACGCATTACGACGGAATGAGATAATGCTTCGCAGAGGCTATTCGGAACCATTTTGTGATCAGGTTACAAAGAATCTGAATACGGATTGACGGTCAGTTTTTTCATCTGGATGTAACCTTTGACAATACGCTTTCAAAGTCTGACGATGTGAAAATGAAAGGGGCTAATGAAGTTGAAAAGGACGTTTGATTTCTTTTAGTGCAGCTTCATCCATATCACAGTAATCCCCATAGCAACAAACGCCATTCCTGCAATATCAGCCAATGCGATATATTTCCCATAGTCCATCATAAAGTCTATTTTCTTTCTGTGTTTGGTTTCAATATAGGCATCTCTTTGCTCATTCTTAATATTCTGCTGACATTCCCACTCTCGTAACTGCATATACTCGTCATAATGGCACTTTTCCAGACGGTCTTCCTTCTCACGGACCAATAGTTCCAGATTTTCCTTGTAGGAAGCACCGCAGTGGCTGTAGCCCCTTTCATCGGAGCTTTTGCCGCGCAAGCGGTTGTCGCAGTATTCACAAGTAAAATCATAGGCCTTTGCAGGGATATAAATGGGAGGATTGCCCAAATCATAATTAAACACACTGTGCTTGAGTAATTTGTTTTTGCGAAGGGCAGTCTTGGTTTCTTTGATACATTCCAGCTCGTGGGCGATGGCATCTTCCTGCTCTTTCAGATAACGCAGATACTTGCGGTTCATTTTCTGTTTCTTTTATTTGTATTCCCTGTTCTTGCCATAGGCGCTGTCACATTTGGGGCATTTTGCGTCGCGGGTGGAGATAACAGCGCTGCAGGATTCATAAGTAAAAGTAAAATCCGTATTAAAATGGTCCTTCTTGTAGGAAATATATTGAATCGGCTTTATTTTAGGCTTGCTCTTGTTGCATTTGTAGATGTATAGTATACATAATCCGGCTAAGAGCATCAACAGATTGACAATGCCGAAGCTGACAATAAAAGGAGGAAACACTATGATACTGTTAATCGATATGTACGGAGTTATCTTAAAGGAAAGCAAAGGCTATTTCATCCCTTACACATTTCAGCATTTCCCGGAGGCGGAATATGAGCGTCTTACTAATGCTTTTGTGGAGAAGTGTTTCACCAAAGCACAGAAGGGAGAACTGACCAATGGGGAGTTTTTAGGTGCGTTGGGATATGAGAATCCTCGTGAGTCCATGGAGGATTATTTGAAGAATTATCTGACCCTGGATGAACAGTTTCATGACTTCGCAAGGGTACATAGTAAAAACATGGACTTTTGTCTGCTGTCCAATGATGTGTTGGAGTGGAGTGAGTTTCTCACAGAGTATCATGACATGAACCAATATTTCAAAGAAAAAATCGTCAGCGGAGCCGTCCATATGCGAAAGCCTGACAGGGCAATGTTTGAGTATGCTCAAAAGAAGCTTGGGTGTGAGCAGGGGGACTGCATTTTTGTAGATAACAGTGTGAAGAATCTGCTGGTTGCAGAGGAATTGGGAATACGGACCATACTATTTAACCGTGACGGAGAAGAGTATGATGGTGAAGTAGTGAATGATTTTGTTGAACTTGGCATGGCGTTGAATGGTTAAATGAAAACAAAATTAAACTTTTCTTAATTAGGTATTGAACATTTGCTTCAAATACGTTATAATAGCCATAAAATCAACACCAAACAGGGAGAAAAACATGGAAAGTTCAATTTTCGCAACGAGATTAACGAATATGCTGAAGCAAAACAATATGAAACAAATTGAACTTGTACGTTTGGCGGAGGAGAAAGGAATTAAACTTGGAAAAAGCCACATCTGCCAATATGTATCAGGAAAGACCATTCCGAGGAAGGAAACCTTACAGTTTCTGGCGGATGTATTTGAAGTAGATGCCAAGTGGCTGCTCGGCAAGGAGGAGCCTGAGGAAGCAGAAAAGAAAGGGAGAAGTGATACTATGAGAACATTTGCAAAATCAACAAAGCTGGAAAATGTATTATACGATGTAAGAGGACCGGTTGTGGAAGAGGCGGCCAGAATGGAGAATGAGGGCTTACAGGTTCTGAAATTGAACATTGGAAACCCTGCACCCTTTGGGTTCCGTACACCGGATGAAGTGATTTCCGATATGCGCAGACAGCTTACTGACTGTGAAGGCTATTCAGATTCTAAGGGACTCTTTTCAGCCAGAAAGGCAATTATGCAGTATGCGCAGCTTAAGAATATCCCTAACGTGACCATGGATGATATTTATACCGGAAATGGTGTAAGTGAGCTGATTAATCTGTGTATGTCCGCACTTGTAAATGATGGTGATGAGGTGCTGATTCCCTCCCCCGATTATCCTTTGTGGACTGCATGCGTAACTCTTGCAGGCGGTAAGGCTGTGCATTATATTTGTGATGAGCAGGCAGAGTGGTATCCCGATATGGCAGATATCAGAAAGAAGATAACCCCAAATACTAAGGCGATTGTTATTATCAATCCCAATAACCCTACGGGTGCGTTGTATCCCAGAGAGGTTTTGCAGGAAATCGTGGAGATTGCGAGAGAGCATCAGTTGATTATTTTCTCTGATGAGATTTATGACCGATTGGTTATGGATGGGGAGGAGCATGTTTCCATCGCTTCCCTTGCACCGGATTTGTTCTGCGTAACTTATAGTGGCTTGTCCAAATCCCACATGATTGCTGGTTTCAGAATCGGTTGGATGATTTTAAGCGGAAACAAGGCAATTGCAAAGGATTACATTCAGGGACTGAATATGCTTTCCAATATGCGTCTGTGTTCCAATGTACCGGCTCAGTCCATCGTGCAGACAGCACTTGGCGGTTATCAGAGTGTGAAGAATTATATTGTGCCCGGCGGAAGAATTTATGAGCAGAGAGATTATGTTTATAAGGCATTGAATGATATTCCCGGTATTTCCGCAGTGAAGCCCAAGGCAGCATTTTATATCTTCCCGAAGATTGATGTTAAAAAGTTCAATATTACAAATGATGAGAAGTTAGCTCTGGATTTGTTAAGAGATAAAAGAATTCTGTTGATTAACGGAAGAGGCTTTAACTGGCATGAGCCTGACCATTTCAGAGTGGTTTATCTGCCCCGGGTGGAAGAACTTGAGGATGCAATGGGCAAGCTTGCTGATTTCTTAAGTTATTATAAGCAAAAGTAATTTAACTTGCATTTTGTTTAGTTTCTTACTATAATCAAAGGCGTGTAAGTAAGACAGGCAATCGCGGCTGTTTTTGACAGGTGAGGAAAGTCCGGGCTTCACAGGGCAGGATGCCGGATAACGTCCGGTGGAGGTGACTCCAAGGCTAGTGCAACAGAAATATACCGCCACGCAAGTGGTAAGGGTGGAAAGGTGGCTTAAGAGACCACCGTCCGTCCGGTAACGGGCGGAGCCATGTAAACCCCATCCGAAGCAAGACCAAATAGAAAGCGATAGGTTTGCCCGACCTGCTTTCAGGTGGGTCGCTTGATGCGGCTGGTAACAGCCGTACTAGATAGATGATTGCCAAACAACATAACCCGGCTTATCGTTTTGCTTACATTACAAGAAAAATGGCGGATTGCTTCCATGGGAGCAGTCCGTTTTGCGTTTATTGAAGAGGAAGCTATGAGAAGAATTTACTTAATTATGTTGTGTGCAGTATTGTTTTGTGGCTGTGGAGAAGCTAGCGATACGCAACCGATGGATGTGACTTGGGAGCAGGACAAAAATGTTACGACGCAGGAAGCAGCGAAAGAGAAGATAGTGTTACAGGAGAGTCCCCTGCTTGTCAGTGAGCGCCCTGAAGCAGAGAATCTGGCAGGTATGTTACAGGAACAGGCAGCCGGAATGATGGTGCAGCTTGAGGCTGAGGGACTGCTTGGCAGCGGTGTGATTTATGAGGCGGATGATGAAATGCTTTATATTGCCACAGCGGGCCATGTGCTTGCACAGGCAAAGGGTACGGTTTATATTACCTTTGCGGATGGATTTTTGGTAGAGAGTACGGAATATGAAGTGATGGAACGGGAAGATTTGGCATTTATCGCGGTTTCACTTGAGAAGCTTCCGGAAACGAGTCTGAAACAATATCATAGGGTAAATGTGGACAAGGAACGGTTTGACAATATAAGACCCGGTGACGGTGTGATTGCCATGGGGAGCAAATCAGCTGTGGCAGGGGAGGCTTATGAAGGGGAGCTTTTGAATAACTGGATTTATGTGGAGGACTTTAAGCAGCATATGATGCTTGCGAAAGTAGAGCTTGAGCAGGGAATGTCTGGTGGCGGACTTTTTGATGCAAAGGGGCATTTTCTGGGACTTTTGTGCGGTGAAAATGAGGACGGGGAAGTGGCGGTTTTGCCGTGGAGTGTTCTGCATGCAGCATTCGATTTATTTATTGACAATTCTTAAAAATTGGTGGAGAATAGAAAGCAGTGAAGTGATAGATTTCATAAGGAAGGATGATAGATTATGACAAAGATAGATGTGATATCAGGCTTTTTGGGAGCAGGAAAAACTACTTTGATTAAAAAACTGTTGCAGGAAGCCTTGGACGGAAGTAAAACCGTTTTGATTGAAAACGAATTCGGTGAAATCGGTATTGACGGTGGCTTTTTAAAGGAAGCCGGTATTGAGATTAAGGAGATGAATTCCGGATGTATCTGCTGTTCTTTGGTTGGTGATTTCGGCACCTCTTTGAAGGAGGTTATCAGTACCTATGCGCCGGAACGTATTTTGATTGAGCCCTCCGGTGTGGGTAAGCTTTCCGATGTGCTTAAGGCAGTTGAGGATGTGGCGAAGGAACTGGATGTGCAGGTAAATAGTGCCGTTGCGGTTGTGGATGCTTCCAAGTGCAAGATGTATATTAAGAATTTCGGCGAGTTTTTCATCAATCAGATTGCGTATGCCGGAACTATTATTTTGAGCAGAACCGATAAGGTATCTCAGGATAAAATCAATCAGTGTGTGGAGCTGATTCGTGAGCATAATAAGGAGGCAACCATCATTACCACCCCTCTTGCACAGCTTGATGGCAAGACGGTGCTTGAGACCATCGAGGGTGCGGACAAGCTGGAGGATATGATGAAGGAGATGCTGGAGCACGTGCACGAACATCACCATGAGCATGGCGAGGAGTGCACCTGCGGATGCCATGACCATGAACATCATCACGAGCATGGTGAGGAGTGTACCTGTGGATGCCATGACCATGAACATCACCATGAGCATCATCATGACCATGAGCATCACCATCATCATGCAGATGAAGTGTTTACAAGCTGGGGTATGGAGACTCCCAATGTTTACAGTAAGGAAGAAATTGACCAAATTCTTACGGCTCTTGACAGCGGTGAGTACGGAGACATTCTCCGTGCAAAGGGCATGGTGCCTTCCGGTGACGGTACATGGATTTATTATGATTATGTGCCTGAGGAGCATGAAGTCAGAAGCGGTAAGCCTGAGGTAACCGGTAAGATTTGTGTGATTGGTGCGAAGCTTGCAGAGGATAAATTGGCAGAATTGTTTAGAAAGTAAACGGGAGGAAGCTATGAAGTCCGTATATGTAATCAATGGCTTTTTGGAGAGCGGAAAAACTGAATTTATTACCTTTACGCTGGGACAGCCTTATTTTCAGATAAAGGGTAAGACGCTGATACTTCTTTGCGAAGAGGGAGAAAACGAATATGATGAGGCGCTCCTGAAAAGAAGCCGCACGGAAATTGAACTGATAGAGGATGTGGAGGATTTTACGGCATCCAAGCTGTTGGAGCTTGAAAAGAAGCATAAGCCGGACCGTATCATCATAGAATGGAATGGTATGTGGAATGCCAAGGAGATGAAAATGCCCTGGCACTGGAAGGTGGAGCAGCAGATTACTACCATTGATGCCACAACCTTCCCCATGTATTTTACCAATATGCGCTCCCTTCTGGCTGAGATGGTGCGTAAATCTGAGCTGATTATCTTTAATCGTTGTGACGGAATCGAGGAGCTGAATGTGTACCGTAGAAATATCAAGGCGGTAAATGCAGCAGCAGACGTGGTTTTCGAGGGAGAAAACGGCGAGATAGATGAGCTCTTCGAGGAAGATTTACCCTATGACTTAAGTCAGGATGTGATTGTGCTGGATAATCAGGGATATGGTATCTGGTATCTGGATTCCATGGACCATTTGGAGAGATACATTGGTAAAAAGATAGAGTTTGTGGCAATGGTGTTAAAGCCGGATAATTTCCCTAAGGGATATTTCGTACCCGGAAGAATGGCTATGACCTGCTGTGCCGACGATATGGCATTTTTAGGCTATGCCTGCGAGTTCGCCGGAGCAGGAGCGTTAAAGCAGAAGGAATGGGTTAAGGTGACTGCTACCGTTACAAAGGAATATTGGGAGGATTATAAGGGAGAGGGTCCCATCCTGCATGCAGTCAGTGTGGAGAAAACAAAAGCACCTAAGGAAGAAATCATCAGCTTTACCTAAATAGAAAGATAAAAAGCGTTGACCGGTGCAGCGCTTTTGTTGCCTTATTAAAAATAGGAGGATATATATGAATATTTTTATCGGAGTGATGCTTCCCTTTTTGGGAACAGCGGCAGGTGCGGCCTGCGTATTCTTTTTAAGAAATCAAATCAGCGCCAATTTACAGAGAGTGTTTTCAGGCTTTGCGGCGGGAGTCATGGTTGCGGCATCAGTTTGGTCGTTACTGATTCCGGCTATGAATATGAGTGATGGAATGGGGAAGCTTGCCTTTGTTCCGGCACTTGTAGGATTTCTTTTGGGAATTGTGTTTTTACTGGTGATAGACAGCGTTGTGCCCCATTTACATGCGGGAAGCAAGGAGCCGGAGGGTAAAAAAAGTCGTCTTAACAGAACCAGTATGTTAATGCTTGCGGTAACCATTCATAACCTGCCGGAGGGTGCAGCCTGCGGTGCTATTTTTGCAGGTGTATTAAGCGGTGAGGAGACAGTGACGCTGGCAGGTGCTATTGCATTGTCCATCGGTATTGCCATTCAGAATTTCCCGGAGGGAGCTATTTTATCTCTGCCTCTTAGGAGCGAGGGAAACAGTCGCATGAAATCCTTTGCCATGGGAGCGCTTTCCGGTATTGTGGAGCCGGTGGGAGCTGTTGCGGCTATATTGCTGGCAGGACTTGTGACTCCGATATTACCTTATCTGTTGGCGTTTGCGGCAGGAGCCATGATTTATGTGGTGGTGGAAGAGTTGATTCCACAGGCGGTAGAAGGAGAACATTCCAATCTTGGTACCATTGCCTTTGCCATCGGCTTTTGTGTGATGATGGTGCTTGATGTGGCATTGGGATAAAACTAAGAGAGGATACAGATATGTCACAGGAAAAAGAGAAGGAATTGCAGCAGTTAAGAAATCGCTTTCGCGATTTGGCAGATAAGTCCTTTAACCAGAATGTGTTTACCTTCAGCGGATTTTTGGGACTTAGTGAGCAGGATACTTTTTGGAAGATGGAGCAGGAGCTTCGCTATGCGGGCTTCCTGCTTTTTGGCGGTATTGAGAATACGGACAGGAAAATGCTTCGCTTCGGAAAGGTAGAGGAGCTTGGGTATGAGGTGCCCTTTCCCATTGTGTGCGTACATATCAAGCCACTCTTAGCGAAGTTTGCGGACAAGCTGTCACACAGGGATTTCTTGGGGGCACTTATGAACCTGGGAATTGAGCGGGATACCATAGGTGATATCAAGGTAGGAGAGAAGGAAGCCTATCTGTTTTGTACGGAAACCATAGCAGATTACATCTGTGAAAATTTAAACAAGATTAAACATACGAACGTGAAGTGTGTGAAAAATGCAGATTATACGGAACTGCCGGAGGAGGAGCCGGATAGGAAGCTGTTGCAGGTGGCATCCCTTCGTACGGATGTGGTGATTTCCAAGGTGTACAATCTGTCAAGGGAGAGCAGTCTGGAGCTGTTCCGGGCAGGAAAGGTATTTGTCAACGGCAGATTATGTGAGAATAATGCCAAAACCTTGCGGGACGGTGACGTGGTGAATGCCAGAGGCTTCGGTAAATTTGTGTTTGTGGAAGCAAAGGGGGAGACCAAGAAAGGAAAGATTAATGTGGAGGTGGCTGTATATCAATGGCCACCTTAAACAATTCTTAAACATTTACCCTATTTTTTGTTAAAAAGCGATTTGATACAATGTCAGCATAAGGAGGCAGAGTATGTATAATATACTGATTTGTGATGATGAAAAGGATATTGTCAATGCGTTAAAGATTTATTTGTACGATGCAAATTATACGCTCTTTGAGGCATTTGACGGCAGGGAGGCTCTTAAGGTGCTTTCCGAGCAGGATATTCATCTGGTACTTTTGGATGTGATGATGCCACAGATGGACGGCATTGAGACCATGGTGGAAATCCGCAAGACAAACAATGTGCCCATTATTTTGCTGACGGCGAAAAGCGAGGATTCCGATAAGATTCTGGGGCTGAATCTGGGGGCGGACGATTACATTACCAAGCCCTTTAATCCCATGGAGGTATCCGCCAGAGTAAGGTCACAGCTTCGCAGATATATGCAGCTGGGTGCGGGAGATATCAGGCCGGAGGTGCTTAAGGTGGGCGGTATTGAGCTGGATGACAAGGAAAAGCAGGTGACCTTGGATGGTGAAAATGTTTCACTTACTCCTACGGAGTATGAGATTTTAAAGCTTTTGATGTTGAGTCCGGGAAAGGTATTTTCCCCTAAGGAGATTTACCAGACCATCTGGAATGATTTGCCCTATGGAAGTGAAAATACAGTGGCAGTACATATCAGACATCTTAGGGAAAAACTGGAAATCAATCCGGCGGAGCCCAGATACTTGAAGGTTGTCTGGGGACAGGGCTACAAGTGTGAGAAGATGTAATAAACGATTGGGAGAATGTTTATGAATAAAGAAAAAAAGAAAAGACGACTGACCGGAAGTTTGGCAGCAAAAATCATTGCCTTTCTTCTTTTGGGAATCTGCACCTTTACAGGTATTTTGGGTGTGGGACTTAGTATTGATATGGTGGAAGAGGCCCTCTATATAGGTACAAAAGAAGACGTTATTGAAGAAGTGCTTGAGGGAGTGGCATGGCAGGATGCACATCGTATGAGGAATCATTTTGTGACGGACAGAACTCATTTGATAACCGAATTTTGTGGGGAACATAATATAGAGGTGATTATCCGTGATGGAGAGGATGCGGTTGTTTTTTCTTCTACGGATGAGAAAGTGACAGATACAAAGTATTGTTACTTCTTTTATGATTTGTATATGAATCCGGAACTGATGCAGCTTGAGACTCATTTGGATGAGGAAGGAAATCTGGTGTCGGATTATGTGATGACGGTTTATGTGGATGATTCTTTTCCCGTAAAAGATACCTATGCCATGTATTATGACCTGGGAACCTTTATCTATGAGTGGAGATATACTGTGCCGGTACTTACTGTTTTAAGCCTGCTTGTAGCGCTGCTTTGTGTCATCTTTATCCTATGCGGTGCGGGACATAGGAATGGCAAAGAGGGCATTGTGCCCGGAGTGTTTACGAGAGTCTGGTTTGATATATATACAGGTGTTTTTGTGTGCGGTTTTGGGCTGGGATGTGCACTGATGGTAGAAGGGACATATGCATTTGGCAGTATCGGTCTCTATGCGTGGATGGGATTGATGGTATCGGCACTTACGGTGTGGAGTACTTTGTATTTGCAGGAGCTGGCACTGCGCCTTAAAATGGGAGGACTTTTGAAGCATACTTTGGTCTATGTGGTATGTAGATGGTGCTTCCGTGCAGGAAAGAAGTTTGGGCGCTTCTTAATCATGTTGATTAAGGGAATTCCCCTGGTGATAACGACTGTTATTATTTTTGCAGGCGTGTGTATCGTGGAATTGTTTGGAATGTTAGTGTTTGTCGACTCCTATTTTTTGTGCGAGGAGCTTCTGGCGTTATGGTTTGTTGAGAAATTGGTGTTGTTTCCTGTGGTGTTATATGTGGCACTTTTGTGCAAAAAGCTGCAGCAGGGAAGTGAAGCTTTGGCGGAGGGGAATCTTTCCTATCATGTGGATACCTCTAAAATGTTTTTGGCACTTAAGGAGCATGGTGATAATCTTAACCGCATCAGTCATGGAATGACAAATGCCGTGGAAGAACGAATGAAGAGTGAGCGTTTAAAAACAGAGCTGATTACCAATGTATCACATGACTTGAAGACACCGCTGACCTCCATTATCAATTATTCGGATTTGCTGGGGACGGAAAATCTTAGTAAGGAGCAGGTGGCTGAATATGCCGAGGTGCTTCACCGCCAGTCAAAGCGTTTGAAGAAGCTTTTGGAGGATTTGGTGGAGGCGTCCAAGGCGACTACCGGCAATTTGGAGGTGCATCTAGAAGCCTGTCAGGTGGGAGTGCTTCTTACCCAGGCAGCAGGAGAGTATGAGGAGAAGTTTAACGAAAAGCAGCTGACACTTTTGACTACTCAACCGGAGGAACCCGTCTATGTTATGGCAGACGGCAGACATCTTTGGAGGGTATTTGATAATCTGTTAAACAATATTTACAAATATGCCCAAGAGAATTCCAGAGTGTATCTGACTTTGGAGAAGAGAGAAGGTACGGCTTGTGTGATTTTCAGAAACATGTCTAAATATGCTCTGAATATATCAGCAGAAGAGCTGGAAGAGCGGTTTGTCAGAGGAGATAAATCACGTCATATGGAAGGAAACGGCTTGGGACTTTCCATTGCCAAGAGTCTTGTGGAACTGCAAAACGGTAAGATGCAAATTGTGACGGATGGGGATTTATTTAAGGTGATTTTGGAATTTAAGGTTGAAGAGACCTGATTATTTTGATATGATAAGGCGTAACTGTTAATTTGGTAAGAAACGGATACGCGCATGATAAAAGGATTATTGACAAGTATCGTGCTGATTGGTTTGCGGGCAGGAATGCTTTTGGGTCTGGTAAGTGATGAGCCGGTCAGTACAACGGAAGAATATGTTAATTTAGCGATTGCACAGGTGGACAAGTACGTGAATGTCCGCAAGGAGCCGAACACAGATTGTGAAATTGTTGGGAGGATGTACAACGGCTCGGTGGCGCAGATTCTTGCAACGGCCGGAGAAGATTCGGATTGGTTGCAGGTTGTGTCCGGCAATGTGGAAGGCTATATTAAGGAAGAGTATTTTATCTGTGGCGAAGAGGCGCTACAGGTGATAGATGAGTATGTGACTAGATATGTGCTGGTGGAGGCTGACAGACTGAATGTCCGAAAGGAACCGGATGTGCAGTCGAAGAAAATCAGCTATCTGAATCATGACGAAAAGGTTAAGCTTTTAGAAGACTGCGGAGATTGGTGTAAGGTTTTGTACGCTGACGAAAAGGAAGGGTATGTTTCTGCAGAGTATGTCATGATTGTGGAAGAGTATGTATATGCCAAGTCCATTGAGGAGGAAAGGGCAGAGCAGAAGGCGAGAGAGGAAGCACTTGCCAGACAAAAGGCGTTGGAGGCAGAAAAGCAGCAGAGCGCAGAGCAAAATGAGGAGCCGAAAGCAGAGCCAAATACAGAGTATGCAACCAATGACGAGCTTAGACAGAATATTGTAGATTATGCCATGCAGTATCTGGGCAATGTCTATATTAACGGTGGAAAGAGTTTGGAAACCGGAACGGACTGCTCAGGATTTACCTGCTTTATTTATCGGGACTTCGGATATTCCCTTTCAAGGACGCCTTCAGGGCAATATAGTTCTGACGGAAGGAACATAGATTATGCGGATGCAAAGCCGGGCGATATTTTGTGCTACTCTTCAAACGGCACTTCCTGCACTCATGTGGCTTTGTATATCGGAAACGGTGAGATTATCCATGCAGCCAATTCCAGAAAGGGTGTTATTATCGGAAAGGCGGAGTATAGCCCGATAATTGCTGTGAAGAACATAATTGACTAAAATTAGGAGCATGCGGTGTCTCACCGCATGCTTTTTTATCGTGCAGGAAATTGAGGGGCGGGCAGGGGGAGACGGTTTGGCGTTCTTGGGTGGAGGATGGCTGCATTTTCAAGCATTGCGTACGATAAACAGGGGAAATTGCACATGGATGTGCAATTTGGCGTGCCTGCGCACGGATGCGTCATGCACGCTGCCCCGTAAAGGTAACATGATTTTATCGCAATGCTTAGAAAATACCCATCCGGAAACAGAATCGTCCAAACCGTCTCCCCCTGCCCGCCCCTCAATTTCCTACACGATAAAGGAGCCGAACACTTTTGCGTACGGCTCCTAAAATTGCATTACAGTGACTTTGCAGTTTCGGTATATTTCTCTTCACAATATTTGCAACGGTATAATTCCTTCTTCTCATCCGCCAGCACAAAGATGTGGGGCAGCTCCTGCTCGATGGAGGTAATGCAGCGGGGGTTACGGCACTTGATGACATTCTTTATCTGCTTGGGAAGTACCAGATCCTTCTTTGCCACGATTTCACCATTCTTAATAACATTTACGGTGATGTTGTGATCGATGAATGCCAGCACATCCAAATCCAGCATGTCGATATCACATTCCACCTTTAAAATATCCTTTTTGCCAAGCTTATTGCTCTTGGCATTTTTTATGATTGCCACGGTGCAATCCAGTTTATCCAATTGTAAATGCTCGTAAATGGAAAGGCTCTTGCCTGCCTTGATATGGTCCAATACGAAGCCTTCTTCAATTTTTCCTACGTTTAACATGATGTTCCTCCTTATACAGTAATATTAAGCAGGGTCAGTATCAGTGCCATTCGCACGTAAACACCGTATTTTGCCTGTTTGAAGTATGCAGCTCTGGGGTCTTCGTCCACTTCCACGGAAATCTCGTTTACGCGAGGCAGGGGATGCAGCACCAGCATGTCCTTTTTGGCAAGCTCCATTTTGGCGGTATCCAAAATATAGAAGTCCTTTAAACGTACATAGTCTTCTTCGTTGAAGAAGCGCTCTCTCTGTACTCGTGTCATGTAGAGGAAATCAAGCTCAGGCATCACATTTTCCAGACGGATTACTTCCTCATAAGGGATATCGTTTGCTTTTAGCATATCGGTAATGTAATCCGGTACGCGCAGCTCCTCGGGAGAGATAAATACGAAGCGGATGCCGGGATAACGCACCAGTGCCTTAATCAGGGAGTGAACGGTACGGCCGAATTTTAAGTCACCACAAAGGCCGATGGTAAAGTTTTCGATATGTCCTTTCAGACTGCGGATGGTCAAAAGGTCCGTAAGTGTCTGGGTGGGGTGGTGATGTCCACCGTCACCGGCATTGATTACGGGAATGTCGGATTTCTCTGCAGCAACCATGGGAGCACCTTCCTTGGGATGGCGCATTGCGCAGATATCTGCGTATCCGGAGATGACCCGGATAGTATCGGAAACGCTTTCGCCCTTGGATGCGGAAGAGGAGGAGGCGTCGGAGAAACCGAGAACCTGTCCGCCAAGTCGGAGCATTGCTGATTCAAAGCTTAAGCGTGTACGTGTACTGGGTTCATAGAAGCAGGTTGCCAAAATCTTGCCGTCACAGGCGTGAGCGTATTTGGCGGGATTTTTTTCGATGGAGGAGGCAAGGTCGAATAAGGTATCCAACTCCTGTACGGTAAAATCCATCGGGCTCATTAAATGTCTCATGTTTTCCTCTTTTCTGTGCGATGGTAATCTGTGTCTGAATGTGTTTGCGATATCGCACAACCGCATGAAAAAGTCGAAGAGAAAATCCCTTCGACTATATTGTTACTTAAAAGATAATAATTCATCCACTTCCTTACGCTTGGGAGCAGAGGGACTTTCAGCGGGGTAGCCAACAGCAACCAGAGCAATCAAATCCATATCTTCCGGAATCTCAAGAAGTGCAGCTGCCTTTTCCTGTTCGAAAATACCCATGATAACGGTGCCAAGACCCTGCTCATGTGCAGCAAGGCAAAAAGTCTGGGTTGCAATACCTGCATCGAACATCTGCCAGGAGTCACCACGATTGGTAGAGTAAGAGCCGTCTCTTTCAAAACCGCAACGTCCGGTTTTTACGGTGATGGCAATTACAACGGAAGCATCATTCATAATACTGCCGTTCTTGGGATATGCGCTTGTACATTGTGCAAGCTTAGCCTTCATCTCGCCCTCTACTGCAAGATAGCGGGTAATCTGAGTGTTTTTCCAGCTGGGGGCATATGCTGCGGTAGCAACAATGTCAGCAAGAAGCTCATGAGAAACAGGCTTGTCTGTAAATTGACGGATGCTTCTGCGTCCAGTAATACATTCTTTTGCTGTCATAGCTGTGACCTCCTGAATACATTTTATATATGATACCATTTCTGGCGGTCACTTGCAATCGGTTCTTATGAAAAAAATCATAAATTTTGTAGAAAGGTTTTGCATTGACAGAGGATATCTAATATAATGATATCAGAGCGGACCGCATAAGGTCGGCATCGGATGGGAGAATAAGAATGGCAGAATTTGTAGAAAGAAAGCGTTGGTTATTTTTTGGTTTACCTTTTACATTTACCAAGTATACCGTAAAGGAGGACAGACTGACGATTCAGACAGGTCTGTTTAAGACAGTTGAGAATGACTGCTATATGTATAAGGTGCAGGATGTGCAGCATACCGCTACTTTGATTGAGAAGCTTTTCAAGCTGGGGACGGTAGTGTGCTTTACCGGCGATACCACACATCCGCAGCTTATCTTAAAGCATATTAAAAATTCCAAGACAATCAAGGAATTTATTTTGCAGGAGTCCGAGGAAGCAAGGATTAAGAGACGTACCGTCAATATGCTTGACATTGGTTCCGGTGAGATGGATGACTTGGACGAACCCATGTAAAATGAGTCAGTCGTTATTCTTTTTGGGAGTGTTTTGCGGTCGTACAATCCGTTCAAACAAAAGTCCGGCGCCGAACCAGTAGGGTGCGTAATCCAGACGTATCACGCGGTTGATGTGGTAGCGGCAGCGGCTGTAGTCCCAAGGGCACAGATTTTTTTTCTTAAGGAAATTGCCGGTTAAGTATTCCGTGGAGAAGATTAGCGACATGTAGGTAAAGCCGCGAAACCATGTGGGGAAGCGGCGTAGCAGTCTGCCCACGGGAGCCAGGAATGCGGCGCAACCATAAATGGGAAACATCCAGATTGAGGTGTTTCCTTTTAGTTTGAAATCTCTGCGACGCAGGGAATGAAGAGCTGTAAAGATGATTTCCATGCACCAACCGATGACACCGCAGTGCAGGAAATTGCGTGCGAAGTTTTGCAGGGATTTTTTCATGAAAGCACAAATACCTCCGGTTTGTTTTAGGATTAGTTTTGCCGGATTGTTGGAAAATATGCAGGGATTTAATTACAAAGTGCGCGACGGTGCGTGATGGGAGAAGCTATGAAATATCAGGAAGCACTTAATTATATAGAAGAAATAACGGGACTTGGTATTGTTCCGGGGCTTGATAGTATAAAGGAACTTTGCAGGGAGCTTGGGAATCCGCAGGAGACTTTGAAGTTTGTGCATATTGCAGGTACTAACGGCAAGGGCTCCACACTTGCTTTTATTTCTACGATTTTGCAAGCAGCAGGCTATCGGGTAGGCAGATATGTTTCCCCCACCATTTTTGAGTATCGTGAGCGTATACAGGTGGATGGAAAGATGATTTCCAAGGTGGCCTTGGGAGAGCTTATGGAGCAGGTGAAGGCGGCATGTGAGCGGATGGTTGCACGCGGTCTTTCCCAGCCCACACCCTTTGAGGTGGAGACTGCACTGGCTTTTCTCTATTTTCAGAAAAAGAAATGTGATATTGTGGTGCTGGAAACCGGTATGGGCGGACTGTATGATGCCACCAATCTGATTACCACTACGCAGGTGGCGGTGATTACCTCTGTGGGCATGGACCATATGCAGTTTCTGGGTGATACCGTGGAAAAAATTGCAGGGCAAAAGGCTGGAATTATAAAAAACGAGTGTTATGTAATCTGCATGAAGCAGGATGAAGCCGTGATGCAGGTGGTGGATCAGGCAGCAAATGAAAAGCAGGCAATGCTTGTAGTGGCGGGTGCAGAAGAAGCTGCAAAAGTGCGCTATGGTGTGGAAAAGCAGCAATTTGATTATGCAGGCATGAAGAATTTGACCATAGCTTTGGCAGGAAAACATCAGATTGCAAATGCTGTGGTTGCCATAGAAGCTGTCAGGGCGCTTGGGCAAAAGGGCTTTGCAGTGAGTGAGCAGGCAATCCGCGAAGGACTTTTGGCTACAAGATGGCCGGGACGTTTTACGGTGGTGTCAAAGAAGCCGCTTTTTATAGTAGACGGGGCTCATAATGAGGATGCAGCACAAAAACTTGCAGATTCTATCGAATTTTATTTTACAAACAGAAGAATTATCTATATAATGGGAATATTGAAGGACAAGGAATACGATAAGGTCATTTCCCTGACGCACAAATATGCAGACCAGATTATCACGGTGACTCCGCCCAACAATCCGAGAGCAATGCATGCTTACGATTTGGCAAAGGAGATTGCAAAGGTGCACACAGCTGTCACGGCAGTGGACAGTCTGGAGGAGGCGGTTGAGATGAGCAGTCTTCTTGCAGGGAAGGATGATGTGATTATCGCTTTCGGCTCTCTGTCCTATTTGGGAAGATTGATGGATATTTTGGGATATGAGCGTTAGTCGGCGCGACGCGGTGGGAAAAGGTGCGACGCTGACAGAAAGGCATGTAGTTATGGTAAATCAGGAAAAGGTAAAAGAGGCAATCAAACTGCTTTTGGAAGGAATCGGTGAGGATGTAAACAGGGAAGGATTAAAGGATACCCCGGACAGAATCGCCAGAATGTATACGGAAATCTGCGGCGGCATGGATGAGGATGCATCAGAGCATTTATCCAGAGTGTTTACCGTTGATAACAGTGAGATGGTATTGGAGAAAGATATTACCTTTTATTCCACCTGTGAGCATCATCTGATGCCTTTTTACGGAAAGGCACATGTGGCATACATACCGAATGGAAAGGTGGTGGGCTTAAGTAAGCTTGCCAGAACCGTGGAGGTATATGCAAAGCGTCTGCAGATTCAGGAGCAGATGACATGCCAGATTGCGGATGCCATTATGGAGCATTTGTGCCCTAAGGGAGCTATGGTGCTTTTGGAGGCGGAGCATATGTGCATGACCATGCGCGGTGTGAAGAAGCCGGGAAGCAAGACCGTGAGCATTGCAACCAGAGGTGTGTTTGAAGACAATCAGGCATTGCAGCAACAGTTTTTCCATATGTTACAGTCAAGGTGAGTTTATGGAACGAGTAGATAAAATATTAAATCACGATTTGTTTTTGGAGAATCTTGAGAAAAACAGGCAGGCAGAAGCGGACAGACGCTTCTGCCGTCATAATATGGCGCACTTTTTGGATGTGGCGAGAATTGCGAGGATTATGAATCAGGAAGAAGAGCTGACTATAGATAATGAAATTATTTATGCGGCGGCGCTGCTCCACGATATCGGGAAGCACTTGCAATATGCGGCAGGGATTCCACATGAGAAAGCCAGTGCCCGGATTGCACCGGTGATTTTAAAGGAATGTGGTTTTGATGATAAAGAAACAGGTGTTATTGTTGAGGCAATCCTGAATCACCGCAATAAGGAAGTGGCTAAGGACCGGGATTTGAACGGACTTTTGTACCGTGCGGACAAGGCTAGCCGCGCCTGTTTTGCATGTGAAGCAGAAGCGGAGTGTAATTGGAGTAAGGAAAAGAAGAATTTAAGTTTGAAATATTGACTGCGACGGGCGGAAGATTCATTGTGGCATTAATAATAGTGACAAGGTGACTTTTGAAGGAGAGGAAAGAAGATTATGAAAATAGGTAACAGAGAATTTTGTATAAAGGAACATACCTATGTGATGGGTATTCTGAATGTGACTCCGGATTCCTTTTCGGACGGAGGCTGTTGGAAGGAAAAAGACAAGGCTTTAAGACATGTGGAGCAGATGATTTCTGAAGGCATGGATATTCTGGATATAGGCGGCGAATCTACCAGACCCGGGTATACCCGGATTTCTACGGAGGAAGAGATTGAGCGTGTGGTTCCGGTGATTGAAGCAGTCAAGGCTCATTTCGATGTACCGGTTTCCCTGGATACTTATAAAAGTGAAGTGGCGCGAGCTGGTATTGCAGCCGGTGTCAATATGATAAATGATATCTGGGGACTTAAGGCAGATAAGGATATGGCAGAGGTAATTGCAAAGAGTAATGCTTTCTGCTGTCTGATGCATAACCGTAAGGAAGCTGACTACAGAAGCTTTCTGGAGGATGTGAAGGAAGATTTGGCAGAAACCATCCGCCTTGCAAAAAAAGCAGGTATTGCAGAGGATAAGATAATATTGGATCCCGGTGTGGGCTTTGGGAAGACCTATGAACAGAATCTTCAAATCATCAATTGTCTGGAGGAACTGAAGGTATTTGGTTATCCCTTGCTTTTAGGTTGCAGCCGCAAATCCGTTATTGGTCTGACATTGGATTTGCCGGTTTCGGAGAGAGAAGAAGGAACTCTTGCAACTACTGTGCTGGCAGTTACAAAGGGCTGTAGCTTTGTGCGTGTGCATGATGTAGAGAAAAACGTGCGCGCCATCCGCATGACGGAGGCGATACTAGGAAGCTGATGATGAGTGTACCATTTGCAGGGGAGTTCCTGCAAGGCAATGCACGCTACTAGAATTCTTGGAAGGAATAAGACAATGGACGAGATTCGGATTGATAATTTAGAGGTATATGCCTACCACGGTGTTTACCCGGAAGAGAACAAGGAGGGACAGCCCTTTTATATCAATGCTGTTCTTTATACGGATACCGCAGAAGCAGGAAGGAAGGATGATTTGACACTGTCCACCAACTACGGTGAGGTGTGCCATTTTATCAATGACTGGATGGAGGCACATACCTGTAAGCTGATTGAGACGGTAGCTGAAAAAATGGCAGAAGAGATTTTGTTAAAGTTTGATTTAATAAAAGCTATTGACTTAGAAATTAGAAAGCCGGAAGCCCCTGTAGGTCTACCATTTGACAGTGTCTCCGTAAAGATTCACAGAGGCTGGCATCAGGTGTATTTGTCTGTAGGGTCGAATATGGGAGATAAAGAGAAGTACATAGAAGGTGCTATTGATGCCTTAAAAGCCATTCCGCAGAATAAGGATATAAAAGTATCCGGACTGCTTACCACAAAGCCCTACGGCGGTGTGGAGCAGGAGGATTTCTTAAACGGTGCCATTGCACTGAAAACTTTATTATTCCCCAAAGACCTTCTTGTTAAACTTCACGGGATAGAAGCTGCGGCGGACAGAAAAAGGGAGCTCCGCTGGGGACCCCGCACACTTGACTTGGATATCATCTTTTATGATAAGCTGATATATGAGGATGAGGAGCTGATTCTCCCCCATGTGGACATGGAGAACCGTTACTTTGTATTAAAACCGTTGAGCGAACTGGCTCCCAACTACAGACACCCAATTCTGAACAGAACGGTGTCACAGCTGTTGACCGTGGTAGAGAATTAGGCAAAATACATAAACTTGAATTTTCGTTTTCTTTTAGGAGAAATTAATTGATATTTTTTGCTATGTAGTATATACTATGTATATACTACACGCGAGGAGGGTTTTAAATGCAAGCACAAGTAAAAGAATGGGGAAATAGTCAAGGAATCAGATTGCCAAAAG